>CAYTBG010000005.1:0-47117 GCA_964435925.1 uncultured Eubacteriales bacterium | reverse complement strand
CTTATTAAATCATCTACCTTAACACTCTGTCCAATTTTTGGGGTCCACCTCAAATAGATAATAAATAATTCAATCAAATCTTAACCAAATCACAACACAACCTTAACCTACCTCCATTCAAAAAGTTTTATATTACTTGTGATGTCAATGTGGGGATAAGTGCTTGATGGAAGAAAATTCAAATTAAATGAATGAAGCAGAAATATTCCTTAAAATAGGAGGTGGTGCCCAGGGATAATATTATTATTGTGAGGTCAACAGGAAAAATTAAGAATTTGAGAATAGGAGGATTTGATGAAAAAATTCGGTAAGTTAAAATTATTTGGTTTGGTGATTATTTTAACGATAGCTTTGGTCTTTATGGCTATCAATTTTCTCGAAGCCAAAAAGCCCCAAAAATGGATATGGTCACTTAAGATTCCGGGAGAATCATATAATTTATTTGGATATCAAGATGTCTACGAGAACACAGAAAATGTCTATGTGGGTGCGAAGAAATTTAAGGGAGGACCAACAACTGGCTATTACCTCAGTTTAGATATTAAAAACAATCAAACAGACCAAACTTGTGCTGAAGAAGTAACTTTGGGAAAAATAGGCTTTCAAAACTTATGGTTTATTGACTGGGATGTTGATAAAGGTCTTTGTTGCCATTTTCCGCCCAAGGATAATTGCGGAATTACTCCCCCTGATTGTATGGAGTGCTTCTTAGAGCAATATCCCCATCCCAATTGTGGGTATTACAGCGTAACCCTGATAATTAGAGTAGATTATGATATTGAAAAAATCAATACGGGTAGGATGGTTTCTTCCTCTGGAAAAGTATACATCGATGTCCGTAATACATTCGATGTTCTTGAAGATGACGATTCAGATTATCACAATATTTTGAGTGCTGATGATGTTATTATGGAGATTTATAGGGATGATCCCGATACTTGGACTGTTACAATAAATGACTATGAGACTTATTTCGAAGAGAATTATAAAGTCAAGAAAAAGAAAGGGAAGAAAAATTGGGAATCCAAGAATCCACTTAGGGCGAAAACTTTGTTTAGTTTTGTAACTACCTGGATTCGGGATTAAAAATAAAAGCTGACACATAAAAATTTTATTCAATCCACAAGCCAGTGCGTATTCTTTAGAGCACTTCTCATATAAAAAAGGGAATAGGCTCTATTTCTCACAGAATGCTTAATCCCTTTGCAACTCTGTGATAACGCTAGTCATTTCAAAATGTGATCAGGAGCGGTCTAAGAGACCTGACCTATCTTGTGCCTAAGCTTCTGCCCTGAATCATTTGACTCCATTTTTGACCTGGTATAAGCTGATATAAGGAAAAGGGTGAAAAATCACAGGTTTTCAAGAATACAGCCCCCTTTAAATAAAGGATGAACGGAGTTAAGGGCGGGTGATAATAAAGCTTACTTGGCGAAAAAGGGCGATAATACTATTCTCTGTAGCCATATTCCTCTTGAGCATTGTTCTGGCCATATTTGCTATTCGGGAAGCAGAAAGAGAAAAGCTGGTCAGGAAAATGGATATCGAGGAAGAACAGCAAAGATTAACAGAACTCCTCGTTAAGGAAGTCGAAGCATCCGTATCAGAGGCTGAGGAAAGGATTAGCAAACTGATCGGCATCCCTCAAAATCAATCCGACGAAAAGGGGCTAAAAGAAGTCTGCCAAAGAATAGCTGAAAGCGAAGAGCTAGTCTCTGAGATTTTCCTGATTAACAAAAGAGGAGATGTGTCTTTCCCGCTGGGAAAATCGCTTTTCCTTCTTCCCCATGAAGGACGGATTAGGAAAAAACAAACTATGGAGATAGAGCGTCATCCTCTCCTGAAAAAAGCAGAGATGTCTGAGTTCAAGGCAAAAAACTATTCTCTGGCAATAGAGTCTTACCAAAAACTGATGGGTGAGACTTCAGATGATGCTTCCCATGCCATACTTTTGAATTGCATTGGACGGTGTTTCGCAAAGTCTGGGAATCCTTTTAAGGCTATTGAAGCCTATCAAAAGATTTTGAAAAAACATACAGCCGTGCCAAGTCCTGATGGAATACCCCTTGGGCTGATAGCTCAGTATCAGATAGGAAGCATCTACTGGAATATAAACAGAAAGATGAAGGCGGTTGAAGCCTTTTTTGAGCTTCACGAAAACATCCTGGAATCCAGATGGCCTTTGAGCAAGAATCAATTTTATTTCTACCGGAAGAAAGTTAAAGCTATGCTTGATACGTCCTTGGAGAGTATAGATGAGTCTGGAGTAAAGAAGAGTTTCATGGAAAAAGGGCAGAAATTCAATCAGCTCGAAGAAGAAAAACTAAGCAGGATGCAAGCAAGGGAGAATCTTGTAACAAAAGTCATTCCTCTTATCAAGACAAAAACATCTTCCTCCATTTCTTCCTTCGGAAATTTCTATCACCACGCTGAGACAATTGGTAACGAAGCCTATCTCGTTTCCTGTACATCTATCAAAAATAATACAGTCCTGGGAATTAGAATAGATTCCGAAGTCCTGTCCAAAAAGCTTCTTCCGGAGATTTTGGGAAGACTTCCGCTTAAAAAGGATTGGCATGTCCAGATAAAAGATGAATTCGGGAACGCTGTGTCTGGGAAAGATATGACTTCTCTTCAAAAGCCCCTTCCTCAGTTAACTTTTTCTCAAGGCTTTGAAGAGAATTTCCCACCTTGGAAAGTCAATGTTTTTCAGAGCGAGCTAGGATTAGCTGAAAGACAGTTCAAGCAGAGACGGAATATCTACCTCTTTTCTGTAGGCGTTGTGATAGTTGCCCTGTTCTTTGGAGGATTTTTGGCGATCAGGAGCACGGCTAAAGAGTTGGAGTTAGCCAAATTGAAATCAGAATTTGTGTCCACAGTTTCCCATGATTTCAGAACGCCTTTGACTTCCATTCGATATTTAGCCGAACTTCTTAAGAGAAGACGGGTTAAGGAAGAAGCAAAGAAACAACTGTACTATGAAACTATAACCGATGAAAGCGAACGCCTGAGTCGACTCGTTGAAAACATTCTCGATTTTTCTAAAATAGAAGCGGAAATGAAAGAATACCAATTCGAAGAGACAGGCATCGCTGAACTGGCAAAGGACGTTGCTTCTCGATTTCAAAGACAGACTTCCGGGAAGAAATTCCTCCTGGAGACAGAGATACCCGAGCAGATGCCAAAAGTCTTAGCCGATAAAGAAGCTATTTCCCGGGCTCTGTTCAATGTGCTCGATAATGCTTTGAAATTCAGAGGACAAAGCCCGAGAGCATTTCTTCGGGTCTGGTCGAACGCCCAGAGTGTGTTTTTGGAAGTGGGGGACGAGGGGATAGGAATAAGCAAGGAAGAGCAGAAAAAAGTGTTTGAAAAGTTTTACAGGTCTGATGAAACGCACAAAATAAGCATCAAAGGAAGCGGAATAGGTCTAACCCTAACGGCTCATATCATCAAAGCTCATGGAGGCGAGGTATTGTTGGAAAGCGATGCGGGAAAGGGGACAAAAGTTACAATGGTGCTTCCGGTAAAACAAACAAAGGCAAGAAAGAAGGATAAAAATGGATAAGATACTGATTGTTGAAGATGATAAGTCCATTCTGATGGGATTAAAAGACGATCTGGAGTTTGAGGGATACAAAGTTTCTGCAACCCTCGACGGCAAGGAGGGTTTAAAGCTGGCATTGGATCAGGAGTTCCAACTGATAATCCTTGACATACTGCTTCCAGGACTGAGTGGTTTCGAAGTCTGCAAGAAGCTCAAAGAAGCGGGCAAGGATACAGCCATTCTTATGCTTACGGCAGCGAGGACCGAGGAGATGGACAAAGTGTTGGGACTGGAATTAGGTGCTGATGATTATGTCACCAAACCTGTGGGCTCAAGGGAATTAGTGGCAAGAGTAAAGGCCATCTTAAGAAGGACAAGGCAGAAGGATGACATCGGAGAGGTCTACAAATTCGGCGATGTGACTGTAAATTTCAAAAGCCATGAGGTTCACAAGGCCGGGAAAATATTGCACTTGACCGCTTTAGAATTCAAGCTGCTCAAGTATTTTATCGAGCATAAGAGAGAAGTGGTGACCAGGGATAATCTGCTCGATGATGCTTGGGAGGACGCTATTGTTTCGTCTCGGACCATTGACCCCCATATCGTCCATCTTAGAAAGAAAATTGAGAACGACCCTGCTAACCCTGAATACATCATTAGTGTCAGGGGAGTTGGATACAAATTTAGAGGCTAAGAATATCTTAATAGAAACGCATCTGAATTTTAACGCAAACTTAACCCGCAGTGGTGAAGAATTTGATATTATTCATAGATAGAATTTTTCATAGGAAAGATAATTCGTAAATATGAACCATAAAAAAATTTCGCTCTGGCTCGTCATAGCAATATCAATTCTGTTTTCTCTCATCTGTTTGCGAGAAGCTCTGCCCCAAGAGTCAGCCGAGGAACTTTACGAAGGCGCGATCTTCAAGAAGGAAGCAGAAGGAGACTTGGAGGGGGCTATCCAGCTTTTCCTCAAAATTACAACCAGCTTTCCTGACAACAGAAAAATGGGGGCAAAAGCTCAGCTTCAAATCGGTATGTGCTACGAAAAAATGGGAATGAAGCAAGCACTAAAGGCTTACCAGAAAGTGGCTGAGAGCTATCCTGAGCAAACTGAAGAAATCAAGTTGGCCGAAGAAAAAATTGCCATTCTTTTAAAGGCCCAGGCTCTGGTTGAAAAAGGTGATAGAGAGTTCAAAATCCGCCAGGTCTGGTCAGGCCCTGATGTGGATATTTTCGGAGGTCCTTCTCCTGATGGCCGTTATCTTTCTTATGTGGATTGGGAAACTGGAGATCTGGCTATTCACGAGCTTGCTACGGGGAAAAAGCGCCGCCTCACCCACGAAGCATCCTTAAAAGCTGCCCAGCAATTTGCGTTTTATTCCAAAATTTCTCCTGACGGCAAGCAAATCGCCTACTCCTGGTATAATAAACTGTCTGATAAGAATTTTTATTATGATTTAAGGCTCATCGGGATCGATGGCTCATCTCCTCGTATTCTCTACAGTAACAAAGATTATGAAGTCTATCCGGCCCAATGGTCTTCAGATGGCAAACACATTGCGGTCAGGATGTATGGCAGAAAAGACAAAAAGTTCCGGATTGCGTGGGTCTCTGTCAAGGATGGTTCCATTCGCGTTCTCAAAATATCTGATATAGGGCAAACAACACAAGATTGTGTGTGTCATTCACCAGATGACCGGTATATCGCCTTTGACCTTCCGGTCAAGGAAGACTCCGGAAAATACGACATCTACCTGCTTGCCACGGATGGAAGCGGAGAGACTCCTTTGATTGAGCATTCAGCAAATGACAAATTGCTTGGTTGGGCACCAGGCGGAAAGGAAGTTATATTCATTAGCGACCGCACAGGAGCCTTGGACCTCTGGCTTATTCAGGTCGAAAATGGCAGGCTTAAGGGATCACCCCGATGGATTAAAAGCGAGATAGGGAAAGTTTTCCCCTTGGGATTTAAGCAGGATGGCTCCTTCTTTTTTAGCATGTTTCGAAGCTGGTCTAATTCCTACATTGCTTCAATCGATCTGGCAATAGGAAAAGTCAAGGCTCCTTTGAAACAACCCTTTTTAGGCTCCAACTTTTCCCCTCAGTGGTCACCCGACGGTGAGTACATAGCCTATATCCTTGAGCAACTCAAGCCTGCAGGGCCCGTTTTTTTTAAGTATATTCTTCATATTCGATCCCTTAAAACTGGAAAAGACCGAGAGGTTCCTTGTGAACTTGATTTTTTTGATAATCCCCGCTGGTCTCCTGATGGGCACTCAATTCTGGTCACAAGCTTCTATAAAAAGGACAAAAAAAAGGATTATGTCGGAGGACTCTACAAAATCGATGTTCGTGACGGAAAAGTCATCCTTATAGCACCATATGCACCGGGGATCGATGACTGGGGTTGGCACAGGGGAGAATGGTCAAAAGACGGGAAAGCTATTTTTTATGTAAACCGAGGCTGCATCTTGAGGCGCGAAGTCAACTCGGGCCTGGAGCAGCAGCTCTATTGTGACCCCAATCTATTTAGCATTTTAGCTCTTTCGCCTGATGGTCGAAAGCTGCTTTTTGGCATCGCCTACCCTGAAAAAGACGCCGAGAGCATATTGATTATGCCCGTTTCTGGAGAAAAGGCCCGGGAATTACTCAGACTGAAAGAAGCGGCAGTTATTAGAGCCTTTGATTGGTCTTCAGACGGGAAACATGTACTCTTTACCAAAGCCGAAGATTATGGCACTAGCTTATGGCAAATCTCCTCAGATGGGGGAGAGCCTCAAAAGCTCTGGCAGACAGATAAAAAAATGCGCGGTCTGCATGTTCATCCTGATGGACATCAGATCGCTTTCGACACTTATACTCAAGCAAATGAAGTCTGGGTGATGGAAAACTTCCTGCCTTTAGTAAAAAAAGGCATTCAGTGAGATAGCAGAAAGGCAGAAGCAAAGAACTCCCCAAGTTATAAAAATATTTCCCTATTAAAGCCCAGAGCTATTTCAACCTCTGGTGGTTTTCTTTTTGCGATTTTACTTACGTCCCATCTTTTCCTTTTCGATATCACGCTTCAGTTCCTTGAGTGTAACGTATTCTCCTTCAAATTTTCGTTCCGCTTATCAAATTAGCTTTTACATTTGCTGACAAAGTTTTACATTTTTTTGACATTTTAATAGTTGGATTTGATAAAATCTAAATGAGCTTATCCAAATCAAAGCCCGATTTCGATATCAGCAATGAGAATATTCACCCAGGGGATATTGGCCAGGAGGAAAATAGTCTTTATTTTTCTTTTAGCCATTTTACTTCCTTCCTTAGTTGTTGGTTATTTAAGCTTTAGCACTTTTGCCGAAAGGCGGGAATCGGTAAAAAAGATACTCGAGTCGAACCTCTGGATTTCAGGAGAATCCGCCCTGAAATCTATCGAAGGCGAGCTTCTTGAGCATGAAAAAGAAGCTTTAAAGATTGAAAATTTCACTCGTCTAACTGGCATAAAAGAAACAGAACAAGCTCTCTCCGATTATTCTAAATTATCAAAGGAAATCGAAGGCCAACTATTTCTGCTTAATGCCGAGTACCAAATAATTATCCCTAAAACCGGAAAAGAAGACATTTCGATCTTCCCAGGGGAAAAGAATGTACAAAATACCGAATTTGCTCAGGCTCTTAAGCAAGCGGAATCTCTTGAATTCTCTAGAAAGAATTACGTCCAAGCTGCTGAATTATACCGGAAGTGTACATCGCTTGCCCCCACAAACCAGCACAAAGCATTAGCCTTGGGAGCTTTGGGGCGCTGTCTTTTATCCTCAAAAAAATATAGTGAAGCCTATAAAGTATATAGCGACCTTTCGGCTGAATACGGGCAATTTCTGAATAAAGCGGGGCATCCTTACGGCATATTGGCTGCCTTTCAGCTGTATGAAATCGAGCAGCTCCGAAATAGAGAAGAGAATAGCCTGAAAATTTTGCTCTCGCTCTACGGAAAAATTAGGAAAGGAGGTTGGCCGGTTAACCTTCCTACCTATGACTTTTTCATCGTCGAAATAGAGTCAATTCTCGATGATAAATTTTCTGAAGGAAGATTTCCTGAAATTCGAGAATCTTATCTGGGCCTCCAGAAACAACGATCTTCTTATTTAGAGGCGCTCCTTTTTACAGATTTCATAAAGAGAGAGGCCGTCCCAAAGATAAAAGAAAAGCTGACACTTTCTCGTATGGGAGGCGAAGCACAACAAGGACGCTTGCTTGTCGCGCAAAAAGAAGAATTTTGTCTTGTCTCTTACTCTGTGCTGCCTAACTTTCAGTCAGAAAGGACTTTTTATGGTGGTTTTTGTTGGGATCTAAGTTCCCTGAAAAAAGAAATATTCCCAAAAATTTTAGAAAATCTGACAAAAGATACCGGACTTTCTCTTCAAGTCATCGATGAGAGAGGTCGGAATATCTTAACCGGAAAAGAGGAATTAACTTCAAAAGACTCTCTCAGTTTATCTTATCGCCAATTCCCTTTTCCCTGGAAACTTCTTGTCTCTCAGCCTGCGTTCAGTGACCTTGAACTGACCGCACGGCGGGAGAATTTTCTCTACGGAGTTCTTCTGACTTTTATTGTGGCTTTAATGCTTATGGGTGCTTTTCTCATAGTGCGTGATATTTCCCGTGAATCAGAAACTACACGCTTAAAGACCGAATTCGTTCATAATATCTCTCACGAACTAAAAACACCTCTCACTCTGATTCGCCTTTATGGGGAGACGCTCCAGCGAAAAGAAGACCTTAAGAAAGAGGAAAGGAAAGAAGCTTATGAGATAATAACCAAAGAAAGCGAGCGCCTATCGCACCTGATAAACAATGTTCTTGATTTTTCCCGGATTGAGATGGGCAGAAAAGAATTCGATTTTAAAAAAGGCAGCTTGGCCCAGATCGTTCGCGACACTTTAGAGTCATACCGTTATCATTTAGAGAAAAAGGGTTTTTCTGTGCAAAAAGAAATTGCCTCAGATCTTCCGGAGATGAGTTTTGATGGAGAAGCTATAGCCAGTGTGCTGGTTAATCTCTTAAGCAATGCCATGAAATTTTCGCCCAAGATAAAAGAAGTAACCGTCAAATTATTCAAAGATAACGGAAATGCAGTCCTTCAGGTTGCTGATAAAGGCATAGGAATCTCGCCTAAGGATACATCAAGAATTTTCAACAGATTCTACAGGGTAAAAAATGAAATTGTTTCCGAAGCAGGAGGAAGCGGCCTGGGCCTGACCCTGGTTAAACACATCGCCGAAGCTCATGGGGGCCGGATTAAGGTCGAAAGCGAGCCAGGAAAGGGTAGTGTCTTTTCTGTGATTTTCCCTCTCTCCGGCCCAAAAAAGGATAAATAAGGATGAAAGAGAAAATATTAATAATAGAAGACGAAGAAGACCTGGTAAAAGGGTTGAAACTCAACCTGTTAGACGAGGGATATGAGGTGGATTGGGCAGCGGATGGTGAGGAAGGACTTCGCAAAGCCCTGGAAGACAGACCCCAACTGATTATCCTTGATATTATGCTCCCCAAGATGAATGGCCTGGATATCTGTCGAGAGCTCCGTCAAAAAAATATAAGCATTCCTATTATCATGCTGACAGCCAAGGGAGAAGAAATTGATAAAGTGCTTGGATTGGAAATCGGAGCTGACGATTATATGACCAAGCCTTTCAGCATCCGGGAACTTTTAGCGCGGATAAAAGCACACTTAAGACGCGAGAAGAGGGAGAGAAAAAAAGCCCCAGAAGTTTATCGCTTTGGCGATGTCGAGATTGATTTTACACACTTCAAAGTCAGGCGCAAAGATAAGGAATTGGATCTTACATCACTAGAAGTAGAGATTTTAAAATACTTCATTTCCCATAGGGAAGAAGTGGTAACGAGAGAGGCTTTGCTGGATAAAATCTGGGGTTATGAAAAATATCCTACCACCCGAACCATCGACAATCATATATTGAAATTGAGGAAAAAGATTGAGGGGGATCCATCTCATCCCGAATATATCCTTTCAGTTTACGGAGAAGGATATCGATTTGTTGGGTAACAATTTATTGGGGTCAGTTATTGGGGTCAGACTTGCATAATTTGCGTTTATCTCAGGATAACAAGATAGCGTGTTAGAATTTTGAGAAAGATGCAGATAAAAAAAATTATAAAAGTCTGACCCCAATGCTTCAAAGCTTTGTTGACAATCTTTTACATTCTTTTACTTTTATTTGACAACTCGGGAAAAGCAAAGACTTACATTGTTGGTGAATGAAAAAACTCAATCGCAGGGCATATTATCAGGAGGTAATATCATGAATTCAAAAAAGACTTTTATTTTCATTTCTTTTACAGTAGCCGTATTCATAGCAGCCATACTCATGGCCTTCGGCTTCCAGAATTCCTCTGAGCACAAAGTTCTTTTCGAGAAGGCGAAATTCACGATGGAAACAAAAGGCGATCTCAAAGGAGCTATTAAGCTGTTTAGCGAGATCATTGAAAAATATCCAGATGAAAGAGAATATGCCGCCAAATCTCAGCTCTATATCGGTCTCTGCTATGAAAAACTGGGTGAAGAGCAGGCAAAACAAGCCCAGCAAGCCTTCCAGAAGGTGGTCGACAATTATCCTGAGCAGCAGCAAGAAGTGGCCATTGCCAGAGAAAAGATGGCGGCCCTTTCCAAAGCAAAGGAAAAGGCTCCCCCTAAGCCCATCTTCAGAAAAATAAGTATCCCTGTTAAACTTTCCCAAGGAGCGCAGTTATCTCCAGACGGTAAGATGCTCACTTTCTCTTCGATGCTGTATGAAGGAAGCATGTGGATTGTCCCTTTACCGGGTAAGGTCAGTCCTGATATTGCCGGCGAACCCTCTAAGTTGGCTGGAGAGGATAAGATCTGGACATGGGGGCATGTCTGGTCTAACGACGGTAAATGGATAGCCTACAATTATATGAGGAATGAGAAAGATATATTTGTCGACGAAATTCATGTTATTCCCTCTTCAGGGGGTAAGCCAAAGAAAATCTTGGCTCCAGTAAACCGAGGGGGAGGTTTCCATTTTTCTCAGTATTGCCTGAGCCTTTCACCTGATGGCGAAATATTAGCCTATGCTTCAAAAGAGATTGGTGAATCTGGAGGAGAGTCGAAACAGTCTTTTATCTACACGGTTCCAGTGGATGGTGGGACGACGAGAAAGCAAACAGAGCCGCAAACCTGGCTTCCTTCATTCTCTCCTGATGGCAAGAAATTAGCTTATGTGAAAGTTTGTTCTCAAGAAAAAGAACCATGGCTTTCGGATTTGTGGGTAACTTCCCTATCTGGAGGAAAACCAGTGCAAATTTCCAATTTAGGTGGAAGAATTCAAGATTCTTTGTGGTCCCCCAATAGTCGAATGATCGCTTTTTTAAGAGAGCCTGTACCTGACAAAGGTTGCAAGGAAGTATGGATAGTTCCTGTCTCTGAGAGCGGAAAACCGACGGCAGCACCCACGAAGATTGACCTTCCGCTAGAATCGTCATGGAGATTGGCAGGTTGGATGTCAGATAACAAAATCGGCTTTCTTCTGCAGAATCCAATCCACAGGGCCATCTACACGGTGCCTTCATCAGGAGGCAAAGCCACTCAAGTGACTCCTGCCTCAACAGATCATCCGGCTTGGAGCCCTGATGGGAATAGGCTCTATTTCTTCATGGAAGGAAAAATTTGCTGGTCGTCTGCTGAAGGCGGAGATGTTTCTATCGTTCCTATTACAGAAAATCTGGAATTAGGCTGGTATTATCCGAGTGTCTCGCCAGATGGCAAAAAGATCGCTTTTCCGGCGGGAGAAAAGGGAACCTCCAAGGCACATATCTGGACTGTATCTATCAAAGGAGGAGAGCCCAAACAAATCACTTCAAGCCCTGGAGTAGACGTCTTTCCTTCTTGGTCACCTGACGGGCAATGGATTGTGTTCTCACGCCAGCAGAAAAAATCAAATGGAAAAACGTATAAAACTGACCTGTTTATCGTATCGGCAGAAGGAAGCAAGCTTAGACAGCTCACATTTTCACCCGACGAAGTTGAAGGCTCAAACACATGGTCTCCGGATGGAAAATCCATAGCTTATGGCTGTGGTCCTGAAGGGGCAATTAAAATTGTTCCTTTTACTGGAGGAGAACCTAAAGTCCTGGTGAAACGGAAAGAGGGAGGTGGTTTGTCCTGGTCGCCTGATGGGCAGAAAATTGGTTATGTGCGCACAGGGAAAATTTTTGTGATTCCTTTTACTGGAGGAGAGCCAGTGGAAGTAAATACGGGAATGGATGCGAGAATACGCCGCATTACCTGGTCGCCTGATGGAAAGAAGATAGCTTTTGACTCGGAAAAGGGCGGCGACTACGATCTTTTCCTGATGGAGGACTTCCTGCCTTTAGTAAAAAAAGCTGATTGATAAAAGAGAAATGACAATCTTTTACATTTTTTTAGTTTTATTTGACAACTTGAGAAACTAAAAAACCTACATTGTTTGTGAATGAAAAACTCACCCGCAGGACGAAATATCAGGAGGTAATATCATGAGTTCAAAAAAGGTTTTTATTTTAATTGCCTTTACAGCAGCCATATTCATAGCAGCCATACTCATGGCTTTTGGATTTCAGAATTCCTCTGAACACAAAGTGCTCTTCGAGAAGGCGAAATTTACTATGGAAACAAAGGGCGATCTCAAAGGAGCTATCAAGCTTTTTAATGAAATCATTAAAAAATATCCAGATGAAAGAGAATATGCCGCCAAATCTCAGCTCTACATCGGTCTGTGCTATGAAAAGTTAGGCTTGAAAGAAGCACAAAAAGCTTTCCAGAAGGTGGTTGATAATTATCCTGACCAGCAGCAAGAAGTCGCCCTTGCCAAAGAAAAACTATCCTTCCTGTTGAAAGCCCAAGCAGTTGTCGAAAAAGGTGATAAAGAATTCAAAATCAGAAAGGTATGGGCAGGTCCTGAAGTGAGTACTTCTGGCGAACCTTCCCCCGATGGACGTTATCTATCTTGTGTGGATGGAGAAGGCGACCTTATTATCCGGGAGATGGCCACTGGAAAGAAACACAATCTCACTAAGAAAGGCTCCTGGGAAGAGTCAGCAGAGTTTGCCTCCACTTCCAGATGGTCCCCTGACGGCAAGAAGATTGCTTACAAATGGTTCAATAAGGATAACTTCTATGACCTGCGTATAATAGGTCTTGATGGTTCTGGCCCTAGTGTTCTCTTTAAGAATAAGGAAGTAGAAGTCATGCCCGCTGATTGGTCACCAGATGGTAAGCACATTCTAGCTTTCTTCCTCCAAAAAGAACAAGGCAAACTTCAGGTTGTGCTGGTTTCCGTTTCAGATGGCTCTTTTCGCATACTTAAGACTCTGGACGAGCGCTATCCAGAAAGCAGCGCATTATTTTCACCGAACGGAGAATACATCGCCTACGATTTTCGACCACAGAAAGACATTCAACAGCGCGACATCTCTCTGCTCTCGACGGAGGGAAGCCTTGAAATTCCTCTGATTAATCATAAGGCTGATGACCGTTTGCTTGGTTGGACACCAGATGGGAAAAGCGTTCTTTTTGTCAGCAACCGTACAGGAACTTCGGACGTTTGGCTCATTCGCGTCAAGGAGGAGAAGCCTCAAGGAACTCCTGAATTGATTAAGAAGGATATAGGTCAAATTTGGCCTATGGGGTTTATTAACAAAGGGTCCTTCTACTACGGCATAATGACCACTATGGTAGATGTTTATATCGCCTCGCTTGATATGAAAGAGGGCAAATTTCTGGAACAACCAAAAAATGCCGCCCAGCGTTTCGAAGGCTTCAACCTTGTTCCTGATTGGTCACCTGATGGAAATTATTTAGCTTACGTCTCCTACAGAAACATCGAAGGAAAGGACTTTTGTGTTCTTTGTCTACGATCTGGCAAAACTGGGGAGATACGGACAGTTTCCTCTCCTCAGCTTAATTACTTTAGGTATATTTCTTGGGCCCCTGACGGCCGTTCCATTATTGCGATAGGTTTAGACAAAGAGAATCGTTCAGGAATGTATAAGCTCGATGTGCAAACTGGGGATGCTACTTCAATTGTTCAATTTGAGCGTGGAACAATTATAAAGCAGCCTGCGTGGTCACCTGACGGAAAAGCGATTTTCTATCCGTACACTCAATGGACTAAAAAGCTTTCCTGCGTCCTCATGCGTGACCTTGAAACCGGCCAAGAAAAGGAACTCTATCGCAAGATTGCTCCACCTGATATTGGAAGTGTAACCTTATCTCCTGATGGAAAGTACTTAGCCTTTCTTACGGCTGAAAAGGTTGAGGAAAAATTAACAGATGTCTTGAGGATCATTCCTGCCGCTGGTGGAAAACCTCACGACCTTATTAAAGTTCCGCTACCTGAAACGATCGGACCATATGCGTGGACTCCCACCGGTCAGGAGATTCTTTTTGCTAAAGGGTCGGACTATAGAAAGAAGTATAAGAAATGTGAGTTGTGGATGATTCCCGCAGAAGGTGGAGAGGCTCGAAATCTCGGATTGACAATAGACAGAATATTTGACTTAAGTATTCATCCAGATGGGCAACGTATCGCGTTTTTCTCGGGAAAGCCCAGTGCCGAAATCTGGGTGATGGAAAACTTCCTGCCTGAAGAGAAGATTAAGAAAAAATAAAGAAAAGTAAAGAAAAACGGGGTTAAATTATTATTATTGACAAAAAATCTCAAACCATTTGACACGACACTAGCTTTATCAATAATAAAGATTTGACCCTGTTTGCCTTATGACATTTTCGTGACATCTTTATCTTTGGGGGTATTTTAGAATATACTATTGAAAAAAGGGTCAACCCTATGCCTGTTAGCTCACGTGGCCATCGCAAACAAATCCTTCTTTTCTTGCTTGCTGTCATTCTGCCCAGCTTAGTCCTGGTGGTCTTTACCTTGCGCATGATCAGCCAGGAGCGGGAACTGGCTCAAAAGCGAATGGTAGATGAGCGTCGTCGTATGGGAAGCGAAATCGGACAGCACCTGCTTGTCCGCCTGGAAAAAATCAAACTTCAGGAGTCAAGCGCGGCGGCAAATTGGGCTCAATTATCCGCCCATCGCGATTATATGAACCCCGAGGTTGTGTTGATCGGCCTGGTGGAGGAAGATCGATTGTTGCTCCCCTGGGAAGAAAATAAGAGGAGTGAAGAATTCCGTCGGCTCCTTAGCAGCTCTGATTTTTCCCGAAAGGTTCAGCTTGCTGAAAGCGAGGAGTTTGCTAAGAAAGATTTTATTCGAGCTGCTGGGTTATATCGTCAATTGATGGAATCAGCACAAGAATCCCTCCAGAGAGGATATGCTCGTCTTTTGCTGGCACGAGCCCTCGCCAAGTCGGGTCGAAACAAGGAAGCTTTATCGCAATACCGTCGTATTTTGGACCTTCCTTCCAGCGTAACAGATGAGTATGGAATCCCCTTATCTCTTTATGCAGCCGGACCCCTGCTCGATGAAGAAGACGCCCATGGAGAAATCTTAGAATATATCCGAGCCGAACTTGAGTTAAATCGCTGGCTCCCACCCGCTGAGTTTTATATGCTCCAGGAATTGGTCCAAAAACTCATCAACACCGCTCCCGAACAATACATCAAGGATACTGCCAAGGATTACCAGCGAATAATTAATGAGAACATTCTGAAACTTGAGCAGGCTTTGGAACTTCAAGGAGACTTTCAAAAAATAGCTTTTACAGCCGAGCGGGGAAATCAAGGAAGAAGAGACGAACCCGTATGGATCTCCTACGGAGAAATCCCCTGGTTGGTTAGTTTGGCTCCTCCGCTTGCCGGATCGCAACCTTTGCTTTTTGTGGTGCATGCTCAGGATATCCTCGCTTCTCTCAGGCAAGACAGCGGCTTCTCTGAAACATTTCCCGGTGAGTTCCACCTTGTCACCGGTGAAGGTTCCGAGGGAGAATCATTGGGACCTAATTTTCGCGGTCTAAAAATCGCTTTCGCAGAAAGCGAAGGCACAGCACTTTCAAGACAGTGGAGCTTTCAGCGCTCATTTTACTTACTCGCCTTGCTTTTAGTCTTGGGCGTGACGCTGTTCGGCGCTTACCTCCTGTGGAGAGATGTGCGTCGCGATGTGAGGATGGCGGAGATGCGCTCCCAATTTGTTTCCAGCGTCTCCCATGAGCTCAAGACTCCCCTGACAGCCATCAGAATGTTTGCCGAGACACTGCGTTTAGGCCGTTCCAAGGATCTGAAAACGCAGGCAGAGTATCTGGATACAATTGTCAGCAAGAGTCAGCGGCTGACACGATTATTAAACAATGTGCTCGATTTTTCCAAGATCGAACAAGGAAAGAGGATTTACAGGCTGGAACCGACGTCTCTATCTGAAATTATCCAGGCGTCCGCTCGAGCTATGAAGTATCCTCTGAGTCAAAAAGGATTCGAGCTTAATGTTTACGCAGAAGAAGGCTTGCCCGAGGTTCGGGTGGATAAGGACGCTCTTGAACAAGCCATATTGAATCTCCTCAATAATGCCATGAAGTACTCGGGTGAGTCCCATGAAATTGACTTGCGGCTGCAGAGAAAAGATGACCAGGCTCTGATCCAGGTAGCTGATCGAGGTGTCGGGATTGACCCGCGGGAACAAAAGCGGATTTTTGAAAAGTTCTACCGTGTTCCCATGCCGGAGAACGAGCGCACTGTGGGGACAGGACTGGGTCTGACCCTCGTTTCCCACATCGCCAAAGCCCATGGAGGGAATATAGAGGTCGAGAGTGCGCCAGGTAAAGGGAGCACCTTTTCTATTTACCTGCCTTTGGAGAGCAAACAATGAAACGGATTCTCATCATCGAGGATGATCGGGCGATACTGCGGGGACTAAAGGACAACCTAGAGTATGATAAGTACGAGGTCTTGACTGCTACGGATGGTGAGCAGGGTTACTGTTTGATACAAGAGAAAAAACCCGACCTGATTATCCTGGATTTAATGCTGCCCAAGATGAGTGGGTATGAGCTCTGCCGCAAAGTGCGCGAAGAAGGACTAACCACGCCAATCTTGATGTTGACTGCCCGGGGTGAGGAAGTGGATCGGGTGCTCGGATTGGATCTAGGAGCCGATGATTATGTTACAAAGCCTTTTTCTGTGCCAGAGTTACTGGCTCGCATCCGTGCCATTTTGCGTCGGATGCAGCGGTCTAAGATTGGGCCTCTTCCGAACGAGCTACGCTTTGGCAAAGTTTTAATAGATTTCAAAAGCTTTGAAGCCCGCAGAGAGGACAAAGTTCTTAATATGTCGCGCAAGGAATTCGGAATTCTTCGCTTATTGGCTGCTCGGGTCGGCGAAGTAGTCACTCGCGACGAACTCCTCGATGAGGTGTGGGGCTATGAACAGTATCCTACAACCCGTACTGTTGACAATCATATCGCTTTGCTCCGTTCCAAGCTTGAAGAAGATCCTTCCAAGCCACGCCACCTGCTTACGGTTCACGGTGTTGGCTACAAGCTGGTCCTCGAGAGATGACATTTTCATGACAAAAAGCAGACAATTTTCAGGAATAAAATTGACATAAAAATTGCATTATCAACACAATATCATGACACATTCCAAAACTGGAAGAACTAAATTATGAGAGGATTAAAAAACAAAGGAGGAAAGGCATGAAAAGATTATCGATCCTAATAGCAATATTCATCCTGTTATCTTTCAGCTTTGGAAGTCTTGCTGCTCAAAACGGTTACGACTTGTTTCAAAAGGCGCTGGCCAAAGAGCGCGGCGAGGGAAACCTCGAGGAAGCGATTTCTCTCTATAAGAAGGTTGTCGCTGAAACAAAGGATGAATCTCTGGCGGCTAAAGCCCAACTTCGTATTGGAATATGCTATGAAAAGTTAGGAATGAAGGAGGCACAAAAGGCTTTTCAGAAAGTCATTGATAATTATCCCAGCCAGACCGAAACAGTCAAAGTAGCCAAAGAAAAATTATCCATCCTCGTGAAAGCTCAAACCGTCATCAAAAAAGGTGATAAGGAATTTAGAATCAGAAAAGTCTGGGATTATGCAAGAATGGGCGGCAGAGGTAACATGGGCAGGCCTTCTCCTGACGGCCGCTATCTCTTGTACTGGGATATGTATTCTCCAAATGTTTGCGCTCTCGAATTTGCAACGAAAAAGAAGCATTTCATAACAAAAGAAAAGGTTTGGTCTGCATCAAGAGAACCTTCCTCCAAGAAGCCTATCGAATTTCATTGGGGTGGGAGCATTTGGTCACCGGATACAAAAAAGGTGGCTTACTCCTGGCTGAAATTCAAGAATGTTTTTGCGCTAAAAGATGCCTGGGATGAAGAGGGAAACTTTAAGGATTCTTTCAAAGAACTGAGGATTACTGGATTTGATGGTTCAAATACAAGAATCCTCTGCAGTGATGATAATTTGGCAGAGGTGAATCCTCTTGATTGGTCACAGGATGGCAGGTACATATTGGCTGAATTCATCAGAAAAGATAAAACCCGCCAGCTTATGATGATATCTGTGGCAGAGGGTTCAGTGCGTGTGCTCAAAACGTTTGATAAGCTCCCTCGCGGCGATGCCTTTATGATAGGAGAGCTATTTTCACCTGACGACCGTTACGTTGTTTTTGATCTAAAACAGGAAAATTCTTCAAAGCGAGATATTTTCCTGCTCTCAATAGACGGGACTCAGGAGGTTGCTCTGGTCAAGCACCCTGCAGATGATTTCGTGCTCGGATGGACTCCAGATGGGAAAAGCCTTATCTTTGCCAGCGACCGCACAGGAACTACAAGTATATGGGCTATACGAGTCTCAGAAGGTGAACTTCAGGGAGATCCTGTTCTTATTAAAAAGGATGTGGGAACGATTTGGCCTAAAGGCTTTGACAAGAATGGATCATTCTATTATGCCTTTGAGACTGTGGTCAGTGATGTTTACATAGCCGAGATCGATTCCAAAACTCATGAAATTCTGTCAAAACCAAAAAAAGCGTCCGAGCACTTTGTAGGCTCTACAATGCATCCAGACTGGTCGCCAGACGGAAAGTACTTAGCTTATATCTCTTATCCTGAAACTGGACACGATATGCTTGGCTCCAAGTCAGTTCTCTGTATCCGTTCCCTAGAGAATGGTGAGGAACGCGAAATATATCCTGAACTTAGATACATATGGGGAACATGCTGGGATCCTGATGGACGCTTTATTCTTGCGGTAGGAAGCGAAAAAGAAGGTCATGAAGGATTTTACAAGATCGATGCCAAAACAGGAGATTTCATATCCATTCTTCAGTTCAATAAAGGCGATATAGTTGGAGCTCCTGTTTTGTCCCGAGATGGAAAAAAGATATTCTGTATATACAAACATCCCGAGCAAAAAATTGCCCGTATCATGATGTTTGACCTCGCATCCAAAGAAAAGAAGGAAATCCATAGTGATAATTTTCAGCGTTACTACTGGGGAGGGCGACCTTTCTTCCCGCAAGATCTGGACCTCTCACCAGACGGACAATTCTTAGCATTCAATGTGCGAGAAAGGGAAACACACGAATCTATTTTAAAGATCATACCTATATCTGGTGGAGAAGCAAGGGAAGTGGTGAGGTGGAAAAAAGGAAAGATAATTGAGACTACAGATTGGACTCCTGATGGAAAAGCACTACTATTTGCAGAAAGTCGATTCCAGAGAGGGTATAAATTTGAGTTTTGGCTAATTTCAACGGAAGGAGGAGAACCTCAAAAAATAGGACTGTCAATGGACAGAGTGTATGGGCTAAGCGTCCATCCTGATGGACAGCACATCGCTTTCAGGGCTGGCCAAAGAATAAAAGAAATCTATGCCATGGATAACTTCCTTCCTTTGGATAAAAAGCAAAGCAAAGGAGGGAACAGATGAAAAAACTTACAGTTTTGATAGCAATTCTCATTTTTTTACCTCTTATCTTTGCAAGTTCTGCCGCTCAAAGCGGATACGATCTGTTTCAAAAAGCGCTGGCCAAAGAGCGCGGGGAGGGAAACCTCGAGGAGGCGATTTCTCTCTATAAGAAGGTTGTCACTGAAACAAAGGATGAATCTCTCGCCGCCAAAGCCCAACTCCGTATCGGAATCTGCTACGAGAAGCTGGGGCAGAAAAAGGCCAAATTAGCCCAGGAAGCTTTCCAAAAGGTGATCAGCGATTATCCCGGCCAGAGGGATATTGTAAGGATGGCGCAGGAAAAATTGTCAATTCTCCTCAGAGCACAGGCTGCCTTAGAAAAAGGAGATAAAGAATTTCAAGTAAGGCAAGTCTGGACAGGCAAAGAAGTGGATGGCAGTGGTGAGATTTCTTTTGATGGGAAATATCTATCTTTTGTAGACTGGGAAACCGGCAACCTGGCTATAAGAGAGATGGCCACTGGGAAGAATCGCCATCTCACCCATAAAGGTTCCTGGGATGAATCTTTTGCTTTTGCTGAGACTTCTGTGTGGTCGCCCGATGGAAAGCAATTGGCTTATATCTGGTTGGATGGTGCTAAAGGTCAAGTTGAAGTGCATATCGTAGGACTTGACGGTTCAGAACCTCGCCTTCTCCACCAAGTTGATTATAACAAGGGATGGGTTGAGCTGGCAGATTGGTCTCCTGACGGCAAGAACATTCTGGCCTTTTTCTTGAATGAGGCGAAACGTTGGCAGCTAGGTTTAATTTCAATTAAAGACAGCCCTATCCAAATCCTTAAAACCTTTGATGCAGTGGACCCTTTTCCGATGAAGGCAAGATTTTCCCCTGATGGCCGCTATATTGTCTATGACTTTCCACAGAAGGAAGAATTTAGGAAGAAAGATATTTCCCTAATCTCATCAGATGGGACGAAAAAAATTCCGCTCATCGCCCATCCGGCTGATGATTATCTGCTTGGTTGGTCTCCTGATGGAAAATGGATCCTGTTCTCAAGCGACCGCACAGGAACCAGGGATGCCTGGATCATTCCAGTCTTGGAAGGAAAACCTCAGGGAGATCCTCAGCTTGTAAGGCGGGATATAGGGATAATCGTGTCCCTAGGATTCAGCCAGGATGGTTCGTTTTACTACAGCACTGAGGGAGCCACGTGGGATATTTACTCCGCCAAGCTTGATCCAGAAACGGGCAATATCATTGAACAGCCGAAGAAGGATCCTCTTCCCTACGAAGGAAACAATAACTGTCCAGATTGGTCACCTGACGGAAAAAACCTTGTCTACGTCTCTCTCAGGGGACCAGGGAAACGTCAATCGATTCTCTGCCTCTATTCTGCGGAATCAGGAAGAGTCCGTGAATTTAATTTTAAAGACAAATTTGTTCACTTTTATCGTCCTCATTGGTGCCCTGATGGGCGTTCCATCCTGCTGCCTGCTGAGGGTTTTCAGTCCGGTGGGGGTATTTACAAGATTGATGCTCAAACTGGTGAAGCCACTCTACTAATTCCGAAAAAGGAAAAAGAATCTTATGACGCACTCTGGTCGCCGGTATTATCTTTAGATGGAAAGTTAATCTTCTATATCCATGAAACAAAGTCTGCCGAATATTATCCGGTTGTTGTTCGAGATCTAGAAACTGGAAAAGAGGAAGAGCTTTTTCGAAATCCCCCTCATGATAATAATATCCTAGCTCTCTCCCCTGACGGTCAGCGACTGGCCTTACTTTTGCGGGAAGAGGAAAATTTGAGAGTGCTGAAGGTAATGTCGATTAAGGGAGGGGAACCTGTCGAATTGCATAGATTTGGATTCAAGGGGCGCAACATCATTGATATCGATTGGTCCCCTGACGGTCGTTATATATATTTCTCCAAAAGAAAACCCGATTCTGAAGGAGGAGAAAGGGAGCTGTGGAGAATTCCGGCTAAAGGAGGTGAAGCCGAAAATCTGGGATTGACAATGCGTGGGTTCATACAGCTGAGTGTTCATCCTGATGGCGAACGGATTACTTTTGGCTCTCTTTCTGGTCACACAATGCTCCCAGAGATCTGGGTGATGGAGAATTTCCTGCCTAAAGATAAGAAGGAAGGTAAAGGAGGGCAGAAATGAAAAAATATGCAATCTTAATCATTGCTCTTCTTTTATTTCATCTAAGCTTTGTAAGTTCTGCCCCTCCGTTACTGGGCTAAAAGTTAAATAACTCAAGGGGGACGATTCCCTTATTTCTTTTGAGTTAACTGGCTAAAGCAACTTTTATTTTTCCGATTACAAAAAAATAAATTAAAAACGCATCTATCCAGCAATCTTGAATATTGAGGCCTGCACCCCAATTTTAGAGGAAAGCAATAGATTGTCTAATTTCTACTTTAGTGAAAAATGGCCTTGACTTTTTTCTACTATTATAGAAAATAGCCATACAAAAATTATCATGCCCGGGTGGCAAGGTCTGTCAGCAAGGAACATAAATACGACAAATATTTTAAAAATCGGATTAAAGTTCCTGCAGCTTTTCAGGTGATAGATGCATCAGGCTATCTCAAGCAGGTAGAGAGAGGAACCTTTATTGTTGGGCTGGATCGTTTATTACAGATTTTACCTTAATGTTTGTGGGTCTATCCAATAATTTTAATAAGGCGAAATCACTCCAAAATTCCCAAAACAAATTGTATGCGTTTTGAAGGTGATTGGGCGAACTCGGAGCAAATCTTTAATCTTCACCGAATCTTCACACAATCGTTACACAAGCTTCATTCACTCGAATATTTCTTGTGGTATTTTTCCTCCTGAAAAATAAAATGTAAAAAGGAGGATCGATCATGAGATCACGATTTATTATGCTTGGTGTTTTTGCTTTAGCATTAGTTTTGGTATCACCAGCATACGTCCAGCAAAGCGCAGAACAGCTCTACCAATCCGGCTTATACAAAGAGGAAGTTGAAGGGGAGCTAGAGAAGGCTATTGCAATTTATGAAAGGATTCTGAATGATTTTTCAGGGAATGAGGCCACTGCCTCCAAAGCGCTGTATCATATCGGACTGTGCTACGAAAAACTAGGAAAACAAGAGGCACAAAAAGCCTACCAACGCCTCATAGACGAGTATCCTGGGCAGAAGCAAGTAGTGGCTCTGGCAAAAGAAAGACTTGCCAGGCTGACTGAGACAATAGAAAAAGTGCCTCATAAACCTACTTTCCGAAAGCTTCAGGTTCCAACCAAGCTTTCTTGGGTTATGCAGTTCTCTCCGGATGGCAAAAAAGTGATCTTCGCTTCTCCATCTGACAAAAAGCTCTGGATGATGCCCCTATCGGGGAAACTGGGCTCTGAATTTCCCGGGGCTCCTCGCATACTGAATACCGACGATGTGGAAGTTGATTGGTCCGGACTTGCCTGGTCTGGTGATGGTAAATGGATCGTATTCAATGATTGGACAAAAAGTGATAAACGGAAAGAAAAAGAGGGAAAACAGGGTATGTATATTGTTTCAGCCGAAGGTGGAAAGCCAAGGAAAGTATATGAAAATTACCGGGATGCACGTATCGTAAACTATAAAATGAGTTTGTCTCCGGACGGAAAGATCCTGGCTTTTTCATCGGTTGACAATAAGGAGTGTCATATCCATACAATCTCCGTAGATGGGGGCTTGCCGAAGCAATTGGTTGATGCCCAAGCCAGAGAACCGGTCTTTTCTCCTGATGGAAAGATGATCGCGTACGTAGACACCAAAAATTTGGGTAGAGCGGGTGGAGGTTTATGGGTGATACCCGCGTCTAACGGGACTCCAAAACTGGTTGCCAATGCCGGGAATGCGTCAAGTCCTACCTGGTCACCTGACGGTGACACGATTGCTTTTCTGGACCTGAAGAGCCAGCAAATTTGCATAATACCTGTTGGAGAGGATGGAGTGGCCTCCGGGGAGTTAGTTAAGATTGACATTCCTGAAGGAACTGGGGGAATTATGTTTTTAGCAGGATGGACGCCTGATAATAAAATCGGAGCGGTATTTCGCAGTCATACGGAATTTGGCCTTTACACGCTGCCGGCAACTGGTGGCAAGGCGGCGTTGGTCTCACATGGAGGGTATCCGGCACAACCCAGGTGGTCTCCCGATGGGAAAAGAATATTTCACACAAATAATATAGATGAGAAGAGTGGTGATTGGGAAAAACTTTCATTAGCTGTTGTTCCTGCTGAGGGAGGCAAAGTTAAAACTGTTCCCATTCAGTTTGATGAGAAAATCGTCAAACCGGCATATGGAGGAGGAAATGATGTATCTCCGGATGGAAAGACGATTGTTTTGTCGGGACAGACAAAAAAAGATACGAGTTGGCACTGGCAAATCTGGACACTACCCGTTGTTGGAGGAAAACCAAAACAGCTCACCCAAACGCCTGCATCCGTTCTTAACGGATTCCCTTGTTGGTCGCCGGATGGAAAGACCATCGCCTATGTACGCGCAAGAGCTGATAAGGTTTATTCTACGGGATTTGGTGAGGTGAACATCTGCACCGTTCCGCTAAATGGTGGAGATCCGAATGTTTTGACATCGGATTCCGACAGTGTTTGGTGCTGTCCCATAGCATGGTCACCTGATGGGAAACTGATTGCTTATTTTTCCAGTGACGAAGAAGAGAATTCGCATAGTGGGACGCTGAAAATCCTCTCGTTAAATGATGGTGTTTCGCGTGTGGTAGCGAAAGTAAAAATGGTTCATGTCAACATCGAATTGGCCTGGTCTCCGGATAGCAAAAGGATCGCTTTTAATTACGCACCCAGCTCTAGTTATGGTAAGAATATTAGAGTTATTTCAATAGACGATGGGAGTATCGAAGACATTGAGACAGATCTGGTAGATATAAACATGTATCATCTTGACTGGTCACCTGATGGGGAGAGGTTTGTTTTTTCAGGATACCAGGGTGACAGTCCAGAATTCTGGGTGATGGAGAATTTTCTGCCGCTGGTCAAAAGTAAAAAGTAAGATGCACAGCATGTAAGGGGCAGACCTGTTACCAGACTCTGCTCCTTATTTGCCGGAATTAATTTTTTATAATTAAATTATTGATAAAAATAACATATCAATCCAATAGCCTTAAACATGGAATATTGAGATCAAACTCCAAGCTCTTATAAACAACTTGTTTTTGCTGGAAGGGTTTTTTAAAATTAGATAAGCAGTGTAAAAAAGAAAGAAATTTCAGCCTTCGAGTAAGAGTTTTATATGTCCTTAAAAGAATTTTATTAATGGGACTGTCAATACATAAACGCAAAAGGATACTCCTCCTCTTCTTTCTGGGTATCGGATTACCGAGCCTGCTCCTGGGTTATCTGGCTTTTCGTGGTATTCAGAATGACCGGGCCTTGCTGGAAAAAAAGAGATTGGATGAACACCGTAGAATTGCAGAAATGGTCACCAGATCTATTGATGAAAGTATTTTCGAAGTTGAACAGACTTTCTTAAATACAGTTGCTAATAGCCAGGGAATCGCGAAGCCTGCTTTTTCCAATTCACTGGAAAGTCTAAAAAATCAGCATCCTCTAGTGGAGGAGGTTTTTCTTTTCCAGGACTTCAAAAAAATTTACTTCCCCGTAGCAAAGTTTCTCTTTCTTCCGGACGGGAGCAGGCAACGCTTCTCTGCTTCTTCCCCAACTCCCACTTTGGTGAGAAAGATTCAAGCTGCTCAGCAGTTGGAATTTCAAAAGAAAAGATATCGTGATGCTTTGATCAGCTATCAAAGAACGATGGGAGAGGTTTCCGACCCTCAGGTGAAAGGAGAATTACTAAGCGCGGTTGCCAGAGTCCAAAAAAAATCTAAATTCTTCCCGGACGCCATAAAATCGTACGAGACAATTGCTCAGGACTTCAGCCAGGTGCGAGTTGCAGACGGCATACCCTTAGGACTGGTTGCTCGCCTGGAACTGGGCTCATTATTTTTAGAAATCGATGATTCTTTAAGCTCCGCCAGAACATTCACTGAGTCGTACAAAAGCCTGATTCAAAGAGAATGGAGGCTTGAAAAAGCTCAATATGACTTTTTTACACAGCGCGCCAAAGAATCAATTGATGAAATTCTCTCCCGGCCATCCTTATCTTCACAGCTCCAATCTTACAAAAATACTCTTCAGATATTAGAAGGCGAGGAAAAGAAACAAAGAAACATAACAGAAAGATTACTTGATTTCCAGGAAGGTGCAGCAGCAGATTTGCAGGCAAAAATTTCTAGAGATTCGGATACCCCTCGCGACTATGCGAAACGGTTTACACTGGAGATCGGAAGGCACTCTTATCTTGTCTCATTGTTGAGCCAACATGCGGGGAAAGGAGCCGAAAATAATGAAACTTGGGGTCTTCTGCTCAACGCTGAATATCTAAAAGATAACGTTCTCAACCAAACATTGCAGCGCAATGTTTCCTCTGAGAAAACTGAATGGATTGTTAGAGGAAGGGATGGTAAAGTTATCCTGAAGTCAGAAAACTCGCCTTCAGGATCAGTTACTGTCAAAACAAATTTCGCAGGGAACTTTCCGGACTGGTTGCTCGAGTTTCATCAACAGGAGCAGCGTCTTCTTGAGACTTTTCTTACTTCACGACGAGGCATTTATTTCTATATGTTTCTTCTCATTGCGGGTATTCTGATATTCGGTTCGATCTTGACCATTCGCACCGTTTCCCATGAACTGGAGCTTGCAAAAATGAAATCTGATTTTGTCTCTACTATCTCCCATGAGTTCAAAAGTCCTTTGACTTCTATCAGGCAGTTGGCAGAGATGCTTCAAGCAGGAAGGATACCTTCTGAAGAGCGGCGCCAGAAGTACTATGATGTTCTTTTAGAACAAAGTGAAAGACTTTCTTTACTCACCGAAAACATATTAAATTTTGCTCAAATGGAAGAAGGCCGTAAAGAATTTGAGTTTAAGAACGTTGATATCGGCGCACTATTGCAAGAGATTGTTTCGACCATTCAAGATCGGGTGCGTCATGAGGGTTCTGTTATCCAGACAAAAATTGAAAAGTCTTTGCCCTTAATTGAGGTTGACAGCGCAGCTCTAACCCAAGCGATTAATAATCTGGTAGATAATGCCATCAAATTTTCTGGCGAAGCCAAAAAGGTTGTTGTTTCATCATTTATAAAAGATCAATATCTTGTTATCGCTGTCCAAGATTTTGGTGTTGGCATCAAGAAAGAAGAGATTGACAAGGTGTTTGAACGCTTCTATCGTGGAGGTGATGAGCTGACACGGATGGTAAAAGGCAGCGGGCTTGGATTGACTTTAGTCAAACAAATTGCGGAAGCCCATCACGGCAGCGTTCATGTTGAGAGCGAGCCGGGACATGGCAGCACATTTTCGATAAAGCTTCCACTTCAATGAATAGAGGATGAGTGAAATGGAGAAAATTCTTGTCATCGAGGATGAGGAAAGTATCCTGATGGCTCTGGAGGACAACCTCAGACTTGAGGGTTATGAAGTTTCCAGCGCAAAAGATGGGCTACAAGGCCTTTCCGCGGCAAAAGAGAAAGGATACGATCTCATCATCCTTGATATCATGCTGCCAAAAATGGACGGCTTTGAAGTCTGTAAACAATTACGCCAAGCTGGAATTACAACGCCCATCCTGATATTAACTGCCAAAAGCCAGGAGATAGATAAAGTTCTCGGATTGGAGCTGGGTGCCGATGATTATGTCACAAAGCCATTTAGCCCCCGGGAAGTTCTTGCCCGTGTTAAAGCCCTCCTTAGAAGGATGAAGCAACTTCAGCAAGGAATCGATATATATCACTTCGGCGATGTCGATGTTGACTTTATTAAGTATGAAGCGAAAAAAAAGGGTAAGCCAATATATCTAACGGCACTTGAATTTTCTCTGCTTCACTTTCTCATTCAGCATAAAGACCAGGTAATGCACCGTGACTTGATACTTGATGAGGTCTGGGGTGATGATGTCTATGTCACACCCCGTACGGTGGATAAGCATATCGCTCATCTGAGAAAGAAAATTGAAGACGAACCATCTAATCCAAAGTACATCATTGGTGTGCGAGGTGTAGGATATAAATTTAAGGGATAATAAATCTTCACTCAGACTTAATACAATCGTTATCCAAGGTCAGTCCATGCGGAGTTTTATTTTAGTATGCTACCTACTGAAGGAGAAAACCGAGAAAAGATCCAAGTCTCATTGATAATCGAGAATATGCACACGAAACTATTGAGTCAGGTCTTACTTTTAAGTAATTCAAAATAAAAATAAGTAATTCAGAATAAAAAAAGCAAAAAGTATTTTAGCGAGATAAAAGCAGAAGCAAATTTTCCTGCGTAAAAGTCAATAAATCATTTAGAGAATGAAATGAGATTTGGGTTAATAGTTCCTTCATCAAATACTACGATGGAGGCTGAATTCTGGAGGATGGCATCTCGATCCGATTTTCCTCACGAACTATTTTTCATTAAAGCTGTTGTGGCTACTTCCGCTTATGGGTGAGAAAAAATCACCTTCAATATCACCTTTGAAGATGATTGATTTTTAAGAGAGGCAGGAAGAAAATTCGCTTAAGAGGACCAAAAATGAAAAGGCCAATCCTTTTTGCACTATCTGTTGCCTTACTCTTAGGCGGATGTACTGTTGATAAGACAGGAAACTTCGAACTCTACATGACAGATCAGCCGATTGATGGTTTAGAACAAGTACTAATCACCATTACAGCGATAAAAGTCCAAAAAGATGATGGATCAATCACGACTGTCTGGGAAGGTGAGAGAACATTAGATTTGCTTCTGCTGCGGGATATTGAAGAGCGCATGTTAGATGTTGAATTAGAACAGGGGATTTACACTCATGTTATCATCGTTATTAGTGGGGCGGCGGCAGTAGTCAATGGCAGAACTTTCGAAATTTCTATATTACCCAGTTTAGAAGTGAAAATCCCTGTAGCTTTCACTGTTCTGAATAATCGTGTCACTGAAGTAGTTTTAGATTTTCATGCAGACCAATCCATAGAAGGATTTGGAGGTCAGTATCTGCTACTTCCTGTTATCACAGTAAAAAGAATAAGCTAATAGATAAAGTGCTCGAGAAGTAGAATAAGCAGTTCTTAATTCAATCTATCCTTAAAAAGCTACAAAAACCCTTAAAATAACTCTCTCCAATAATTCAACTATATTCTTTCCATCCACACTAAAAGCCCGTTTGACCTATTTTCCTTAAAATTTTT
This sequence comes from uncultured Eubacteriales bacterium, assembly GCA_964435925.1. Taxonomy (GTDB): domain Bacteria; phylum Acidobacteriota; class Aminicenantia; order Aminicenantales; family Aminicenantaceae; genus SOIV01. Next base: position 18,431 of record CAYTBG010000005.1, on the reverse strand, counting down.
GATAAATACTGTTGAAGTATATGTGTTCTGAGCCACGAGCTAGGACAACCTGAGAATTAATTCGGCAAAATTCCGACTGTTTTATGAAGAGAAACAAAGAATTTTTCCTTTCTCCAAATTGAAATATCAATTAAAATAATTGATTAATATTCACCATATCTTAAAAGCGAGATGCCTTTATCAACGATTTCAGTCCAAAAAGACTCAAGGATGAAAAAAACGATTTACAGTATTTCGGACAATAGCTTTGCTCTGGTCCCCACCCTGAATTACTCTCTCTCAGATAATGTGGAGGTTTTTGCTTATCTGAATATTAATTTTGGCAAGGAAGGAAAAGTTTTTGCTAAAAATATGGGCAACGGCGGGATGATTCGGGCTCGAGTGTATTTTTAATTGGTAAGGGAAAAGGAGAAGATAGATGAGAGAAAAAATCCTTAAAAACCTGGCTAATTGGCATGCTTACCATCCCTGGAGAATGGCTCTGGTTGTTTTACTTTTAACCATTATTTTTGCTGCTTTTAGCTCGCAGTTAAGCGTTACCATGCGCACATCAGATTTACTGCCAGAGCGTGACCCGAAAGTCGTTCAATTCAATAAGATAATCGACGAATTCACCACAGCTACAAGCCTCATCGTAGTCGTTCAAGGTGAAGAAAAACGCATCAAAGAGTTTGCAGATCAACTCGCCCCCCAAATTTTAGAGACAAGAGATACAAGAAGGAATGATTCACTCCAAGCGCAAATCGATAAGATTAAAAAAAAGATAGATAAATTGAAAACAAAGGGGAAAGAGTCGAAAATAGCCGAGCTTCAGTCCGAGATCAAAGCGCTGTGGTCCCAGATGAATTACAAACTGTTTCAGCGCGTTGATTATAAAGTGGATATCGATTTTTTAAGAAATCACATGCTGATGCTTGTTAAAGAAGATGATTTAAAAAACATGAAAGATGTTTTCATGGATCCCAACTTGATAGGTTTGCTGACAAATCTCAATAACTCGATGGAAAAGGAGTATGTGGGTCGCGAAGAATCGATTTCCACCCGGGAGAAAGAAGACGGAGCTGTATCGTTCTTGGAGGGCATTCAAAATCTGGTTCTCACCCTCCAAAAAACAACAGGCGGGGGGGATATCTCAGAAGAAGAAATTGAGATAGCTGTGGATAAGCTTCTTTTCGGCGAACCGTATGTCCTCTCCTATGATAAAAAGGCGCTTATTTTAAATGCAATTCCCAACTTCTCCCTGATGGACAGGAATTTTATCATGGCTGGAACAGAGGAAGTTCAGGCCGTTGTCGATAACCTGCTGAAGGATTTTCCAGACATAGAGGCGGGTCTGTGCGGAGCGATACCCAAGGAGCATGATGAGCAGATCTATGCTGAGAGAAGTCTAGGGTATTCGACAGTGATCGCTTTAATTGCCATTTTGCTCCTGCTTATGGTTTCCTTCAGGATGTGGGTGGCTCCGGTTTTCGCCATAGTCAATCTCATATTTGGTGTATTATGGGCACTCGGAAGCGCCGCTATTGTGGTCGGGCAGCTAAACATGGTTACTTCCATGCTGTCTGTGATAGTTCTAGGGCTGGGTATTGATTTTTCTATCCATCTTATTTCCGGATTCACAGAACGACGGGCTGCCGGAGATACTATAGCCACAGCCATGGAGAACACATTTTTAAAAAGTGGGAAGGGGATTGTGACAGGAGCAATGACAACGGCTTGTGCTTTCTATGCTCTGGTTATCAGTTCTTCACGAGGCATGAAAGAAATGGGATTAGTCATGGGAACAGGCCTGCTGGCCATTCTTTTAGCTACGATGCTCTGTTTACCTGTCATGTTAGTGTGGAGAGAACGCCTCAGAGATAGAAGGCGTGAGAGAAGAAAAGGAGTAGAGAAATTCGTAGAGCGAGATATTTCCTTTCGCTTTCTGGGCCGCGCGGGAGAATGGCTCAGCAAGAATTACGCCCTTTCAATCGCTGCCTCGATTGTTATAAGTGCCTTACTTATTTGGTCAGCATCAAGAATCCGTTGGGATTATGACTACAGGAATATGGAACCGGATGTCCCTTCGATCTGGCTTCTGGATACAATAATGGAGAAGTTTGATTTAAGCATGGATTATGCTCTGGTTTTAGCCGATGATGTCAGTGAATCCTATGAACTGTCAGATAAATATCGTGAACTGGGCTCTGCGGCCATAACTGACGATATCTCAGTCTATGTTCCCTCCGAAGGGCAGCAGCAGAAAAGGATTCCTCATATCAATGAGGTTCTGGAGAGAATCCAATCCGCTTCTGTAAAACAAGCGGTGCTCCCGGGTGAATTTTCTACTTTACGAAATGAAATAGAAAGGCTGGAGATGAACATTATGGAAATGCAGGATATGGCCTACATAGGTGGACAGGACAAAGTTGATAATAAATGCAAAGAGATCGTGGGAGATCCCGAGAATCCGAATTCCAAGAATATCATCCAGAAACTGCTGCAAACGTTGGATGCGGATGCTTCAACTGTTGCCCAAGGATTCTCCAAATTTCAGAGGGATTTCGGACCCTATTTTAAAAAATCTGTAGTTGGTATGAGCTCGACTGAGTCCATCCAGCTGGATGAACTTCCAGTAACCATTCTGGATCGCTACAGCAACAAAACCAGGGACCAATTTCTGATAACAGTCTATCCAGCCGGGAGTATTTATGATGGGGAGTTTCTTAATAAGTTCGCTGAGGATGTAGAAAGAGTGAGCGAAAAAGCTACCGGAATGCCCCCCTTATTTGTTGCTCTTCTCAAGATATGGGGTCGTGATGGACGCAACGCAATCATATTGACTTTGGTCGTTGTATTTTTTCTGTTGTGGGCTGATTTTCGCAAACCAGGCTACGCCTTGATGGCAATGATCCCCCTGGCTCTGGGTGTGTTCTGGATGGTCGGCCTCATGAACTTGACTGGTATCCAGCTTTCCATGACGAGTGTTATGGGCCTTCCATTGATCATCGGTATCGGAATTGACGATGGAGTGCACATCATGCATCGATGGAAAAGTGAGCGAAAGGGCAAAATCCGGACAGTGTTTTCCAGCACGGGAAAAGCTATTTTTCTCACTTCGCTGACAACAATGTTCGCCTTCGGCTCCTTAATTTTCTCTGCCTTCCCTGGTTGGGGCCAGTTCGGAGGAGCTCTCTTTTTGGGAGTGGCAGCCTGTTTCCTGACGACTGTAATTATTTTACCGGGAATTCTGGGAATAATAGAAAAATAAATAGATTTGATTTATCTGTAGAGGCTTGATTTATCAAGCCCACCTTTTTGAATATATAAATGAGCTGAACGGATTTTGTTTTTCTTTTGTAGGGGCTTGTATAGGGGCTTGATTCATCAAGCCAACGTTATTTTAATTGTAAGGATCTATTTCATCAATTCCTTCAGCTTTTTGCCGCAGTGCGGGCAGGCTTTCCAGTTCTGTTCTGTTGGTTTCCCGCATTCGGGACACACGGCATGGAGTCGCGCCGCGCAATAAGGGCAGAACACGAAAGCGGCATCGACCTGTCTCTGGCAGCTTGGGCATTCGTGTGTTTCGTGGTCTGCTTTCAGCGCAGGGATGCCGTCTGAACGGACAATAAGATAGATCAATAATCCGATTATATTACCGATCAGCACCAGCAAAGCCCATAATACACCATTCATGCTGCGGCGTTCCGCATCGCGATAGACCCAAACGATCACAAAAATCCATATGATCAAAAGTGCGAGAGAGGAAATAGAATAAAAAGAGAAACGCAAAAGCGAGGGGCCGATATGGAGAGTCTCACCACCCTGGCGACCCAACATGTGGAGCGCTCCTGAGAAAAATCCAAAAGGTCCAACAATCAAGGGGGTTATGAGCCCCGCCAGGGCTAAAATAATTATAACCAATAGGATTAATCCTATTGTTTTTTCGGTTGAAGTTGCCATTATTAACCTCCTTATCCATACCCTGATGCAATCCCAGGCATGGGTTCTATTGTATGTTTTATGAGGCGTTGGTGTTTATTGGCATGCCTCTAATATCCTGATTCTTCCATCGGCGCCTGCGAATCAAAATCGGCGCGAATAGAAGCATCACTGCGTTTTGGATTATGATTGTAAGAGCCGCAACTGATGCAAACGTCAGCGTTTGATCCAATCTGATTTCTTTAAGTGTAGGGGCTAGCACAAACACCGTCAAAAGGATAAGAGGGAGAAGCGCTGCCCATACGTATTTCGGTATGGAATCGGAAGGAATCAGCCGGGCAATTTTCGAAGCAGCCGCAGGTTGTCGGCTTAGTTCAGCCTGACACCTAAGCCGGGTCTTTTGCGCTAAGTCAGGCGGAAGGACGGGTTGGGTCATTGTTTTGACGCCCATCCGAATTTTTTCAAGATCATCTTGGAAGCGAGCACAAAGTGCGCAATGGGCGATATGTTTCTCTATCGCACCTAATTCTTCCAAGCTCAGATCCTCATCTGAGGACTCAATGATTAAACGCTCGATGTCTTTACATCGCATTTTAATCCCTCTTATCGTTGGATTTCTCGTTATATTTTGAGAGTTCCCGCCTCAGCCGTGTAACGGCACGGTGCATCAGCGATTTGACCGTACCGAGCGGGATCCCGAGAATATCACTTATTTCTGCCTGTTTAAATTCTGCAATTTCTTTAAGCACAAATACGCGGCGCTGTCGATCCGGCAGCCTGGCCAAAGCCTGGGCGATATCCCTCCCCATGTCTGTCTGAGTGACTTCCTCCGGATTAATAGACACGGGCTTTCCGGACAGGACAGGGAACATTGTATTTTCTTTTTCAAGACTCATGGCTTTCTGCAAAAAAAATAATCTTCTTATCCGTTTCTTACGCAGCTCATCCCGGTGTAGATTGGCAACTACAGTAAATATCCAGGCCTTTATACTTTGCATGTTTACCTCGTCGGGCAGTTTTTTTGCAATGCGGAGCCAGGCTTCTTGAAATAGATCTTCTGCATCTCCTCTGTTTTGTGTGAGATAATAAGCGAAACCGAAGACTGCGTTCTGGTATTTTTTGTACAGATCATCGAATGCCGGATGGATGATCTGTCCTGTATCATGGGCGCGTTTGCTGCCATCATTTTCCATGATTTGTTATTCTATCACGAATTTCACTAACTAAGACGTATGAGAGTGGAAAAAGTTCTACTTGGACAAAAAAGTGTATTGTACTAGAATAGAATAAACTCCCAACGAGCTAGAAGAGAAATTGGGAAGGAGATATAAACTAATGAGCAAGATTAGAGTGGCTATAATTGGTGTGGGCAATTGCGCTTCTTCTTTAGTTCAGGGTGTAGAATATTATAAAAATACAAAGGAATCGGATTTTATTCCTGGAGTCATGCATGTTAGCCTCGGCGGCTATTATATTCGAGACATTGAATTTGTAACTGCCTTTGATATTGATAAAAACAAGGTGGGAAAAGATCTAAGCGAAGCAATTTTCACCCCTCCCAACAACACAACTAAATTCTCAGATGTTCCTCATCTCAATGTCAAAGTTGTACGGGGAATGACCCACGATGGCCTCGGAAAATACCTTTCAGAAATTATAGAAAAAGCCCCGGGAAGCACATCAGATGTCGTTGATATCCTTAAAGAAACTAAAACAGATGTTGTTATCAGTTATCTTCCTGTTGGAAGCGAAGAAGCCACCAAATGGTATGTTGAGCAAATTCTCGAGGCGGGCTGTGCGTTCATCAATTGCATTCCTGTATTTATTGCCAGTGAAAAATATTGGCAAAAAAGATTCGAGAAAAAGAATCTTCCCATCATCGGAGACGATATAAAATCTCAGGTAGGCGCAACCATCCTCCACCGCACTCTCGTCAATCTTTATCTGGATCGAGGAATGCCTATCGAGAGAACCTATCAGCTTAACACTGGAGGTAACACTGATTTCCTAAACATGCTGGAAAGGGAAAGATTGGATTCCAAAAAGAAGTCAAAAACAAACGCTGTAACCTCGCAGATTAGAGCCAGAGATCTAGACATCGATCCTGATAAGGTCCATGTTGGTCCCAGTGACTATGTCCCCTGGCAAAAAGACAATAAACTCTGCTTCCTTCGTATAGAAAGCCGCCATTTCGGAGACATACCCACTTATTTGGATTGCCGCCTATCTGTAGAGGATTCCCCGAATTCTGCGGGAGTGGTTATCGATGCCATCAGATGCTGCAAATTGGCCCTTAACAACGGATTATCCGGAACTCTCGTTGCTCCTTCCTCTTATTTTATGAAGGCCCCTCCCCAGCAATATACAGACACGGAAGCCAGAGAGTTTACAGAAAAATTCATCAAGAGATACGGAAAAGAAGAGGGAAAAAAGGGATAAAGAATTCATGTAGGCATAAATGAGAAGAATTAATCATCATTTTTCAAGGATTGCTCGCAAATACAGAGATTTAAGGACCATAGATTTAGGCTTGCTTTCAATTATCAAAAAGAGACTTGAAAATTTGATTGAAATTGAGGCAGCGGATGTTGGCTGTGGAGCAGGAAGAAAAATAGTTGATGATTTTGAGACAGCATTAAGAAGAACAAGGGGAGGTTAAAAAATGGGGGGTCTTCATAATGGGAAAGAAAAGTCTGACAATCTTATAAGAAGAACCAGGATGAAAAGGAACGAACAGAAAAAGAGACCACCAAGAAAGAGCGGGAAAAATAAGCTTTTGTTACAACTAACGATTCCTTCCCGTAGGGGAAGAAGAAAAAAATGATTACAGTCCATGAGCTTGATTGAAAAAAACAATTTAAGGATTAAAGGAGGCTACAGTGAAAGAACTCATTGAAATGATTGCCAGAGCATTAGTGGACAATCCGGACAATGTGCACGTTTCCCAATTAGACGGAGAACAGAGCTCGATCATTGAATTAAAGGTTGCTCCAGATGATATAGGCAAGGTTATTGGAAAACAGGGAAGAACTGCACAGGCTATCAGAGATATTCTCGGTGCAGTTGGAATGAAGCTGAAAAAAAGATTTAACTTTGAGATAATCGAAAAAGAATAATATTCTCAGTTCCCCTTTTTTAGTCCTTTTTGCTTTTTATTCGTACCGGAGTGAGTCCACTGGAAGGAATATGGATGAAGTCTGCTTTAAAATCTCAACGTAAAGACTGTTTCAACATCGGGCTCGGAATGAACCCCGATAAATCCATTATGCAAGCGCATGATCTGACGGGATAGACTGAGTCCGATGCCCGAGCCCCCTTCCTTTGTAGAGTAGAAGGGGATAAATATCTTCTCTAGATTCTCCTCCAGGATTCCAGGGCCGTTGTCTTTGACCTGGAGGAGTATCTTTCCTCTTCCGTCCAAACGAGAATCCAAATCAATTTTTGCCTTCTTCCGTCTCTTAACAGCATGGAGAGCGTTCAGAAGGAGATTTATCAAGACCTGTTCGACGAGCTCAGGGTCAGCCGCCAGCTCGAGGCTTTGTGGTTCTATACTCACCTTAAAATTAATTGATTTATCTTTGATGTGCGTCTTCATGAGTTTTTCCACTCGGGCAAAAAGCTCTTTGATGGCGAAAATTTGGAAATTAGGCTTTTGGACCAGAGTCAGGTTTCTGTAGGCATCTACAAAATGGAGCAAACCTTGACTGCGCTTCTGAATGGTCTGGGACGCATCACGGATGTCGGTTAAAGATTCAGGATTTATATTTTCTCCTGATGAACGAATATTGTAGCTTTCCTTTATCAATTCATTAATAGTCGAAGCAAGTGAAGCTATTGGAGTAATAGAATTCATGATCTCATGAGTGAGGACCCGGATGAGCTTTTGCCAGGCTTCTATTTCTTTCTCCTCCAGCTCGCTGTGAATGTTTTGTATGGATACTAAAGAAAAATTTTGTCCTCGAAGCTTATACTCCGCAGCATAAAGAGCCAGGTGCAGCAGTTCGTTGTTATCTTCGACTTTGACCAGGGCTTTTTCTTTCGACTTGAGCTTGAAAAGCGTGCTGACTAATGGCTTGCTCCAGGATTCGAGAGATTTTATGTTTTTGAGGTGAGGGACTTTTAATAAACGTTTTGCAGCTGTGTTGATCAGCTCCACTTCGCCGCTGGGCTGAAAAGCAATCAGGCCTATACCTATATGTTGAACGACCGTCTGTAAGTATCGATAATGCTCTTCTTTCTCAGTCCTTGTTTTTCGAAAGGCATTCATGACCTCGTTTAAGGCACTTTTTAGAGCCTCGAAAGATGAACCCAGCCCATCATCTTTAAATGTCTGGGAGAAATCACTGTACTTAATAGATTGAAGAAAACGGGTCAGGTCTCTATTTGTTTTCTCAACATAGCGAATAAGCGCATAAATTTGATAGATGATCAAGATTCCGAGAATAAAGAGACCTGCATACAGAGTTGTTTGAAAGAGGAAGAAGAAAAAACCACAGAGAGTTGCCCCCAGCAGCAATATGCGAATGATGCAGTTAGTTCGAAACCGCTTATAAACCATATTTATCCATTCTTCTGTATAAAGAAGCTCTTGATAGCCCCAGCTCTTTTGCAGCGCGAGTTATATTGCCTCCATGTTTGCTTATAGCTTTGTGAATGGCTAATTTTTCAATATCTTCTAGATTATAATCTTCAAAAGCCAGGCCTTCCCCTTTTGTTTCCTGGGCAGGGAAGAAGAAATCTGAAGGCTGTAACACCTGGGATTCACTCATTATTATTGCCCGCTCAAGGGCATGCTGAAGCTCTCTGACATTGCCAGGCCAATGATACTTTTCCAGCCTTTTCAGGGTTGCTGAACTCAGCTTTTTTAACGGCTTATTATATTTTTTGCAATAAATCTTTAAAAAGTGATCAACGAGAGAAGGGATATCCTCAATCCGCTCACGAAGCGGAGGCAGGCGGATTTCCACGGTGTTAATGCGATAGAGAAGATCTTGACGAAACTTATTCTGGGCTACCATTTCATGAACGGACATATTGGTTGCGCAAATAAGACGGACATCGATCTCAATTGGCTTGTTGGAGCCAAGCCTAATGACCTTTCGACTTTCCAAAACCGTCAGCAGTTTTGCCTGAAGGGTTAAGGGAAGATTACAGATTTCGTCGAGAAAGAGTGTTCCTCCTGAGGCGACCTCGAAGCGGCCAGCCCTGTCTTCCCTGGCGTCTGTGAAGGCTCCCTTAACATGACCGAAGAGTTCGCTCTCAAAAAGAGTCTCACTCAGCGCTCCCATGTCAACACTTATAAAAACTTCATCGGTCCGGGATGATTGGCGGTGGAGCTCCCGGGCGACCAGTTCCTTTCCTGTGCCGTTCTCTCCGAGGATTAAAATATTGGCATCGGTTTTAGCGACTTTTTGGATAGCAGTAAACACAGACTCCATGGCCTGGCTTCTTCCTATGAAATCATGAAAAGGCTGGTCAAGGTCAGCGCTCAGTTGTTTCTGTCTGGAGCGAAGGTTCTTTGCTTCTACCCGAGATTGTCTCAAATCCATGGCAGTCGAAAGAGTTGCTATAAGTCTTTCGTTCTGCCATGGTTTGAGGACGAAATTTGTAGCGCCCTCTTTAACGGCTCGAACTGCCATTTCCACATCTCCGAAGGCTGTGATCAACACAATGACTGCAGAAGGATCAAAGTCAAGAATTTTATCGAGCCAGTAGAAGCCCTCCTTGCCACTGGTGGCTCCTTTGGCAAAGTTCATATCTAAAAAAATGACATCGTAGGTTTCGTTTTTAAGAAGAGAAGGAAGAACGTCGGGCTTTGTTTCTGTCTGGACTTGAGCAACATGCTGTTTGAGGAGTAAACGTGCTGCCTGAAGGATGTCTTCATCGTCATCGATGATGAGAATTTTTCCCGTCTTTTTATTCATAAGGTAATTTCTCCGTCTGCCTGTTATTCCATGAGCCAGTCTCGAAATATGAAGTTAACATCTGGCCAATTGACATATGAGCTAACAGATTAACCATAGTCGATTGTATCAAAAATATTTGCTAAAATCATTTTGCTTTCGGCACATTCTAGTGATAACCACTGCAAAATGTATGCCTATTGTTTAATTTCTTGCTTTCGTCTGGATTTTTTTTTATCATGAAACATGATTATACAATAACTGTTCGGTATCGTACACCCCCTGTCTTAATAGCGAACACTTTTTTAAATGATTTATCTAACCATTCTGCTGCTTACTCCGTAAATGTCAATAGTGGCACATTTATTGCAGAAATGATGGTCCGGTAGGAAAAATTCATGATGATCATAAAGATTTTTTAAGGCCATTAGAAAGAGAGAGCCATGAATAAATCGCCAAGCAAGGAGCCCACAATGGGGATGGACCGTAAAATTGAAAAAAAGAAGTGGCCTCCCAAAAGGATTGCAGGTTTTGCAGCTGTTGGGCTATTTGTCATTCTTGTGCTTTATGTTTTCCTTTTCAGGCTGAGTAAGTCCACTCTAAATGTAAAAACGGAGAGGATAACTATATCAACTGTCACAAGAGGCCCTTTTCAGGAATTTATTCCTATTATGGGAAGCGTTCTTCCTATAAATACATTTTATTTAAACGCTGTGGAGGGAGGAAGAGTAGAGGAGATCTATTTAGAGGCAGGAACTTTTGTTAAGGAGGGAGATGGAATCTTAAAATTAGCAAACACAAACCTCCTTCTCGACATCATGTGGAGAGAAGCGGAGTTATTCCAGCAAAGCAACAACCTGCGTAATACCCGCCTTTCCATGGAGCAGTATCGACTAAGACTGAACCAGGACCTTGCTGAGATTGAAAATCTGCTCCAACAGCAAAAACGAACTTATGAGCGATATAAAGAGTTGGTAAAAGATGATTTGATCTCCAAACATGAGTATGAGCTGGCCAAGGATCAGCACGAATACCTGATCAAAAGAAAAGAATTAACGGTAGAAAGCCAGAAGAATGATTTGGAGTTCAGGCAGGGCCAGATTGACGCCTTGGAAGCCTCGCTGCAACGGATGCAAGATAATCTCGAAATAGTCAAGCAGAAACAGGATAACTTGACGATAAGGGCTCCTGTTTCCGGTCATCTGACTGCACTGGATGCAGAAATCGGTCAATCCAAATCACCAGGTCAGCCCTTGGGACAGATTGATGTTTTAGAGGGATTTAGAGTGAGAGCTGCTATTGACGAGCACTACATAGCCCGTGTAGAGACAGGGAGGACAGGTGAGTTTGATTTTGCCGGCAAGTCATACGGGCTTATAGTCAAGAAAATTTACCCTGAAGTGAAAGACAGGCGATTTGAAGTTGACATGGAATTTGTTGGCGAGGGACCTGAGGAAATCACGCGGGGACAAACTCTCCATATCCGATTAGAATTAGGTGATATTTCCGAAGCCATTCTCCTTCCAAGAGGAGGATTTTACCAGACTACCGGGGGAAACTGGGCCTATGTTGTAGAAGAATCTGAAAATATTGCCACGAAAAGAAAAATGAGAATCGGAAGGCAAAACCCACAGGTGTTTGAAGTGCTCGAAGGCCTGGGACCCGGCGACCGGGTCATTACCTCATCCTACGAAAGCTTCGGCGACATGGATAGATTGGTTTTAAAGTAAACTAAAAATCTCGATTCTGCGTATTATTAAGATGAGAATAAAAGGTCAAAGACCTGAAAGCTGAATGCTAATAGCTGAAAGCTTAATTAAGGAGGAAAAGAATGATAAAAACGAAGGACCTCAAGAAAGTTTACACTACAGAAGATGTAGAAACAACGGCGTTAAATAACGTGAATTTGAACGTTCAAGAAGGAGAATACGTAGCCATTATGGGGCCATCTGGTTGTGGTAAATCTACTCTGCTCAATGTTCTGGGGATGATCGATAATCCCTCGAGCGGTGAATATCATTTTCTGGGAAAAGAAGTATCCAAGTATTCTGAACGCCAGCGGGCAAACCTCAGAAAAGCAAATATTGGATTTGTGTTCCAGAGCTTTAATCTTATCGATGAATTGACTGTCTTCGAGAATGTTGAGCTTCCACTGCTTTATCTTGGTTTCTCTGCTTCAGAGCGAAAAAAAAGAGTCAATGAAGTTCTCGAGCAGATGGAAATCATGGCCCGGAGCAATCACTTCCCCCAGCAACTATCTGGAGGGCAGCAGCAGCGGGTGGCAGTAGCGAGAGCCATTGTTGCCAGACCGAAACTTATACTGGCCGATGAGCCGACAGGAAACCTGGATTCCGCCCACGGCGAGGAAGTGATGAGAATCGTAGGAGAACTTCATGAAGCGGGCACTACTATTGTCATGGTCACTCATTCTCCTGCATATGCCGAATTCAGCCACCGCACTATCCATCTTTTTGACGGACACATTGTTTCCGAAAATATCCAGAAAGAATTCAAGATATAGAATCAGGCAGAGTTACCTGGGCTATGGATTTGGCGCAGAGTGAAAAATCTAAAATCAAAATCAGGAAATATGGGGACGTTCCCCAAGGTGCCACCCTTTTATCTCAAAATTAAAAAAACTGATATTTAACAAGGCTGGCACCTTGGGGAACGTCCCCAATTTATTTTACGATTAAAAGCAACTAAAGGACCAAAAAATACGTATATTATATAAAAGGTAGTACAGCCAAATACATATGACAAGAGAGGAAGCCATGAGCTTGAAAGATATCTTGGAGAAGATAGTAGAAGAGGGAGCTCGGATTTTGTTAAGTGATAGAAGTAAGGATTGGGAAGCCAGCGTCCTCCTGGAAAATCTATCAGAGCCGATGTTAAAAAGACGGGCACACCTCCAGCCAGGATTATATATTGCGGAGATCAATGATTCTGGCTACCTAGGTCAAGTGCTTTATAGGGTAAAGCAAAAGGCATAGGCCTTAAGAATATATGCAACAATTCTTAAAATCTCGACAAGTCCTGAAGCAATTATCAAACTCATCCACATGTTGAAAAACTATTTAAAAATCGTTTTGAGAAACATAAAAAGACATAAAGGTTATTCCTTCATCAATATTACCGGACTTGCACTTGGTATGGCCTGCTGCCTGCTTATCACGATCTGGGTTCTGGACGAATTGAGCTTTGATAAGTTTCATGAAAATGCCGCAAGTCTTTACAGAGTTGAGGAAAATCAGCATTACTCCGGAAGGCTGTTTCATGTCAATGTCACTCCCTACCCTCTAGCGCCGGCCCTCAAGGAGGAAATCCCGGAAATCATAGATGCCACAAGGTATGTCTGGGCTGGCGGTTTGTTGTTTCGCTACGGAGATAAGGTCTTTTTTGAAGATAACATAAGGGCAGTCGACCCGTCCTTTTTCCAGGTGTTTAATTTTCCTTTATTAAAGGGAGATAAGAATATGGCTTTAAATTCGCCATACTCCCTAGTCCTTTCTGAAGAAATTGCTGAGAAATATTTTGGTGAAGAAGATCCATTGGGAAAGGTGATCTCTGTCAATAACCAGGATGATTTTACTGTTACCGGAATCATGAATAATGTTCCTCATAATTCCTATCTGCAGTTCGACATTATAATTCCGTATGAGTTATTAAGAAAGACCGGAAAAACGAATGAAGAATTTGGCAGTAATTCCATTCAAACTTTCGTCAAGCTTCAGGAGAATCTCCCGGTTGAACAGGCTAATGAAAAGATTCTTGGTTTTATCCGCACGCGTGTTCCTGAGAGCAGGACCGACCTGGTGCTGATGCCTTACACTCGGATTCATCTTCATTCCTATTGGGGTTATGAGAAAAATCCAGGCGCCATACAGTACGTATACATATTCTCCATTATTGCCCTGTTTGTGTTGTTGATCGCCTGTATCAATTTTATGAATCTCTCCACAGCCCGCTCTGCCAACCGGGCTAAAGAAGTAGGCCTGAGAAAAGTTGTCGGAGCCCTCAAAGGCCATCTTATCCGACAATTCTACGGCGAGTCGGTTATTTTTGCCTTAATCGCTTTGATTTTCGCGGTGATTATTGTCACCCTTTTGCTGCCTGCCTTCGGTACCTTAGCCTCTAAGGAACTCTCATGGAACGTGACTGGTATAGAATCGATTCTGATAGGGTTATTGGGCGTCACGCTTTTTACAGGTCTTGTTGCGGGAAGTTATCCCGCCCTGTTTCTATCCGCTTTTCAACCGGTAAAGGTTCTAAGAGGAAGCCTCGAATCCGGTGCCGGTAGTTCCTGGTTCAGAAAAGTTCTTGTTGTTGTTCAATTTTCACTCTCTATTTTGTTGATCATCGGAACAATCGTAGTCTACAAACAGCTGAATTTTATGAAGAATAGAGGACTGGGATGGGATAAGGAGCATCTTGTCTATATTTATTTAAGAGCTGATATAAAGAAATCGTATGAAGCCCTGAAGACTGAATTGGTCAAAGATTCCAGGGTTCTGGGCGTTACAGGTACAGGGCAGCTGCCTCTTTATTTAGGAAGCAATTCTAGTGGAGTCGATTGGGATGGAAAAGATCCTGATCTGAGTGTATTGATCGGCTATAACGCGGTTGATTTTGATTTTATAGAGACCTTAAAGATAGAAATGGCAGAAGGGCGGAGCTTTTCCAGAGAGTTTTCCTCCGATCTTTCCAAGACATTCATAGTTAATGAAGAGGTGGCGAAGATAATGGAAAAAGAATCTGTCGTAGGAGAGCGATTCTCTTTTGTAGGGGTGGAAGGCTCTATTGTCGGAGTCATGAAAGATTTCCATTACCAGCATATCCGGAACAAGATCGAGCCGCTGGCCATTATTGTATCTCACGAGTATATAAATTATATGATCATCCGGATTCCGCCGGGCAGCATATCCGAGTCTTTGCAGTTTGTTGAAGATACATGGAATAGTGTAATCCCCGACTATCCTTTCGAATACAAGTTTTTGGACGAAACTTTTGACAGGATGTTCAGGGCTGAAGAGAAAATAGGAACCGTATTGAAATATTTTGCCGGCCTGGCTGTTTTTATTGCCTGTCTTGGTCTTTTCGGGTTGGCTTCCTTCATGGCAGAGCAGCGAACCAAGGAGATCGGCATTCGCAAAGTTCTCGGTGCCAGCGTTTCCCAGGTCACGTTGCTTCTGTGCAGGGAATTCTTTATGCTGGTACTGCTGGCAAATCTTATCGCCTGGCCTGTGGCCTATTTCTTAATGAAAAACTGGTTGCAGAATTACGCCTACCATACTGGCCTGGAGTTGTATATTTTTGTGGCAGCCATGGCAGCGGCATTGGTTGTGGCAGTCATAACTGTGAGTTTCCAGGCGATCAGGGCGGCTATTGCCAATCCGGTGGAGTCGCTGAGATATGAATAAAAAAAAGCGCTTACCTCAGAAAGCGTGCCTGTTCACTTCTGAACACCGTTTGTAACACCAGCGAACATTTTTTTTCATGAATATCTTTCCCTACCCCTTTAACTCTTCTGTATTCAATAATGGCATAAATTTTGCTTTAGCATACCTGTGTGAGGCTTTTAAATTATGTTTTACTCTCAGTTTTTGGTAATTGATTCCTGTGCGTTATTCATCTTTTCTTCAAGTTTGGAGGAGCAATGCTTAAAAACTATCTAAAAATCGCTTTAAGAAACATTGGAAGGCATAAAGCTTATTCCTTTATCAATATAGCCGGCCTGGCTATCGGAATGGCCTGCTGTATCTTGATACTGTTGTGGGTTCAGGACGAGCTGAGCTATGACCGCTTCCATGAAAATGCCGGTGATATTTATCGGGTTATACAGGATATCAAATTTACTGACCACGACACTACCTGGACGATCACGCAGGGCCCGCTTGGTCCTTCGCTGAAAGCAGATTTTCCTGAAATCATCAACGCCACACGCATAACGGGGCGACGGTTACGGCTTACATATAATGACAAAAGCTTCGACGAAGTGCTCGGAATGGCTGACGGTTCCATCTTTGAAATGTTTACCTTCCCTCTTGTCAAAGGTGATCAAGCAACTGCCCTTTCTGATCCGCAATCCATCGTTATTACAGAAGAGATGGCTGAAAAATATTTCAGGAATGAAGACCCCCTTGGGAAAACCATTAAAGCGGATGATCAGTGGGATTTTAAAGTAACTGGTATTCTGAAAAAAGTTCCTCACAATTCCCATTTGCAGTTCGATTTTCTCATCCCTTTCATATTTGGCAGGGAGTTGAATTATACTGTTGACCGATGGGGTAACAGTCAATTTCGCACCTATGTACAGTTACAAAAGGGTGCCCCCGCTCAGGAAGTAATCCAGAAGATATCCGGTTATTTATTCGAAAAGCCTACCATCGAAAAAGATGCCAGGCTGAATCTTCAGCCTCTTGCGCGGGTTCACCTTTATTCAGATTACGAGTTTGATACCGCCCATGGCGATATCACGTATGTAACCATTTTCTCTATCATCGCGTTTTTTATTTTGCTCATAGCCTGCATTAATTTTATGAACCTGGCGACTGCCCGGTCTGGAAACCGTGCCAAAGAGGTCGGGATGAGAAAGGTGGCTGGTGCGCATAAAACCGACATTATCAGGCAATTTTATGGTGAGTCGATTTTGCTGGCGTTTATCGCTCTGTTCGTTGCCTTGATTATCGTGGGGCTCTTGCTCCCGGTTTTCAACAACCTGGCCGCAAAAGAATTGTCAATGGATGTTTCCGGAAATCCTCTGGTTTTGCTGGGATTACTGGGCATTACGCTGCTTACCGGGATTATATCGGGTAGCTATCCGGCTCTTTTTCTTTCGACCTTTCAGCCTGTGAAAATATTAAAAGGATCTTTGCGATCCGGCTCGAAAGGCTCCGTATTCAGAAAAATACTGGTTGTTTTCCAGTTTGCCCTCACAATTCTTTTAATCATATGCACGATCGTAATTTATAACCAGATCAACTATATGGGAAATATGAAGCTCGGTTATGACAAGGAGTACATGATTTATAAGGGAATGCGGGGAGGTATGCGGGCGAAGTTTGATTCCGTGAAAAATGAATTGCTGCAAAACCCAAATATTCTAGGAGTAACTGCCAGCTCAAACGTACCTACATATGGATATACTTTTTCTAACAGTCTGTGGCGCTGGGAAGGTCAAGATCCTGATGAGGAAACCCTAATGAGGGCAGTTTTTGTTGATTTAGACTATTTTAAGACATTCGGTATAGAGATCGTCGAGGGCAGGAGCTATTCAAAGGAGTTTTCAACAGATGCTACAGAAGCGATTATGGTCAACGAGGAAGCGGTCAAAGCCATGGGAATGGAATCGCCCATAGGAAAGCGACTATCCCTCGGTAATACTAATATGAAGATCATAGGTGTTGTGAAAAATTATCATTTCAGATCACTTCGTCAAGAAATTGATCCTTTGATACTCATTTACAACCCTGGTCAGTGTGGGGTTCTATTTGCCAGGCTCAAATCAGAAAATATTCCAAAGACCATAGGGTATATGAAAAATATCTGGAAAAAATTTGCTCCTGGCCATCCATTCAATTATCGTTTTCTCGGCGAAGCTCTTGATAGTTTGTACAGGTCCGAGCAGCAGATCGGGACGATCTTAAGATATTTCTCTATCCTGGCCATATTTATTTCCTGTCTCGGCCTGTTCGGATTGGCTTCTTTCATGGCGGAACAGCGCACCAAGGAAATCGGTATCAGAAAGGTGCTTGGGGCCTCGGTGTCAAATATTGTTATGCTTCTTTCAAGAGAATTTACAAAATGGGTGCTTATAGCAAACATTATCGCCTGGCCTGTTGCCTATTTCGCCATGTATAAGTGGCTAAAAAGTTATGCTTACTCGACAAATATCGCCTTATGGTCATTTATCCTATCTGGTGCACTGGCACTGGTCATTGCTTCAGTTGCTGTAAGTTATCAATCCATAAAGGCTGCCGTTGCCAATCCCGCGGATTCCTTGAGGTATGAATAGGAAAAAGTTCCTTTATAGAAAGCATTTTATCGAGGTGTAGAAATGTTTAAAAACTATTTAAAAATTGCTTTGAGAAACATCAGAAGACACAAAGCCTACTCTTTCATCAATATCGCCGGCTTGACCATCGGTATGACCTGTGTGGTCTTGCTGCTTCTCTGGGTCCAGGACGAGCTGAGCTTCGACAAATTCCATGAGAAGATAGACAATATATACCTCGTCTCTGCCCATATCAAGAAGGAAAAGGATGAGCTGCAGGTGCCCTCGGTTCCCGGAGTGGGTCCGCTTTTGGAAGAGCTTTTTCCGGAAGTGGAAGAATCGGCCCGGTTCCTTGCAGGTCTCCGGACTTTTATCCTCAGCTACGAGGATAGAACGTTCTCAGAACGACGAGTTTTTCCTGCAGATCCCGAAGTCCTGGAGATGTTCACATTCCCTTTGATTGAAGGGAACCCAAAGACCGCTCTCAAAGACCCATATTCCCTGGTTCTATCGGAACAGGCTGCAAAAAAATACTTCGGAGACGAGAGCCCTATCGGAAAGGTCATAACTGTTGACAACCAGCATGCTATGAAAGTGATGGGAGTGATGAAGGA
>CAYTBG010000004.1:1791-56031 GCA_964435925.1 uncultured Eubacteriales bacterium | reverse complement strand
TCTCATTAGCCAAAGAAAAACTCGGCTGGCAGCCAAAAATAGGTTTAGAGGAGGGGCTGCTTAAAACCATCGGCTACTTTAGAGAAAGACTGGACCTTAACAAAAAATAGCTCCCCTTTTATCAGGAACAAATATTACTTTGCGAAGTTTGATCAAAGGGTCAGACCTTATCCCGAGGAATGCCAGTTAATGGGGACGTTCCCCATACTCACCGTTCCTAATAACGAAATTGGAAATGCCTACTTAAGAGAGTGCCTTCTTGACAATAATAACTCTTCACTATAACATTTCCGCTATCAGAGGATTTTAAGAAAAACTGGCAAGTATTTATAATTATGAATAATTCATCAAAATCCTGCCTTACCTTGAGAGGCTTAATTCCAAGGAGGTTATTATGACCATCATACCCAAGCTGATCATATTGGGCATAATACTTATTTTCTTAGCCTTAATAATTCTTCTTATGGCCAAACAGTATCGAAAAGTCGGTCCCAATCAAGCTCTTATTATTTCTGGAGGAAGAAAGAGAGCAGTAATCGCCCCTGATGGAACCAAGAGAAAAGTCGGCTATCGCTATCGTCTGGGAGGAGGTACTCTTGTTTTGCCCTTCATCGAAACTGTCGACATCTTGCCTATGGAAGTGATCACCTTGAATATCAAAACTCCAGAAGTTCTCACCCGAGGAGGAGTTCCCCTCCTGGCTGAATCCACTGCTCAGGTCAAGATAGATTCCTCTGACCACTCTATTCGCTTGGCCGCAGAGCAATTTTTGGGACTGGGAAAAGAAGGCATCAAGAGTGTCTCCTCGACCATCCTCGAGGGAAAGATGAGAGAGGTTATAGGTGCCATGACCGTGGAGGAAATCTATACAGGAAGACACGAATTTTCAGATAAAGTGATCCAGGCTGCCCATAAAGACTTTGCCCTGATGGGCTTGACCATGATGTCCTATGCCCTTAAAGACATAAGCGACACCCAGGGATACCTCGATGCCCTCGGAAAACCACAGATAGCCGCAGCCAAACGGGACGCTGCGATCGCAGAAGCAGAAACAGAGAAGCAAGCCATGATCAAATCTTCAGAAGCACGAAAAGAAGGAGAGGTGTCGCGCCTCGGTGCCGAAGCCCTCATCGCCAAAGCCGAGTGGGAAAACGAAGGAAAAAAGGCCGAGTCGCAGGCTCTGGTCAACCAGAAAAAAGCCCAAGCAGACCTCTCCTACGAACTTGAGCGCTTCCGTATCGACCAGGAAATAAAAAAGGAAGAAGCCAAGGTAAAGATCATAGAAAAGGAACAATCCATAAAGATAGAGGATTTAGAAATCGGACGTAAACAAAAAGAGCTTGAGTCCAGTGTTATCAAACCTTCTGACGCCCGCAAATACCAGCTAAAAGCAGAAGCAGAGGCAGAGGAATACCGCATCCTTGCTGAAGCCAGGGGAAAATCAGAAGCGACAAAACTCGAAGGTGCTGCTGCAGCCGAAGAGCTCAAGCAACGAGGCTTAGCCGAGGCTGAATCAATGCTGAAAAAAGCCCAGGCCTGGGAAAAGTACGACCATGCCGCTCTCTTTGATAGCTATCTTAAAGTCCTCCCTGACTTGGCCAAGGCCGTCTCCGAACCTCTTTCCAAGGTTGATAAAATTGTGATGGTCGGAGGCGATAAAGGCCTGGGTACTTCAAAAATCACCGGCCAGGTAGCAGAAGTCCTGGCTCAAATGCCAGAGGTTGTCAAATCCCTGACAGGGGTTGACCTGAAGAAATATCTCAAAGAAAAACTCACGCCTGACGAGAAAGAAGAAGAATAATCATTCCCCAGGAAAAGTAGGTCAGTCATGATATCAGAAAAAGCAAGTCAAATCGGCATATCTCCCACCCTTAAAGTAACAACCAAAGCTAAAGCAATGAAGGCTGAGGGAATAGACGTTGTTGACCTCAGTGTGGGAGAGCCAGACTTTCCCACTCCTGATAATGTAAAAGCGGCTGGTATCCAGGCCATTGAGCAAAATTTTACCAAGTATACAGCAAACGATGGAATTCCAGCGCTAAAAGAAGCGATTATAAACCGCCTGAAACAAGATTTTGGCCTCACGTATGCTCTGGATGAAATCATTGTCTCTTCAGGAGCTAAGAGCGCGCTTTACCACCTTGTTCAAGCGCTGATTGATGAAGGCGAAGAAGTAATCATCCCGGCTCCCTACTGGGTAACCTATCCCCATTCAGTCTCACTGGCTAAAGGCAAAGTTGTAATAATCCCTACCAAGGAAGAAAATGGATTTCTTCTGACGCCAGATCAGCTAAAGTCTGCCATCTCCCCTGCCACCAAGGCTTTGATACTGAACAATCCCTCCAATCCTACAGGAGCAGCATACGAGAAACGCGATCTTGAAGCCCTGGCGGACGTAGTAATGGAAGAAGATATCTTTGTTATCGCTGATGAAATCTATGAAAAAATCGTCTATGATGGCTTTCGTTTTGTTAGCTTCGCTTCCCTGGGAGAGGAAATAAAAAAGAAAACAGCTATCATAAGCGGGGTCTCAAAATCTTACTCCATGACAGGATGGCGAATTGGATATGCAGCCGGCCCCGCAGAAATAATCAATGGCATGGCCAAAATCCAGAGCCACACTACCTCCAATGCCTGCTCGATCTCTCAAAAAGCGAGTTTAGAAGCCTTGACCGGTCCCCAGTATGAAGTTTCCAAAATGACATCTGAGTTTCAGAGACGGAGAAATTATCTCTTGATGAGGCTTCAGAGAATCCCTCATCTCTCCTGTTTTAAACCACAGGGAGCATTTTATCTTTTTCCTAATCTCTCCTCTTATTATGATAAAGAATTCAACAATGTCCAGATTCGAAACTCTTACGGCATGGCTTATTATCTTCTAAAAGAGGCCTTAGTAGCTATAGTCCCAGGAGATTCCTTTGGTGCCGATGATTATATCCGCATTTCATACGCCACTTCCATGGAAAACCTGGAAAAAGGTATGGACAGGATCACAGAGGCTCTCTCAAACCTTAAGACAGCCAAAAAAATCAAGCGCATATCTTTAGACAATACGATAACACGAAGAAAAAAATCAGTGCCCGTAGATTCCACAATCTCTGTCAAAATGAAGGATGCTCTGATCGCTGAAATGGAAAGCCATCTCAGCTACGAAAACTATTTTGAATGGAACGCCAACATCAACGGCGTCATTGTTCAGCTGCGCACAAATGTCTCCCACCTCAATGATTTCTGGATCGAAAACTGGTACCCGGCTCAACTTGAAGCAGACCTGGAACCCCATGGCATCATATATGCTGTCGACGGAATAACAGGACGCGAACCGCACTCTTTCTATAACTCAGAAACAAACACAGGCGTGCTCGTCAACACAGACAATTACGTTTCTCTGCGCAGTCTGGCTCTTGGTCTTGTCATGGACGTCTCCGAAAAGCTATTTAATGTCCACACTATCCGGGGAATGTCGGCTGATATTGACGGAAGCGGTCTCGCCCTGATCGGGCCAAAAGGAACAAAAAAGACTGAATTTTTCTTCGCTCTTCTTCAAGATAAAGGACTCCGCTTGCACTCCAACGACATCATCTTCGTCCGCTTGGCAGGAGGCACAGCCCTGGCTGATTCTGTCGAAAGAAAGCTTTTTTTCCCGACAAACACTGTTGAATCCTATCCTCGTTTAGCTCCTCTTTTCGACTCAAGTAAATGTGAAAATGTAATTACGCTCAAGGAAGACTGCCAGGACGCCGAATGCCTTCGCATAGACGACTGCCGTCTTGACCGCGGCTCCCCCTATTGCTATAAAGCCTCCAAAGATTCCCACGCTCTTCTTGATCCTTATTGGATCGAGGGACCAACAAAGCACGTTAAGCGCACTTCTCTTCGCTGGGTATTTATTCTCCGCTATGATACTGTCTCTCCTCCAGTAGTGGAGGTCCAAGTTGAGGATGCCCTGCGCCTTCTCGAGTCTGGACAGAGTCTGGGATTAACGCGCGGTCTCAGTCCCTCTAAAAGCCAGCCTTTTTTCAATCCCCATCTTTTGCTCACAACCCCTGAAAAGATGGAGCTCCAGAGGAATTTTTTCGAGCGTCTTCTCGAGAGCACTTCCTGTTACCTCTTTAACAGCGGAAAGGCCTCAGTCGATGACCTCAAAAAAATTGTGACAGGAGAGCCAAAAACAGAATAATCTAATGCAAATGCAATTATTCCAGTGTCATCGCGACAAGCGAAGAAGATTTCTTCGCTTGACATTGTAAAAATATATATTGCGTTTGTATTAATAAAAGAAAATGCATAATTCCGATGAATAACAAAGGAATATTTAACCAGGAAGCCTACAATAAATTTAAGGAGGAACTCCTTCGAGTCTTGAAGGGACCGAACATCAGAGCTGTAGACCTCAAATGGCTCGAGCCAAAAGCCAAAGCCACAGGAGTGAAAACAAAGTTCGGATCTTACGGCTGGCGGGCAGCCATATCAAGCCGCATTGCTCCGAAAACTGTTTACTTAGGGAGTGAAGCAGTCCAGCTTCCATCTCCCGCAGCAGAACAGCAAACTCTCATCGCCAGGGCACCGAAGGAGCTGGACAAGGTGCTCCATCTTCTGCGAACTCTTCCCTTCTACCACATCCGGAGACAGATGGGAGAAAATGATTCCTACAACCCCATCTGCAATCTTTATGTTTCCGAAGCAGATCTTGTGAACTACCGCATCGGATTTATGTGGGGACACACCATGTTCAAACCAGGAAAGCGTCCTGGCCCCGAGTTCATCATGATTCATATTCCGGAAGAGCATCTTCTGCGGCAGCAAGTTCTTGCTTTGCCTGAAGAAAAAATTAATATCGCTCTGGGGACTGATTACTTGGGAGAAGATAAAAAAGGTTTTCTCCGCCAGGCTATGTGGTCTGCTGATGAGCTGGGCATGCTCGGTCTTCACGCCGGAACAAAGCTGGTTACGGTCAGAGACTCCAACAACAAGCTCAAAACCTACGGAGTATTTCTGTTTGGCCTGACAGCAACGGGAAAATCCACCTGGTCCTGCCACAAACTCGGGCTTGATTATGATAAAGGCGAAAAG
Organism: uncultured Eubacteriales bacterium; assembly: GCA_964435925.1. Lineage (GTDB taxonomy): Bacteria > Acidobacteriota > Aminicenantia > Aminicenantales > Aminicenantaceae > SOIV01. Next base: position 50,958 of record CAYTBG010000004.1, on the reverse strand, counting down.
ACCATAGTTACCCAGGATGATATTGTTTTCTTGAAGACTGATGGATCTGCCCTGGGGACAGAAAACAACTTCTTTGTGAAAACAGATGTTGAACAAGAAGGCCAGGAAGCGATGTACAACGCTCTAACCGACAAATCTGCGCTGTTTGAAAACGTCATGATCAAAGCCGATGGGGAAGTCGATTTTCTCGATGAAACTCTTACAGCGAACGGAAGGGCAGTTCTGAGGCGCGATAAACTCAAGGTCAAGATAAAGGGAAAAACAGTTGGCCTCTACTCTAAATCTATCAACCTCCCTCCTCTTGAAGAACTTGACGGGCTTATCTTTGCTTTCATCACCCGAAGGAACACGATAATGAGTTTTGCCCAGCAGTTGACCCCAGAACAAGCTGTGCTTGCTTATCTCTGGGGAGAAAGCACCCACAGCTATGCCAGCCAGCCCCTCAAAGCCGGTGAATCAGTGCGCATCGTCGGAACCGATCCCTTCATCGTCGGGCCCAGGGCTAAAAAAATCAACCGCTTCTATGAAATAATCATGACCCTGGTTAGCAACTACCCAGAAAAAGTTAAATTCATGCAGTACAACACAGGGGGGGTTGGAGAGATTATCGAAACTCATGAAGAAAACGGTCAAACAAAAAAAAGATTGGTGCGTAAGGTGAGCCGTGTTCCCATCAATCTTATGGCTCAAATCCAGAGGGGCGATTTAAGAGGAACCAACCACTATGAGAAAGGACTGCTGGGAACCAAGGAAATAAGGGTCTGCGAAGGAAAAAGCCTCGATGAATACGCTCTCCGCAACTTCTACTCTGAGGAGCAGATTCAGCACTATATCAAAGATTTAGTGGCAGGCAGACGGAAGTTTACGGAGGAAGTTTCCTCTGAAGGACTCAGAGAAGAAATTCTCTATGCAACAGAGAGATCCTTCCGCATCGACAAAAGTGAAAAAGAAGAAAGGGAAGCTGTGCCTGAAAGCCCGGCTGCGGAGGAGAAACCTGTCATTATCAGGGAATCCAAATCCAGACCGCGCAGGGAGAGGTTCTGGCGGTCCCGGTAAAGAATTTTATTCCAACCTTTTTTCTATCTCCTGAGCTAAAAGATGAAGGAGGAGAAGATGAACCTCCTGAATCCTGGGAGTGCTCCCTGAAGACACGTCAAGGAGATAATCAACGAGTGAGCTGAGCTTTCCTCCTCCTCTTCCGGTGAAGGCCACGGTGAGCAATCCTCTCTCTTTAGCAACTTTCATGGCCTTCATCACATTGGGTGAGTTTCCACTTGTGGAAAGGCCCAGGGCAATATCCTTCTTATCCCCAAGGGCTTCTATCTGGCGGCTGAATACATGGTCGTAAGATATATCATTGGCGATAGACGTGAGGGAAGAAGTGTCTGTGGTTAAGGATATCGCTCGAATAGGAGCCCTTTCCTTTAGAAATTTATTCACAAGCTCTGCAGAAAAATGTTGAGCCTGGGCAGCGCTCCCACCGTTCCCAAAAATCAGAATCTTATGGCCGGCTCTTAGCTTTTCGACTGTGAGGCTCGCAACTTTTTCGAAAAGATCACCCCTGGCTACAAAAAAATCCTCGGCAATTTGTCTCCATTCCTCGATAACATTTTGATAATCCATCTTCCCTCCTGGCTAATAATAAAGTTTCTTGAAAATTATCAATCTAATCCACTCTGTATGACGCTTCTGACTTTACCCATAAGCTGAAAGAGGTTGTTCCTGTCAAATCCCTGAACAGAAACTGGCGGATGAAATATCACGCCCACTGTTCCTTTTTTTGCAAAAAAAGAACCCTTGGGCATGAGTGCGTAGCTTCCCTTTATGCTCACAGGAAATATGGGGACCTGGCTGTTGACCGCCAGGAAGAATCCTCCCCGCTTGAATGGCTGGAGTTTCCCGTCTCGACTCCTCGTGCCTTCGGGAAATATCAGGAAGGATATGCCCTTCTCTTTTATCATGCGAGTGGCTCGATCTATGCTCTTTTTTCCTCCCTTTAAACCTTTTCTATCAACAGAAACAAAACCCACCTGCCTCATAGCCTGGCCGATAATAGGAATCCTGAAAGCTTCTTTTTTCAGGAGAACTCTAACAAATTGAGGAATGAGCATAAAAAGCAAAGGCCCGTCGATTAAACTCAGATGGTTAGCCATAAAAACATAGGGCACTCTTTTATCTATTCTCTCAATTCCGGAAGCATCAAGGCGAATCCCCAATATTTTCTGCCCGACCCAAAAAGCCCACTTGGCGATCAAGACAATAGGCTGAGCAAACTTTAGCGGGTAGCAGAAAAGAAGAAGGGGAATGAGAAGAATCGTCAGAAGAGTATAAATGATCAAGAGGACAATTGTTCGCATTCCTTGTTGCTGAGATTATAACATAAGTCCTTGAATAAAGGGAGAGCGGGGATCAGTTAAGTATGGAAGGGCGAAAAAAAAGCGACACATTAGGTAATGTACCGCACTGCATGGCTAAAAATTATTTAAATCATGAGCCACGAAACATTATTCGTGGAGCATGAAGCCAAGATCCACTCAAATTGATCAAATCATTATCGAAATCCGCAATAGATTCTATCTGATACATGCCGGCTGCAGGATTAGCGGCATTATAAGTAAAGCTTTCATCTCCGCCATCCTCTCCGTCTCGTCCTAAGGATACAATTAAAAAGTCATCACTAGCTATATCTTCTGCAGGAATACCGTAAACCGAGCTTACGGCTGTGCCAGTATAAACTCGAAAAGGATTCCCCCATTGATCATTTATAGGGCAAACTCTTAAAAACATGGGGGAAATAGAACTTAAGAAATTGCTGTCGACTTGAAGAGCGCCTGATTGATTTCCAGAATCAGGGGCGTATCCAACCGTAGTTACATAATCTGCACAGGCGGTGGCCAGGTGGACAATTTGCTTCATAGTTTCTTTTTGTCGAGCTTTCTGTATAGCGACTACGGCATTGGGGATGACAAGCGCTGAGAGGATCCCGATGATAGCAACAACGATGAGTAATTCAACCAATGTGAAACCCCTTGCTTTTTTCAACATTTGAATCCTCTTTTTGGAGCAAATCCAGAGATAAAATTATACTCCATTTAGTTACTAGATAAAAGAAGAGGGCGATACACTGCTTGATGTATCGCCCTCTTCCAAGTTTGGAAAACACTTTAGCGAGTGCTAGCTTGAAATTAGGTACCTGCTGCAGCAGTCCTTGGCGCACGAATCCAGGAACCATTCCACATTACTAAATCACGGTTGAAATGATCTGACTGGCTGACCACATACAACCCAGCTTCTGGGTTGGCAGCACTGAAGGTAAAACTTTCTGCGACTCCAGCACGTCCATAGGAAGCAATTACGAAATCATCTCCAGCTGCTCCAGTAATTCCATAATTTCCATCTACAGCAGTTCCACAGTAAGCATTATAAAAAGTACCCCACTGGTCGGTAAGGGGAAGAACTTTGACGTAGAAGGGGGAAAGCCCGGTATAAAAGGCAGAGCTGGCTGTGTAAGTACCATTTTGAGTGGGAGTGATTCCGTTATCAGTAACATAATCTGTGACAGCTGTGGAAATGACGGTGATGTCCTTCATGGTGCTTTTCTGCTTCGCTTTCTGAATGGCGGTAATAGCGTTGGGGATGAGAAGGGCGGCAAGAATTCCGAGGATAGCAACAACGATAAGCAGCTCAATCAGTGTAAAACCTCTTACTTTTTTTAACATTAAAACCTCCTTGGCTCTGGCGACTTTATTGTTCTAGTCCGCCAGAAAATGTTAAATTTGACATTATTTAATGTGCACTCTTTATTTAGCAATTTCTGTGCCAAATTAAAAAAAATATTAACTTATTGAAAATAATTAAGTTATATTTAAAATCTCAATTTTCTCACTCCAAAATGACATCTTTTGTCTCTTTTTTGACAAAATATGTCACCTATCAGGCAAAATTCCATTATTTCCTTTAATTTTCCTTCTTATGGAGTTTTTCAGGAAGATTTTAAGCCGTATTTATCGATGAGGTACCGCAATGTGCGGTAGCTGACGCCAAGAAGAGAAGCTGTTTCCTTGAGGTTACCGTTCGCAGCCTGGCGAGCCTCTTTGATATAATCTTGGGCAATTTCATCAAGATGTGAATTGAGGTTAAAACCCTGCTGAAAAAGGAGGTTGGTTTCTGGCTTTTTACGGGGTTTTAAAAGCTCTTCAGGAAGGCTATCTTCTGTTATTGTCCCCCTATCCTCAATGGCGACGATTCTTTCTATAAGGTTCTCGAGCTCCCTGACATTCCCTGGCCAAGGGTAGGATTCGAAGATATTCATCACTTCGGGAACAATTCTTTTTATCTTTTTTTCCATCTTCTTGCAGTATTTCTTGAGGAAATGAGAGACAAGGAGCGGCAGGTCTTCTTTTTTCTCTCTTAAAGGGGGCATTTCAAAAGAAATGACATTCAGGCGATAAAAGAGGTCTTCCCTGAATTTCTCTTCCTCGATTTTCTTCTTTAAATTTTGATTGGTAGCGGCTATGATCCGGACATCAACCGGAATTTCCTCAGTCCCACCCACTCTTCTTACTTTCTTATCCTGGATAGCCCCAAGGAGCTTCACCTGAGTCCAGGGAGACATCTCTCCCACCTCGTCTAAAAATAAAACTCCTTTCTCTGCCACTTCGAACATGCCTTTTTTATTAACCACTGCGCCTGTAAAAGACCCCTTCACATGGCCAAAAAGCTCGCTCTCCAGTAGATTTTCGGGAAGAGCGCCGCAGTTTAGGGAGACAAACGGATTATCCCAGCGCTGGCTGAGAAGATGAACCGCTCTGGCAGCCATCTCTTTTCCCGTACCGCTTTCTCCGGTTATAAGTACGGTGGAATCTGTTGCTGCAAGCTTTTCAATCAAGCTGTATATCTCCTTCATTTTCTTGCTCTTGCCTACCATGTTCTTGAAACTGTATTTCTCCTTGAGTTCTTTTTTAAGAAGAATATTCTCTTCTTTAAGCCTTATCTTTTCCAGTCCTTGAGAAACAATGATTTTCAGCTCTTCCACGTCAAAAGGCTTCACCACATAATCTATGGCCCCTGCTTTAAAAGCCTCCACCGCCTGCTTGATCGTCCCGTAAGCTGTTATCATGATGACAGGAATCCCGGGCTTTTTCTCTTTGACCTTCCGGAGAAGCTCCATTCCGCTTATCTGGGGAAGCCTTATATCGGAGAGGATAAGGTCAAAGTCTTCTTCATCTATCAATTCAAGGGCTTTTTGGGCAGAAAGGGATTTCTTTACTCTGTAGCCTTCCTTTTTAAAGACTACGTTGAGCATATCGAGAACGCTCTTTTCATCGTCAATTATGAGTATTTTTTCCATCTTTCTTTTTCTTTACACTTTTCAGTATTCGTGGATTTCCAGGTCCCCCCAGGGGAAGAGTTATGACGACCTCTGTTCCTTTATTAAGCTCAGAGTCAATCTTGATTTCCCCTTTATAGTCGTCCACAATCCGGTGAACAACAGCCATCCCAATTCCCTGCCCACCCTCAAAACCAGAATAGAAAGGTTCAAAAATCCTTTCTTTTTCTTCTTCGGTCATGCCCTTTCCGGTATCGGCCATCCTTAATTGGATTTCATCCTTTTTCTCCTGGTTAAAATCAACAGTCAACGTCCCGCCATCGGGCATGGCTCTGAGCGAATTCTTAATGATATTCCAGAAAAGCTGCTTGAACTGGCTGCCGCTTCCAAAATATCGAACATGGACTGATTTAAAGTTCCCCTCGACCCGAAAATCACCGTTTAGCTCGCCGCCGCTTTGAAGCAAGACCACGGTTTCTTCTAAAATAGCTGAGAGATCGATAGAGGAGAAGGCTTGCTTGACCGGGGAAGCTAAATTCAGGAATTGCTCAATGGATCGGGAAACTCTCCCTGATTCTTTAACGATGATATTCATCAGATCTTTTTGCTCTTCGCGCAGGCCTAATTCGTCTTTCAGGACCTGAACAGAGCCTGAGATTGCTGCCAGGGGATTCCGGATTTCATGAGCCAGTTGGGCTGAGACCTCTCCAGCCACTGCCAGCCGTTTTTTTACTTCAAGCTCTTTTTGAATCAGGCGAAGCTCGTCCCTCGTCTTCTGTAAACTCCCGGTCAGGTAATTCATTAAAAAGGCCACGAGGAAAAAGGCACTCCAGGCAATAAAAATATTGTTTATAACAAGACCCAGAGAAATCTCCGGAATTTCCTCGGGAGCAAAAGAAGGAATGATTCTCCGGTACATCAAAACCACAAGATAACCAAAAAAGATGGCAGAGAGGGCTGCGGTCAGATAGGCAGCACGCTTTGAAAGAACGATGCTTGCTGCAATTATTCCAAGAATATAAAGGAAGTAAAAAGACCCTTGTAATCCTCCAGAAATATAGACAAGGGCCGTAATCAAAAGGAGGTCGAAAAATATTTGCAAGTATGCCTGGAGGGTGAGATATTTTCCCCAGATATAAAAAATGAAATAGATGAAAGAGAGAACGTAGAACAAGAGGACTAAGTAGTAAAAGGAATTAAGCGGGAGAAAGACTGATGTGCTGTATTGAATTATAACGGCTGAAACTACAAGAGACGTGACTATGATTAAACGAAGAAGAATTAGCCAGAAGATATCTTTTTTTTTTGTATCTATCTCTTCAGTTTCCTGTCTTTTTTGCATTTTGGGTGCTCTTCTTGATTCTTTTCGACCCCCTGTCTTGCGAAAGTTATCTTTGTCTTCTGCCTCTCTACTCCTTAAAACTGTTGCATCAGACTGAAGACAGGCAGGTACATGGAAATAACGATCGATCCGATTAACCCTCCGATGAAGATAAGAAGAATGGGCTCCAATATAGAAAGAAGGGACCCAACTGCAGTTTCAACCTCATCATCATAAAAATCGGCTACCTTGCCCAACATTGAATCCAGATTTCCCGTGGCTTCGCCCACACTTACCATCTGAGTTATCATTAATGGAAAAAAGGCTTTTTCTCTAAGGGCATCTGTAAGATTTCCTCCCTCGGAGACCAGGGTTCGGGCCGCCATAATACGATCTTCTAAGATAACATTTCCAGCCGTAGTGGAGGTGATTTTAAGACTCTCCAGCATGGGCACACCTCCAGAAAGGAGTGTGGCTAAAGTTCGTGTTATTCGAGAGAAGGCAACCTTCCGGAACAATGGTCCAAAAAGAGGCATTTTAAGCATCGATTGATCAATGATCCTTCTTCCCGTCCTTGTTTTCTTAAAATACCTGAAAAGAAAAACAGAGCCTATAATCCCGAGAAAAATGAACAATATATAGCTCTGGACAAAATTACTGATAATTAGAACGATCACTGTAAGGAGGGGCATATCTGCTCCCAGCTCGATAAAAATATTAGAAAAGACCGGAACAACCTTCCACATCATGAAAATCGTAACTACAATAGAAAAAACCAAGACAGCCACAGGGTATGTCATTGCCTGTTTGATCTGGGCCTTTAACTTGACAACACTTTCCAAATACTCGGCTAAGCGCCGCAGCATAACATCAAGCGAACCGCTCTGCTCTCCTGAGGCCACAAGATTGCAGTAGAGGTTATCAAAGACCTTGGGATATTTCCTTTTGGCCTCATTTAAAGTGGAACCAGCCTCAACATCTTTCCTGATGGTTTGAATTACAGTTTTAAAATATATGTTCTTTGTCTGATCGGCCAGCATGGTCAAGCTTTGAATCAAAGGAAGATCTGCGTCTACCAAAACAGAAATTTGCCTGCTGTAGACCGCTAATTCTTTGAGATTGACCTTTTCTCTTTTAAGAAAGGGGATCTTTATCTCAACTTTTTTCTTTGAGACATCAAAGACGGTTATCTGCTCTCTCTTCAGGGTTCTTGTCAAGTCTGCGAGGGATTTAGCAACACGCTCTCCATCGACAACATCTCCATAACGATTTTTACCTTTCCAGACAAAAACAGCCATTTCATTCCTCCTTTTATTTTCTCGAATTAGCTGGAGAATAGCCTTCAGTTGCCACTTTGCGTACTCCTCCTCTTTCAATAATCTCTGTCAATTCCTCCGGTTTGTAGGAGACTCTCATGGCGGTCTCGAGGGTGATTTGTCCTCTGTTATAAAGGCTGGCTAAAGATTGGTTAAAGGTTAGCATCCCATATTTCTCTTGGCCCATTTGCATGGCGGAGTATATCTGGTGGAGCTTATTTTCTCTTATGAGATTCCTGATTGCTGCATTAGGGATGAGGATCTCCATGGCCAGAACTCTTCCAATTCCTCCCGCTCGAGGCAAGAGGGCCTGAGTCAACACCGCTTCCAAGCACATGGAAAGTGTGATTCTTATTTGAGCCTGGTACTGAGCGGGGAAAATATCGACAATCCTTGAAACCGTCTCAGACGCTGAATTAGTATGAAGGGTTGAAAGAGTGAGATGCCCGGTTTCGGCCACGTGCAAGGTGGATTCTACAGTTGGTAAATCTCTCATTTCCCCGACAAAAACAACATCTGGATCTTCTCTCAAAACAGAACGAAGGGCGTTGGGGTAAGACAATGTATCAGAACCGAGTTCCCTTTGGTTGATCATGGACTTACCAGGAGCGAAAAAATATTCAATAGGATCTTCTATGGTTACTATATGAACGCCTCTTTCTGCATTGATATGTTCAATCATGCAAGCTAGAGTTGTTGACTTCCCACAGCCTGTTGGCCCCGTCACCAAGACCAATCCCCGGGGCAGATAGCAGAGCTGGGCAACTCTCGGCGGAACGCCCAACTTAGGAAAGCTCCACATCTGGCTAAGAAATCTCCGAAAGGCTGCTGCAACTGCTCCTCTCTGCATGAAGACATTCGCCCGAAAGCGTCCCACATCTTTTATACCAAAGGAGAAATCAAGCTCCAGTTTCTCTTCAAACGTTTTCTTCTGCTTATCTGTTAATAAACTGTAGATAAGATTCTTGGTTTCAACAGCAGTTAAAGCTGGATGGTCGAGCGAGATCAATCTGCCATGGACTCTGATTCTGGGGGGGATGCTGGTTGTTATGTGTAAATCACTGGCGTCCCTGTCGGAGGCAATTTTAAGCATTTCCTGGATTGTTTTTGTCATCCTTTCTCTCCCCGTCTTTTACGGTTTCTCTTAAGACTTCCTCGACTGAGGTTACTCCCTCTTTTATCTTAATCAACCCGCTTTGACGCAAGGTAACCATTCCCTGCTCCATAGCTACCGCTTTTATTTCCCTGGGTTGTCCCTTTTTTAAAATAATATCTCTTATAGCATCATTTATTTCCATGACTTCAAAAAGCCCGGTCCTTCCCTTGAAGCCTGTGTCATTGCAAGCAGCACAGCCCTTGTTTTTAAAGACGGACACTTTGTTGGCTTCTTCTGGGGAAAAGCCGATGTCAATAAGGGCTTCAGGAGCAAGCTCTTGTTCTTCACGGCATTTTTGGCAGAGACGTCTTACGAGCCTTTGGGCTACGATTAGAGCGAGAGAATCTGATATCAAAAAGGGCTCGATATCCATGTTCACAAGCCTGACAATGGTGCCTGCTGCATCGTTGGTATGAACAGTGGAAAAGACAAGATGGCCAGTTAGCGCGGCTTTTATAGCAATATCAACAGTCTCATAATCCCTCATCTCACCGACAAGCATGATATCAGGGTCCTGTCTTAAGAAAGATCTAAGAGAAGCGGCAAAATTTAAGCCAATTTCTTCCTTTATATTAACCTGGTTTATACCAGGCATATAAAACTCTACAGGATCTTCAGCCGTCATGATGTTCTTTTCATGGGCGTTTATAGTGGAGATAGCGGAATACAGAGTATTTGTCTTCCCGCTTCCTGTAGGCCCAGTAACCAGAATAATTCCCCAGGGTCTGGCGATAGCTTTCTCAAAAACGTCAAGAGACTCCCTCTCAAAACCTAATTTCGTAAGATCTAACTTCAACATTTCGCGGTCAAGAATACGGGAAACAATTTTCTCCCCAAACATCGTTGGTATAGCAGAGACTCTCATATCAACTTCTTTGCGATTGTTCTCCCCCCATTTTACTCTCATTTTTATCCGTCCGTCCTGAGGCAACCTCTTTTCTGCTATATCCATGGCAGAGAGGATCTTCACCCGTGAGAGCACCGGGTTTTTGAACTTCATGGCTAGATCCATCATTTCATGAAGTACGCCGTCAATGCGGTATCTCACTCGGAAGGAGCGCTCATACGGCTCAAAATGGACATCACTGGCTCCTTTTCTTATGGCATCCATAAATATCGTATTCACAAGAGTGATGACAGGAGCCTCTTCTGTGGAGTGAAGAAGCTCTTCCATACTATACTCGTCCCCTTCATCCTCAACTACGTCTACTGCTCCACCATCATCATGCTCGAATTCGTCCAGTATTTCTTTAACACGTACGGAATCAGAAGCACCGTAGTATTTGGTTATGGCATCATTAATCCCGGACTCTGAGGCGATAACAGGCTGGATGCTCAAGCTCGTACGAAACCTGACATTTTCGATGACATCCAAATCTGTTGGGTCGACCATGGCCATCGTTAAAAAAGACCGAATTCTATGAATAGGCATAATCATGTGTTTTTTGGCGATGTCCACAGGGATAAGATTGATGACATCGGGGTAGACTTCGAATTGACTAAGGTCAATATAAGGATATCCCAGCTGGCGGCTTAATGCCTGGGCCATTTCTTCTTCTGAAATATGACCTAAGGTTACCAGAGCATTTCCGATAGAAACTTTATTCTTCTTCTCATAATCAGAAGCAGTCTTCAGTTGGTCTTGATTTATGACTTTTTCCCGGATAAGAAGTTCGCCAAGGTTTGATCCCATTATTGCTCCTTATGGAATTCCCTTAAAATAAACAATTTGACAATATTTGTCAACTCTTTTCAAGTTTGCCTTTCTTAAAACAGCTCTCAAATAATTCATAGATAATAGACGGTCACTGCAAGTTATTTTTCTCTTCTTCCCAAAAACAGTTTCATCAAATAGTATCCACAGGTTAGTCACCGCAAACTCATATACTTGCAGAGTACTCTCATACTGTCAATCATCAGTAGAGAGGATATGAAAGGTGAATTTTGCATTCATTCCCTCACCTGAAAAGGCTAAAGAGTTCACCGCAGTCGAGGATGCGTACAAGCCAAAAACCACCCTTAAAATTGAGATTCCATAGTTTTCTTTTGTGAAATAGGTTGAGAAATGGGGACAGGCCCCATTTTCACACCAAGTTGGGAAAAGGGGACAGGCTGGTTTTAAAAAAAACGGCCATGAATCTGACCGCTCTAAGGTCTAATTAAAAAGCTACAAAACAAAGTGTTTATCCGCACAAGAGACACAGATCTTATCGGCTTTACGAACGTTGGGCATTCTTGTTGTAGCAATAGGTGTTTCTCCACTTTCTGGCAATTCTTCAGCCCCTATGAACAGGCCTTGAACTACCAGATTGCACTTTTCTGGATTGTCTTTTTTTGTAGAACAGAGCATGTATACGCCCTTTATTTCTTCGCCTTCGGCTTTGTACCATACGCCACACTGAGCACAGTAGCCAAGAGGAGCATATTGCGTCACTTCTTTGAGACAATGTTTACATATCATCTTTTTTTACATCCTGAAGCGTGGGGAGCTTAATCTCCTCCATTTTGGTTGTGGGGAGATTTTACTCTCAGGTGTCCGTGAAGTCAAGTTTAGAGAAATGGGGACAGGCGCCATTTTCAGACCTATTCCCGCAGAAAAATTGCAGAAGGACGAGGGCTGGACTAGACCCGGCACGTGGGCGAACCTGCGAGGGATTTTAAATCCAAGGCATGTGGGAACACCAGAGAATATCAAATATCCATTCCTAAAATTTTAAAAATAAATAAAGCAACCTTTTTTGCTATTAACTCGTCTAAATAATATGAATATCTACAAGTTTCTTGTAATCTTACGAAAAAGGATTTTATATGAAAGAACTGACCAAAGCTGAAGAAACACTGCTTTTAACCATCCTGCAGCTTAAAGACATTGCCTACGGAGTGGCCATCAAACGACACATCCAAAAAAACACAGGCAAAGCCCTACCCTACGGCACACTCTATTTTATCCTGGAACAACTAACCAAAAAGGGATATGTCAAACGTTTCACAGGGGAATCCAAACCTGAACGGGGAGGCCGGAGTCGAATCTATTATGCTCTCACATCTGAGGGAAACCTGGCTCTAAAACATGCCTTTGAGATGCAACAAAAAATATGGAATGGATATGCAGAGCTGACCTGGGACGTGAAGACCGGCAGATGAAAAGAACAAAACCTCCAAAATTCGCTGAAAGAATTCTCAGCATCCTTTCCTCCTCAAGAAAAATCGGCATCCTAGGCGACACGGAAGAAGAATACCGTATGATCCTAATGGAAAAGAGTCAATTCAGGGCGGATATGTGGTATGCCTGGCAAATTTTTCAGCCCCTGCCGTTATTTATCCTAACAACTATTTATTGGAGTTTTGAAATGTTTAAAAACTATCTAAAAATCGCATTGAGAATCATAAAACGGTATAAGGGATATTCATTTATCAACATCACCGGACTTGCTGTGGGTTTGGCCTGCTGCATCCTGATCCTGATGTGGATCCGCAATGAATTGAGTTTCGACCGGTTTCACGAAAAGGGAGAGCGGATTTTCAAAGTTACCATCGAGTCACATCGGTCTAATGGCAGAATCGAACCGTTTTCACACACTCAATTTCCTTTAGCACCCGCCTTAAAAGAAAGTTACCCGGACATTGTGAATGCAACCAGAATTTTTGAGGCTAAGGTCCTGGTTAGTTATGGATCTCATGCCTTTAATGAAGATCGATTTTACTTTACAGATCCTTCATTTTTCGAGATGTTTACATTTCCTCTCGTAAGCGGCAATCCTGAAACAGCATTATCCAGTACCAATTCTATTGTCATCACTGAAGATATGGCACAAAAATATTTTGGCAATAAGGATCCCATCGGAAAAACTATGTCCGTAAATGTTAAAAGAGATTTCATTGTCACTGGCGTGATGAAAAACTTGCCATCCAATTCCCATATTCAGTTTGATTTCTTGGTACCGAGCGCAATTTTAGAGAATTTAGACAGAGAAAGACTTCGACAAGAGTGGGATGCCAGTGGCCTTAATTCCTGGGGGGCAACGTACGTACACACCTATGTGCTTCTCCAGGAATCATCGTCCAATCTGGATGTTGAACAGAAGATCTCCGGTTTTTTGAAGGAGGTTAAATCAGGTACCAGGTGGATGTTAATGATGCAACCTCTTTACAAGATTTATCTGTTTCCAATTAATGGCAGCAATACAGTTGTCAAATATTTGACCATTTTTTCGATCATCGCTTTTGTCGTCTTGATGATAGCCTGCATCAATTTCATGAACCTGACCACGGCTTACTCAAGTAAGAGATCAAAAGAGATTGGGATGAGAAAAGTCGTTGGAGCCCAGAAAGGAGATATTGTCAAACAGTTTTTTGGTGAATCTCTCATGTTATCATTGGTTTCGTCTGGAGTGGCTGTTCTCCTAGCTTTTCTATTTCTTCCTGCTTTTAACACCCTTTCAGGAAAACCATTATCTTTTACAGATTCCTTTGATCTATCCCTGTTATTGGAACTGCTTGGCATAACCGTCTTAACCGGATGTTTATCAGCCATTTATCCAGCCCTGTTTCTTTCTTCATTCAGGACAATTGGGATTATAAAAGGATCGTTAAGCTCAGGTTCGAAGAGACCGCTGTTTCGAAGAGCGCTGGTCGTTGCCCAATTTTCGCTTTCCATAATTTTCATCATCGGGACGGTTGTCATATATTCCCAGCTCGAATACATTCGCAAAAGGGACTTAGGCTATAACAAAGAAAATCTCATCTATCTCCCGCTCCAGGGCGAGACTCAAAATAAATACCAGCTTTTAAAGAATGAAATAGTGCAAAGTCCCAATGTCTTGAATATCACAGCCAGCAATGCATTACCGTCTTTTTTGGACACCGGTGCCGGAGGATTGGATTGGGAAGGAAAAGATCCAAAACTTGATGCTGTATACAATTATGCGTCTGTTGATTTTGACTTTATTGAAACCTTCCGGATGGAAATGGCTCAGGGTAGAAATTTCTCAAGAGAAATCATTTCTGATACTTCGAATTTCATCCTGAACGAGACAGCGATAAACGAAATGAGTTTAAATGATCCCGTCGGGAAAAGATTTAGTATGTGGGATATGGAAGGAAAGATTATCGGAGTCGTCAAGGACTTCAATTTCAAGCCTCTTCGCACGGAAATAAAACCACTAATTTTAACTCCTAAGGCTATGCCCTATACCTATATCATCACACGAATTCCATCTGAGAATTATGTATCAGCCATAAAGTATTTGGAGGGTGTATGGAACAGGATTAATCCTGAATACCCATTCGATTACCATTTTCTGGATGAGGATTTTGACAGACTTTACTGGGATGAACAACGTCTAGGAAAGATCTTCGGTTATTTCACTTGCCTTGCCATCTTTATCGCCTGTCTCGGCCTGTATGGCCTGGCTGCTTTTGTCGCTGAGCAGAAGACCAAAGAAATCGGTATCCGGAAAGTGTTGGGAGCCTCAATTTTGGGGATTACAGCCATGCTGTCTAAGGAATTCACAAAATGGGTATTGCTGGCAAATGTGATTGCATGGCCGGTTGCGTATTTTGTGATGCACATGTGGCTCCAGAGCTTTGCTTATCGGACCAGCATCAGGCTGTGGACGTTTATCCTTTCAGCAGCGCTGGCCTTGATTATTGCCATGCTTATAGTTAGTTACCAATCCATAAAAGCCGCAGCAGCAAATCCGGTGTACTCTTTGCGGAATGAATGAAAATAGAATAAGACTCCTTATACTGAAAAGAACTGGCACTTATGAAGAGAATCCATTTTAATTCTGGGGACGTATCAGGGACGAAAACATGACAAAATAGACCAAAACTGCCTGGTTGCACTTGTTTTTTAAATATTGTGGTTACTCTGATACCAAGAATGCCCACCAAGACTTCTTTTTTTGGATAACCTCTCCGGTCTCTGCATCTACCTGCGCTTCGTTATGAGTGAGTATTTTACGAGCCTCTCCCCTATAGGAAAATTTTTGACTGGTCTGTGAATCAACGATAGACATTTTTTCGTTGTCCTACTCTCACCACAAGAATGGTTATCTCTGTCTCTCTTATCTGGCAGATTATCCGATAATCGCCAACCCTGTACTTCCAATATTTTCCAAGTTTAGGGCCTTTCAAAGCTTCTCCGATCTTTCGCGGATCTTCCAGAAGTCTTACTCTTTCATACAAGAACCTTAAAATACGTTGGACAACTGGAGGGTCTATTTCCCTCAGATCTTTTTCTGCTTCAGGCAAAAATTCAATCTTCCAGGCCATATCGCTTCATTATTTCTTCAAGAGGAATAGTTTTAGCCTCATTAAAGGATTTCAACCGCTCCTCAGCAAGATAATAATCCTCCATGTCTTCCAGATATTCAAGGATTGCCTGACGAACATAATAACTTTTTGTTCGCCCGGTTTTTTTTGCTAATTTCTCAAGACGTTTTTCAATCTCGTCTGGAAGCCTTATGGCAAGCATTTTTTCCTCCTAAACGTAATACATGTATATCATCCAGATAAAAAAATGTCAAGTTGTTTATGGGGTGGCCCGTCAGTAAAATAAAGCCCAAGAAGCAGAGAATCCTTTTTCCACGGAAAAATTGCGGAAGTATCAAGACAGCCCCCCGCTTTCATATAATTATCTATGGGATGGGCTCTTAAATGTCGTTATTCTTCTTATTTACTGATATCTACAGCACAGAGTTTATGAGTTTACATGAAGTTAGGCGACGCAGATTTTATGAATTACGTTAGATATGCGCATTTTGCATTAAAAATTCCATCATCTCAAAAGATTCATTATTCATTAGTTCCACTTAAATCCCCTCTAAGATTCCTGTTTTCACTTCCTCAAGCCACCTGAGCACATCTTCAAAATCATCGCTAATCAATACATCACTCCGCATCATATCTTCTATAAGTCTATAACGATCTTGTTTTCCTGTTTCATTATTCAATATTTCCAAAACTACGGCCATGGCATCAGTTGAAAGAACCACAGCAATATCTCGACCCAATAATCTCGCTCCAACAGTTACAGAATCAAAATCTTCAGAGTCTGCTAAGTCTGATGCTTCATTAAAAATGCGCTCAAAATTTCCTGCCTCTGTATAATTTCGAATAATTAATGCTAGATCGATTGCATCTCTATCGCGTTCTGGGTATCTATCTTTCCAAGAGATTATTTTCATAGCCGCTAATCCAGCTAGTGTTACTATTTTTATATCAAGGTTAGGATTTGAACTTAGTCTAATAGTTTGTGAATGACGGAACGCTTCCTCGAAGCCAAGAATACTCATCATTATCTCCTGATCGGGCGGCCATTTAATAGTATGAGTTTTATCTGCAATCGGTCCGAATGGAATTAAATCTATTCTTAGACTGTTTTGAAACATCAACCTTTGGACATCATCAGCTTCAGTAAATTCACCCGTCTTAACTAAGCCTTGTTTAAGTTTCAAATATTCATCCCAACTCGGAACTTGGACGCCAAAATCAATATCAAGGGTAGCTCTGATAGTAGGTATGTTATGGCCATTCGTGAGTATCAAATCCCTAGCTGCAGCACCTATCATAAAGATTGGGATGCCTAGAGATTCTGCTATCTTGGTAACTTTCTCCAAAGCTAGCAGTCTTACTCTATCAATCTTCCCCGATATGTCCAGTAAGCTCCCTTTCATAAATAATCCTCGCAGTTTCAATATTTCGGGCATCACCCGTTGCAAGAAGGTCCGCGTAAATCAAGAGGGGAGGCACTAATCCCTTATTTAGCCGTTTAGGTCCAAACTCCCAAAATATATTGAGAATTTCTATATCTCCATTGATGTCCTTCTTAAGCTTGTTTCTCAGCAGAAACCTACCAATAGGGAGTTTTGCATAAATCGTATAAATTTGTGGCTTCAGATATTTTGTCAATATATTTGCAGCAAATTCGCCACCCCACAGACCTTTAATATCTTTTAGTTGGGCATATTTCTGCCAATCCTGCTTATCTGCACGAAAGCGACCTAACGTCTTTTTCCGTCGCAATTGCTCAGGATATGCAGCAGCCCATCTATTCAACAAATTTTCTTTGCGAATCAATCGTCGATTTCGTGGATGTAGCTCTATCAGATAATTCGTTCTCCTTAGATCATACATTACCCAGCCGACTGTTCCTAAGGCAACAGTTGCTTTATTAGCTATTTCTCTTAAAGGAGCAGTTTCCAGTCCTGGATTACACAAAAGTGCAAAAATAACTTGTAGTCCTGCCGGTCGAAAAGTGCGCGCTGGCTGTTCTAAGTGATATTTATCAGTAGGCTTATTCCCTTTTATAAATATCAGCAAAGGTGGTTCATTTATATATGCATTTCCAGTGACATCGATGAAAGGAATGTCCATTTTTTTTAGCTCGTCTGCCATTTGAGGAGTAATATACCTTGCAACGAGCATCCCTTTTTCCTTAAATAAATGAAACTTCTGTATAGCTCCTCCAAGTGTCGCCCGCGCGATAATGTTTTTAACTTCAACCGCAAAAAAGTAATCCAAATCTTTCCATTTAATTTTGATTATTGCGTCATGAATGTGGCCTGCATTAACTGCCTTCCCCTCAATCTCAACTATCTCAACAGCAAGTCTTGTATTTTCACGAAACTTTTGTAGCGCTCCATTCAAAATCTCCTTCTCTATAATTTTCATGTTCATTGATAATCACACTCCTCTGTATGTACAATTATGTTAGTTGTACAATATTTGTGAACATAACAAAATAATGTACAAATGTCAATATTTTTTGAATATTTGCCATAATCTTTAAGAATTAAATATCCTTAGAAAGTATAATGTTCAATAATTCGCATTGTTCATTTTTCATGAACATTCAAACTTTTGCTACTTCAATAAATATCAAATCTTGACCTCACTATGCTAATTTCCTTGTTTTTAAATGTCTTTATTTTTCTGATTTCTTGATAATCAATAACCTAGAGCTTACGGGTCGACATAATAATAGTAATGCGACGCAATCTTACGCCTGGGGATAGGGGAAGCTGGGAGGATTGATTATTGAGATATGAGGCTAGGCTTCATTGGTTAAACATAAAATTCAAGAGCTGGCTTTTTCAGAATCGGGATGCTAGGGCTTTAGGGGATTTGGCTTCTAATCCGTTAATATTTCCAAGTTATTTTATATTTTTTAACAAATTGAAATCCTTCCTCGTCTTCTTCTATGGTGTAAAGCCTGCTCTTTTTGAAAACCTGAGGTCTGGTTTTAAGGGGAACTTTTGTTATGTATTTTCCTTCCGAATTAAAGACATCATAATAATAACTCCCTCCCTCAGTTGTCTTTTCATATGTATGAACGAAAATTCTCCCTACATCATCAATGTTCAAAAACTGGAATGCATTATGATATTTATCCCAGTTCACCTTTACGTCTGGAGGAACACCGTTATCTCCAAAAATATTCTTAACCCAATTCTGTTTTTCTTCTTCTGTTATTTCTACAGGTTCATAATCTTTGATTATCTTTCGAATAACTTGTCCGCTCCTGTCAAGGATATGAAACTCATATTTATCAGCATATCCCCAAACTATGCTATCATCACGTCTAACATCCCAAAAACACTGTGCAGGATAAACATTATAAATTTTAGGAGTGATTTCACTTCTGTAAGAAAAAATTGTATATAGCTCATTTAGTTCAGAATCAAATTTTTTTAAAACAAAACGGACTTCAGCCCTATCCATAATAGTAGACCTCGCAACTATGTTATTTTGTGTATCAACCCGTGGACGAGATAATCTGCTTTGATATACTGACCTTATATATTCCTCGCCTAATGTAAAGAAATGAAAATATCGAGCACCTCGGTCATTGATAAGGATTTCATTCGAAGGCGTGATATATATGTTTACTGCTCGTTGTATTTCCCCAGGACCCTGACCTCTTCTTCCTATAGTTCTTAAGTGTTCACCGCTTTTGTTAAATACCTTAATATGGGCTTCTAAAAAATCAAGAATATATATATTCTCCTCATCATCAATTCCCACATCAATTATTTGAGAAAACATATATTCTTCTCTCCCATCTGCTTCCCCAATGGATAGTTCCTCTTTTATACTACAGACATCTTCACTATACATCGGCTCTTTCGGATTCTTAACGACTATGACTCCATCTTCTTCCTCTATTGTCCCTTTCCATTCAGAATTTTGTTTCTGACAGGAAGTAAGCATTATGAAGAGTGAAAGAAACAAAACGATTGAAATGACCTTAGTTTTGCTTTTCATTTCGCCCCCACTTATAAGAATTCTAACTCGTTCAGCGTCCTTTTTCAATCCAGGGAAGCCAAGGCTTTAGGGTTTTTGGCTTCCAATCGCCTCAACGTTTCTTCTTTAATCCAAACAAGAGAAAAAACGCCATCCCTAAAAAAGCAAGACCTATAATAAAAGAAATAATTGTGAGAGTACTTTGTATCGCGAAATTAAATGAAATCAAGGACATCAATATCAAAGCAATAGCAATTATTATTCTCTGAGACTTCAGCTTCTCTTCAAAATTCATTTTTACCCTTTACTTAAAAATTCACTTTTTTCCTTACTCCTCTTTAGCTATGAGGACCTGATCTCGCTCAGCGTCTTTTGTCAATCTAGGAATGCCAAGGTTCTAAGGTTTTTGGCTTCCGCTTGGCTCACAATATTATTTTCTATTTTTTTCGTATCTGTCTTATTTAATCCAAAATTTATAAGATAAACATGATCTATTCTTAATCAACAATCCCAATAACTTTCAAACTTCCATCTTCTGAAGTGATGCAGACTAACATTTCTTCCTTCTCAGGAAATTTAAGATAAACTTTCACCCCAACAATATTTAGACATATTTTTTCAAAGTAGTTCTTCTTATCCTCTTCAATAGCAAGGTTTCTCCAAAGATGTTCTATTCCTTCTGGTTTAAAATCAGCTCTGCTAAAAAAAAGATGGCATGTTTGAGTTTCTATCTTATCCAGACCTCTTTTTATTATGTTTTCTGCTTCTTTTATTCCTTGTATTTTTCCCTCACTAAAATTTGTACCGTCTATTCCTGCCTTAACAAATGGAATTTTTGCATTTTCTCTAGCTTTCTGAATATCTAATTTAATTTCTTGTAAAGCGTTCTTAATAATTTTTTTCCCGATAATCTCCATTTCAATCCCCACCGTCATCAAATTTTAATTTATTTAAAAGCTATGAAGTACACCCTTCAATCTTTTTTGTGAGTAACTCCAGCGCTGAGTTCTTTAGCTTCCTACTGAATTAACTTCTTTTCTTCTTTTTCTTCTCCTTTGGTGGTGGAGCTTCTTCCGTTAGAAAGTCATCCCAATCATCATTTGGTTCTGGAATTATGATAGGTTTCTCAGGCTCTGATTCTTGCTCATCCTTAGGTTTTGTTTCATTTTCTTCAACCATCAATGACTCCTTTCAGCAAAAATAATGTAATTATTAATAAAAAGACAATTAATGATAGCCAAGAAGAAACAACATTAAAAATTGCTTTCCTCTTTGCTATCTTTCTATTGAAAATAATTGCTCTAGATATATTTGAGTATAATTGAGCTTTAATTAAATTCACATCCATATTATTTTCTAAGGCATTCTTTAAAGAAGACAAACTTGGAGTTGTTTTATACTTATGGGGCACTATAGTTAATAAACAAAAAATAATCCCTGCTGATGTTATACAAATAGGAATCAACTTCAAGAAATATTGAGAATTTATTCTAACTGTCCATTGAAGAATTTCTAGTGACGGTATTAGCAACACTCCAAAGAGAGCTAAAATAATAGAAGATTTAATATCAAGACTACGTATATTTGCAATAGTTGATTCGTGCTTATTTTTTACCGTTTCAAGAGCTAAATTCAAACTTTCCATATTAGTAATTTGCATTCACTTTTTCTTTATAATAGCTATTTGAATTTTCAAGTAATATTCAGATAAAATTACTTGTAAAAATTTACTGTCCCTTTTGCACTAAAAATTTTTTTCATAATACCGTTAGCTTCTATTCTCCCTTCTAAAAATTTGCAAAATGTTTTGAATAAATCTGTTGTTTATACAAGAGCTATATCATGTCTTGCGGCAATATCAGTGACTCCATCTTTGCCTTTTGGGAATATAGGAGTACCGCTCTTGTCTCTTTCTTCAAGCGGCTTTAATCTCCAAGCATTCCCAATTAAGATACCTTTATGTTCAACTTTGCCAACTAACTCATATTCCTTTGTTTGTTCAAACAACTGTCGAAAATCATCTCTTTTTATGCTTTTTTCGTTTCCCTTACATTCAATAATCCCTACTTTTTTATCGTACTCAATTATATATTCTTCTTTATAAACAGGTGGTTTTGGTTTAAATCCAAGTTTTGTAAAAACCTTTCTCACAACCCATTCAAGTGCAGTCCCCGTTTCATAAAGCAATTCTCTATAGCTAATTAATTCAGATTCTGTTTCCCTAAATTTTTCATTTTTTTTAGATAATTGTTTAATCTTTTGGAGATTTGTTTCTATGTTTTTTTGAACAGTTTTTAAACCTGGTACTTCAACTAATTTTGTCCAATCAGGTGGAGGAGTTTTTTGATAAACTCTGAAGAATTTTTCAAGAATAAAATTTACTGCTTCAATGTCTGAAATTTCAGTTGGGCAAGGTAAAAAAACTAGCTCTCCAGTTCTCCCTTTGGAAGTAATCCTTACGATTGTTCCAGCAAGCAGCTTTCCATATCTATTATTCACCGAGTTATCTATTGAAAGATTGCTGTCTCGCAAATCAAAAAAATATGTCCACTTCTTTACATATTTAAAATATTCTTTAAAAGTGTCATCCTGAAACTCAACAGTATCTCCAGATTCATTTTTTATCCCTATTTGAAAAGGGCACCACGCATAATTGCTTTGAGAACCAATATCCTTATCCCCAAACGGAAAAGTCCGAACCTCCACATCTTTTAGTGGACAACCAATTGCTATTAAACATCCCCCAGAATTTAATAATATTTCTAAACCATTTTTAACTTTTGGTTGAGTGCTGGCTCTGGCTTTGTAATTTAATAATGAAACCACATTCAAAATTACTATGTCATAATCAGCAATATTGGGAAGGTTTTCCTCGTCCCAGCGAAAACAATCAACTTTGGGAAAATCTCTTGCCCCTATTATTAATATTTTCTTGTCCATCATCAACAAGTATGTTTTGAGAATATTATACAAAAATCTTAGCTAAACTTCATCTTAAAGATTCTATTTACCTATAATCTTTATCGATAAAGACATTACTTTCTAAAAGCTAAACACAGATTTTCCACTCATTTGCTATTTTGTGGCAAAAATAACCTAAAATAACAAACTATAGCTAGAACTATACCCTGAGCAAATCTATTGAAAAATAAAGAGGTTATCTGGAGCGGACGATGGGATTTGAAACCTCGACCTTCTGCTTAACAATCAGATAGTCTATATACTTATGCAGAAATAGACCTTGCTTAAAATCTGTGTGGACACAGTATGGACAAATTGACCTAAGATGACTCAATTTAAGTGATTCGGCTAAATTAATTCAGTTTTTCCTCAGCCTCGGCAATTTCGTCTAACGTAACTTCTGGCTTTTCTCTAAACATTCGCATAAAAAGGTCAGGTTTTTTTAGCATAAATCTCACTAGATATTCACGTTTGATTCCTTTATTGCTATGCCCAAGGTCATTTCTTAAGGCTAAGAAAAAGTCTATCATTTTTATCATTGACTTGGCTTTTGGTCGTTGAGGTTGTGATGTTAGCTCCTTATGCCACTTTGAATATGATTTTATAACTTTAGGACCAGACCACAGTATGATTTTTCTCTGTATATCCCTGAGAAAAGGAACGAACTCTTCTTGTCTTGGTCTATCTTCTTCATGGCCTAAGAAGAGGTCAAATAGTTTTTTTAAGAACTCATCGTAGAGTATAACCTTTTTATCACGATGGGCAACTTCTCTTTCTTTTTTTGCTTCAAAATACCTCCCTAAAACAATAGCTAGAGTAGATGCGATTATGGTAGTCGAGCCTGCAATTATTGCAATTGCAATATCTGGTTCAAGAGTTGAAAATATTTGAAATAAATATGAAGTAACTCTGTACGCTCCCCAAATAATAAAAGCAAATAAGGCAAACCCTATGAGCATCGCGAATATGGAAAGAATTATATGCAGTATATTTTTTTTCTTTCTAGTATTCATTTTGTTCTGGAAACTATTACTTTGTTATTTTCCCGGTTTTTACTTATCTTATCTAAAAATGATTATTAGTTCAATGGAATATGCTGAAAATAAAGATAATGGAAGGCCTAGGAATTATCAAGGGAAATTGTATGCCGGAGGAGGGATTCGAATCCACATGGAACGAAATGTTCCGATGGATTTTGAGTCCAGTGCGTCCGACGATCATAAATCAAGTTTCAACATCTGAATATTCAACTCTGATTTGCCACTCAAATCCCATTAATATGGGGTAGAGATTAGCCACTCATTTGCCACTTTGGGCTCAAAATTACCCAAAATAACTAAATATGGCTAAACTGCACTCTGAGGAAAACTATTGAAAAAAAAGGGGAAAGGGTGGCGCGCCTGGAAGGACTCGAACCTCCGACCCGCTGCTTAGAAGGCAGCTGCTCTATCCTGACTGAGCTACAGGCGCATTTTTGATATTTTTCTATCTCAATCGGCTTCTATATCCGATTGCTGCTTTATCCGTTTTAAGCTTTAATCGGGGAGATCGGATTCGAACCGACGACCTCCTGCTCCCAAAGCAGGCGCGCTAACCAGGCTACGCTACTCCCCGAGACTTGTAAAACGAGCATGTATTCCAAGCAAAATAAAGGGGACAGTCTCCATTTTATAAAAAAAATGGGGACAGTCCCCGTTCTTGCCCTGGCTTTTGGCCCCGTTAATCTTAGCAAAGCAGAGAAAAGTTGTCAATTTCAGTTCCTTTTTAAACCTCGCTCTATTTCCTTCCTCTCTATCTTGACGATGATGGGCCTTCCATGAGGGCAGAGTGATGAATTTGATGTTTTGAAAAGTTCTTCCACCAGATAATTCATCTTTTCGAACGATAAAACCTGGCCTGCTTTTATAGCAGTCTTACAGGCTAATGTGGCTAACAGTCTCTTTTTTTTATCCTCAATTTGCTCTCCCTTCTTTTCTTCAAGAAGAGATATAAATATATCCTTTGCTTCCTCTTCTTTAAATATATCAGGGTACTCTTTTAAAGCAAAACTCTGCCCTCCCATGGCTTCCACCCTGAATCCTGCTTCCTCCAGCAGGGCTTGATTATTTTCAAAACTTAACAGCTGGGATGGAGAGAACTCGAAAAGAATAGGAAGAAGAGCTAATTTTCGAGGCCATTTCTTTTCTTTATCTATTTCTTCATATTTTTCAAAAAGAATCCTCTCATGGGCATTGTGCTGATCGACGATTATAATGCCCTCTTCAGAACAGGCAACTATATACATATCCAGATACTGACCCAGGACGTGCGGGTATGTCTCTTCCTGTTTTGCCAAGGGAGTGAACAAATCTTTCCATTCTCGTTGCCGTTCTTTGCCTCTCATAAAAGCAGGCGCGCCTCTTTCTTCTTCTATCCTGAAGCTCCTTTTTTCCTCCATCCTGAAACCCATTTCTCCTTCTTTAGTAGGATAGATCTTTTTTACTCCCTTCTCCTTGAGAATGGCCTGCTCTATACTCCGGTTTACAAGCTGAAAAACAGGGCGGGAATCTTTAAACCTGACTTCTGCTTTGGCTGGATGGACATTTATATCGACCTCAGTATAGGGATAGGAGAGAAAGAGGAAAGCTTCGGCATAGCTATCTTTTTCTAAAAAGCCTCTGTAGGCTTGATTCAGGGCAGCCAGGAGAGTTCGATCTCTTACCGGTCTTTTGTTCACATAAAAGAGCTGGAGGGTTCTATCTCGATGCCCTGCTGGCGGGAGAGAGGCATATCCATAAAGCTGCCTATCATCTTCCCTGTAATCAATCTCCAGGAGTCGTTCTAAAAGGGATTTCCCGAAAACCTGAAAAATCCTTTCCTTGAGACTGCTTACGGGTGGATAATCAAAGACCTGCCTTTTTCCGTGGATTAAAGAAAACCTCACTTCGGGGTAGGCTACGGAAACAAAGGTCAAGAATTTCACGATCAAGTTAAGTTCAGATCTATCTGTGCGGAGAAATTTCTCCCTTGCAGGTAAATTAAAGAATAGATCTCTGACCTCAACGGCTGTTCCCAGGGGAAAAGCGATATCTGAAGTTTGGATTATCTTCTCTCCTTCTTTTTCAATCAGAGTACCTTTCTCCTCTTTGCCATCGGATGTCTTTAAAACAACCCTGGAGACAGCAGAAATACTGGGCAGAGCCTCTCCTCTAAAACCCAGGGTTTCTATCAGGCTGAGGTCTTCAACACTTTGAATCTTGCTGGTTGAATGCCGTTCAAAACACAGCCTGGCATCTTCTCGCCTCATTCCATGGCCATTGTCCGTAACTCTTACCAGTTTTTTTCCTCCGGAAAGAAGCTCGACTTTTATCTCTGAAGCATTGGCATCCAGAGAGTTCTCCACTAACTCTTTGACAACAGAAAAAGGCCTCTCGATGACCTCACCGGCAGCAATTTTCTGGGATATTTCAGGTGGAAGAAGGATTATTTTTTTCATCGGATTTTATTTTATCCTTATTTTAATCCGATGACTACATAAAAATTATGATTGCATTTTGTAAAAAGCCATTACCACGCTAATTAGAAAAACAGATGGGCCACCCAATTTTCATTCATACCGCAGTGAATCCACCGGGTTCGCTACGGCCGCCTTTATTGACTGGTAGCAGACTGTAAGAAGTGAAACGGCCAGAGCCAGGCTTCCGGAGAGCAGGAATATCGGCCATCCGATGTTTGTCCGGATAGCAAAATTCTGCAGCCAGTTGTGAACGGCAAAATAAGCCGCAGGCCAGGCTATCAGGTTGGCCAGAAGCACCCACTTTATGAATTCCTTGGAAAGAAGAAACACGACACCACCAACTGTCGATCCCAGGACTTTCCTGATCCCGATCTCTTTTGTTCTTTGCTCAGCAGTGAATGAAGCCAAACCCAGCAGTCCCAGGCAGGAGATGAAGATGGCAATAATTGTCGAAAATATAAGAATCTTCTCCATACGTTGCTCTGCGCGGTAGAGGTTATCAATTCGTGTATCGAGAAATTCATACTCAAAGGTATAGTGAGGGAGAAGGTCTTTCAGAGTCTTCTGCATAAAACCGATGGTCGCCGGGATGTTATCGGAACGAATGCGAACGAGGATGTTATCCATCCACAGATTCATTCTCATTAAAAGAGGTTCGATCTCCTCATGAAGAGAGCTGAAATGAAAATCCTTGATCACGCCGATGATTTTCCCTTTTTTATCATCCCAATAGATTCCTGTTCCCAGGGGGGAATCCAATCCCATGGCCGCAGCCGCGGCCTCGTTAATCACCCAGCTATCTGTTGAATCTGTCGGAAATTCCTCAGAAAAAAACCGTCCTTCGGCCATTTCCATTTTAAATGTCTTCAGATAATCCGCATCGACGCCCATAATGTTGATGCCTGGAAAATTATCGCCCTCTTCTCTTCCATCCCAGGTGATATCGTAATCGGCAATGGAACTTTGTTTGATATCGGGCGTAGTATTGGCCCGGGCCAAGCCTATGATGCTCGGGTTTTCCAGAAGCTTGGTTTTGAATACTTGATAGTTTCTGGCGAGTTGACCCCTCATGGGCACACAGAGAATGTTTTCCTTGTCGTACCCCAATTCCATATTCATCATGAAATTCATCTGGCGGAAAACAATCAGAGTGCCGATAATCAAAAATATGGAGAGCGAGAACTGGGTGACAACCAGGATTTTCCTGAAAAGGGCACGCCCGCCTCTGGATTTTAGAGCTCCTTTCAATGCGCGAATTGCCTGGAATGAGGAAAGTACAAATGCTGGATAGATGCCGGCGAGAAGGCCTGTGAAGAGAGTCAGCCCGATCAGGACCAGAATGATGCTGACTGTATAGTCCATCCTGAGCGGTTTTCCTGCCAGTTGACTGGATATGGGGAGGGCTAAATGGAGTATGGTCAGGCCAATAATCAAGGCAATAAAAGCGTAGAGAATGGACTCTCCCATAAATTGCTTGATGAGCTGGATCCGGTTCGCTCCCACAACCTGCCTTATGCCTACTTCTCGGGCTCGGTTCGCCGATCGGGCTGTGGAGAGATTCATATAATTAATGCAGGCGATGAGGAGAATAAAGATAGCCATACCCGAAAAGATGTAAATGTAGGTTATTAGGCCACCGCCACCGAGGGCGTACAGATGAATCCTGACAAGCGGCTGCAGATGGAGGACTGAGCTCGATCTCGGGACATGTTCCTGGATTATACCGGATATTTTCGCTTCCACCTCTTGAGATGATGAGTTTTCTGTGAGCTGGATATACGTCCAGTAATTGTTATTTCCCCAGTCTTCCATGTTATAACCGAATTCGCCGAGTAATTTGAACGGGACAAGGCACTCAAATTGTAAATGAGAGTCTTTGGGAATATCCTGAAGGACACCGGTCACATTCAAATCGAGGCTTTCTCCCACACGCAGAGTCTTGCCCACAGGGTCTTCTCCGGCAAAATACTTCTTCTTCATTTCTTCTGAAATGACTATGGAATAGGGATCCTTCAGGGCAGCCTGAGGAGTGCCCTCAAGCAAAGGGAAAGAGAACATCTGAAGGAAGGATTCGTCCACCAGGGCTACGCTTTCCCTAAAATGAATTTCCTCCCTTCCTATATCCCAACGGGTAGGAGTGTGTCGTGCTGTACGGACGATCTCGGGGTATTGTTCTTTCAGTAACGGTCCAAGGCCAGAAGGAGTTGACGTGAAACGGAAAACCTTTTCTCCTTGAGGAGATTCCTGGAAAATCCTGTAGAGCTCTCCCGCATTCTCGTGGAACCTGTCATAACCGAGCTCATTCTGAACCCATAGAAAAATGATGAGACAACACGCTATGCCGATGGCCAAGCCAGCGATGTTAATAAATGAATAAAATTTATGCTTTTTGAGGTTTCTTAAAGTGATTTTCGTATAATTTTTAATCATTTGAACACTCCAATAAAAAGAGTTTGATAATAAAGCGGGTAAGGAGCGAAACAATTGACCCCAGAACCACAGCCATGCCGCTCCTTTGCTGTGATTGGTGTAAAGCTCCTCAAAGACTTCCAGCATGGCCTCCCGCAGGTATTTCCGCTCTTCTGGAGGGATAAACCTCTGGAAGAACCACCAGGCCGGCCGGGGAGGCGTTGGTTTATTTTTCATTGGCAGCCGTTCTCTTAGAGAGCGGAGAGGAAAATCCTTTCCACATGACATCATGGAGTCTCTTGGCTTCACCTAAAGCCCGGAGGCCTTCTTCCGTCAGCCTGTAATATTGGATTGCTTTGCCTCCTCGGGTGTGTTTGGGTTTGCCCGTATACGTTTCCACGAATCCTTTCTTTCTCAACTTGTCCAGGGTGATATACAAAGAACCAAATGCCCAGTCTTTGCCTGTGTGCTCAAGCAAAAAATTGCGTAGGTTGACCAGGTAGGCTGGCTCTCTGAGATGGAGTACGGCGAGCATGAATAATTCTTCTTGCTTGGTGAGAATTACCATATCTGCTCCTTTTTTTGGCTATTTGAGAGTTTTTGCGAAATTTCAATGAATTCCATGTTTGTTACTTTAACTAATTTAAAGTTATATTGATATTAGAAGCAAATAACGTGCCAATTTCATCTTCCTGGGATTTTCTGACACTTATGATACATACATGTATCATTTATAAACAGTTAATGTCCGTTTTCGAACAGAAATATCGGATGATTATAGCAACACTCTGTGAGTATTATGCCCGCAAAGACATTTATGAGTTAAGGCTTCTTATTTGACTGAGATAAAAGGGCTCCCTTTAAGACAGGCTCGCCACAGCCGCTCCTTTCCTTCCTTAATTCCGATCCTTGAAGTCCAGATTAGCCCTTTTCTTTCTTCCTTTCTGCTCTCTCCTTCCCCTGGTTTTTCTCCTTCCTTTCTTCTCTCTCGCTTCTGTCCCCTCTCTTCTGCCGTTTTCCTCTCTTGTTTCTGTCTTTTCTCTCCCTCTTTAATGAAAAGTGGAGACCTTGAAGAAAAAAGCGAGACACCGTGGAGAGAGCGGTCTATAGCAAAAGCCTGGCATATCTTGGCTGGTCCTGAGCACAAGTTAATAAGCTCCTCGGTCTTTCGCCTTTTCTTCATCAACGAAATCCCCTCACGAGGTTCGAGGGCCCGGATTAGAATTGCGGCCGGGAATTCTTCTCTTTCTGTTACCAGATTGAGCATATGATGCATACCGTAAGTAAAGTGGACGAACGCCCTGCCCGGCGGACCGTACATTATTTCACTTCTCTTCGTTCTTCCTCTAAAGGCATAAGAGGGCGGATCATCTTCCCCCGTATAAGCCTCAGCCTCTACGATAACTCCTGAGGTCAAGCCATCTTCTGACTTCCTGACCAGGACCATTCCGATCAGGTCTTCCAGGACTTTAAGGGTCGGGCGGGAATAGAATGAAACAGGGAGTATCATTTTAAAGACAATTCTTTTTTAATTTCTATATAAGGAAGAAAACTAACAAGATTTAAAATCTATAATTCGAATTTAAAATTATTCGTACCGCAAAGCGATAATCGGATCTAGTTTTGATGCCCTAAATGCAGGCCAGAAGCCAAAAGTGAGTCCCACGCTGGTACAAAATACAACTCCCACAATTGCCCACTGAAGCGGCACATTAGCCGGAAAGTTAGTAAGCATACTTACAATATTACCCAGTCCAAATCCCACTGCAACACCAAAAACACCTCCAATATTACTCAGGATTAGTGCTTCCAACAGAAATTGCATCAGAATATTCTTTCTTTTCGCTCCTAACGCCTTCCTGATTCCTATTTCCCTGGTTCGTTCCGTAACCGATACGAACATAATGTTCATAATTCCGATTCCAGCAACAATTAGTGCAACAATTCCAATGACAAAAGCGCCGACTTTTATTCCTGCCGTGGTCTCATTGAATATTTTAATGTTACTGTCATTTGTAAAAATGGTAAAGTCGTCTTCCTCGTGTGGTTTGAGA
This sequence comes from uncultured Eubacteriales bacterium, assembly GCA_964435925.1. Classification (GTDB taxonomy): domain Bacteria; phylum Acidobacteriota; class Aminicenantia; order Aminicenantales; family Aminicenantaceae; genus SOIV01. The sequence continues at coordinate 20,668 of CAYTBG010000004.1, read as the reverse complement.
CCTCTTTCCATTCTCATTACTGCCCGTGTTTCCGTGATGGCTTCTTGAAGCAAGCCAGGTGATTTTGCCCGAACAGTTATATTAACAGAACGATCTCTTCCCTGATTATCTCGCATTCCATATATTCGCTTAAATTTAGTAATCGGTATCAGCAGGTAATTATCGAAATTACCACCAAATGCTGATTTCTTTTCTTCCATTACGCCAATGACCCGGTATTTCCTGCCATCAATTTTTATTATTTTTTGCAGAGGATCAGTCCACGGAAATAGTTTTTCGGCAACAGCATGACCAAGCACCACCACACTTCTACCTATCTTTACATCTTCGTTGGTGATATTTAATCCAATTTCAACGTAATGTGTATTGTTCTCCGGATATTCCGGCGTACCGCCGCAAATGGTCAGATTTGGATTTGTTGCTATATCTCTGTATTTTGCGACGTGTATGTTTTGACTCCACAATTCCGAACCTACCAGGTCAACTGTTTTAACTCTATCCCTGATCGCGTTGGCATGTTCAATCGTAGTCGGTCTTCTTCTCATAATTTTTCGCATTTCTTCTTGACTGATTGGACCGGCTGCAGCCCATTTTTGCACCTGAAACGTCTGGGTACCTAAGACACTTATTTCTTTCTCAATAGTTGTCTGAATTACAGAAATGCCCGTCATAACGGCAATAATTGAAGCAACGCCAGCGATAATTCCTATTAAAGTAAGAAAAGATCTTAATTTATGAGACATGATGGCTGTAATTGCCATTTTAAATGCTTCAAGGATATACATTTTTAATCCTTTTTTTTCGCCTTATTGCAGAAATTTTAGTTCACTTTAAACATTTTTTTACTCATACCTCAATGCCTCAATTGGGTTTAATCGGGAAGCTCTAAACGCCGGGATGATCCCGGACAAAACACCAACAAGAATAGAAATCAGTAAGGCTATAATTGCAATCGGCATTGAGACAGCAGCCGGCAGCACAAACTTGTTAATAAGAGAGGTCACACCAAAAGAAACTATTAATCCCAATAATCCCCCGGTTAAACAAATCGCAGAAGCTTCAAATAGAAATTGTGAAAGAATTACTCTTCGTTTTGCACCAAGCGCTTTTCGGATACCGATCTCCCTGGTTCTTTCCGTCACAGAAATGAACATGATATTCATCACCCCGATTCCGCCGACAAACAGGGATATACTCGTAACCACCAGACCGATCAGAATCACCACACCCATGACATTATTATAAGCGTTCATCAATGTATCCATGGAATTTATGGAGAAATTATCCTTTTCAGTTGGCTTCAATTTTCTTATTTTTCGCATTTCACCAATAATTTCATACCTGAAATCTTGCATGGATTCCTGACTCGGAGCTTTCACAGCGATATCAAATTGACGGTTTCTGCTGCCAAACGCTTTCATAAAAGTACTGATTGGAACAAAAATCTGCCTGTCAAAATTAGGTCCGCCAAAAAAACCGGAGCTCCCCTGTTTTTCCATAATGCCAACTACACGGAAATTATAGCGACCGATCTTCATCTTTTTGTTTATCGGATCAATATCTTTAAAAAGATGATCTTTTATTTCAGTGCCAATAACACAGGCAAATTTTTTATTCTGCACATCGACTGAAGTCAAAAACCTGCCAAAATCCGGCAGTGAGGTTGAAACGACAATCTGATCCTCAGTCGTTCCAATGATAGGAATCCCTTCCAGCACATTGGAGCGGTATTTAACATTATTTATTGTGCTGGTTGATGGATTTACCGCTCGGGAGCTTTTTAAACTACGCTCTAATTTTTCACTCTGCTTGAATGTTAAATTCGGCCGGTTCCGATACTCGAAAAAGTTGCCGGTGATGATCCAGGGCATTCTTGACACATAGAGTACATCGGAGCCAATAGCAGATATGCTTTCTTTAAAATTATTCCCCAACCCGTTTGCCACTGTCATTGTTGTAATAACTGCTAAAATTCCGATAATGATTCCAAGCGCTGTGAGGATGCCCCTGGTTTTATTTTCCTTTATAGCTGAAAGAGCTATTTTAAAAGATTCAATTTTTTCATAAATTGATCGCATAAAAGAAACCTATATTATTTTTGCTGATCCACTTTTTTTACTTCTACCTGGGATTGATTTTGCAATGTTTGACTTATCGCACGATAACTTCCAGTAACAATTTTTTCACCTTCAGATAATCCTTCGATAATTTCAATGTGAGTTTCACTCTGGATGCCGGTTTTCACCTGTTTTGCCTTAGCAATGCCATCTTCTACGATAAAAACCACTTCTACAAAGCCATCTTTATCTGGAACGTAATTTTCTTCGGATGAACTGTCATCAATAGCAACACCACCAGCATTTGGTTTTTTCTTTTTTAACTGCTCCGGAGTTCTAACAGTGACACATTGAATGGGGATACCAAGCGCATCTTCCCTGGTTTCTGTAATAATATCACTACTTGCAGTCATGCCAGGTCTTAACTCTCTGCCAGGATTGGTGATAGAAATTTTAACCTCAAATTCGGTTTTTTGGTCCATGGTACCTGATCCAGTGATTGTTGCACTGCTGGCAATTTCGCTTACTACACCATGGAAAACTTGATCTGGCAATGCATCCACTTCTATTGTTGCACTGTCTCCCACAGCCACAGAAACAACATCGTTCTCATCAACATTCACCAATGTTTCCATTCCGGAAAGCTTGGAAATAATCATGATCACATCTTCTTGAAATTGAGAACCAAGAGCAATTTCACCTACTTCTTTGTTGAGTTCACTGATAGTTCCGGACATTGGAGCATAGATAGTGGTCTTGGACAGATCATCTTTTGCTTGTTTAAGTACAGCCTTTGCCTGCTCTACCTGCTGTAACGCAGAATTGTAACGTGCTTTTTCCGCTCTGTCAGCCGCATAAGTTTGGTCTAAATTTGCCTGGGTTTCCAGATTTTGTTCGAATAATTCTTTGATTCGAACATAATCCTTTTCAGCTTTGAGCATATTTTCCTTTGCCAACGTAGCATTAGACTCGCTTGCCTTCAAATTTGCTTCTGCGCTTTCCATTGCAGCTAAAAAACGCTCCCGATCCAATTGAACAAGAAAATTGCCCTTCTCAACCCATTCACCTTCTTTTACATTCAAGTCGGTAATTTTCGCGGCAACATCAGCGCTTATCTTGACCTTTGTTTTGGGCTGAATTCTTCCTGTCGCAGTAACCGTTTCCACAATTTTTTGTCGTTCAACTTTTGCAGTTTCCACCGAAATTCCTTGATCACCTTTATTTCTCGTCGAAATTAAAATAATCATTACCCCAATTACCAGGATTATAATTGATCCAATAATAATTTTTTTCTTTGACATAACCATCTTCATTCCTTATTTTGTTCTTTGATCGAACATAATTAAGTAATCGCTTACGTAACAAATATACGTATCAGAAGGCAAATAGTTTGAATTACCGCGTATTCCCCATTTTGTAACGCAAATAATGTACCAATCTTCATTGCGGGTCATGAATTTCGGCATGATTTCCTCCAATTAATATCCGCTATAGATATTAATAGCATTAAACATGCCAAAATTATCCAAGGGGATATTCACACTCATTTCAAAAAATGTGTATCATTTATTTAACACTTAATATGGGAAATATGGATTTAAATGAAATCCAGAAATATTTTTTGGAGATGGCTACATAATTTCTTAGGAGCTTAGTAAATTGACAATTTGTCCTGTTGTTTTTCCAGTATCTACTTTTCTGATTTTCACTCTTACTTCGTTTCTTTCATCGTGAGGACAGGAAGGAACGAAAACTTTAAAATAATTGGATGTCAAAACTTCAGCCCCGGCTTCTTCCTTTTTTATAACAATTGCCTCGAATTCCTTCCCTACAAAAAGCCGGCGAAAGTTCGTATTCTTCCTGCTGGATAAATCCCTTAAAAGTCCCGCCCTCTCCTTCTTTACCTTGCTGTTAACCTGCTGCCAGGAAGCAGCAGCAGTCCCGGGGCGAGGAGAATAGGAGAATACATGAAGATAGGTCAGAGGTGACTGTTCCAGGAAGCGGTAAGTCTGGCTGAAATCTTCCCCGGTTTCTCCTGGGAATCCCACGATAATGTCTGCTCCCAAAGATGCCTGGGGAGACTTCTCACGCAAATAAGTGAGAATTTTTTTGTAATCCTCGATTTTTATCTTGCGACCCATACGATGCAGTATATCATCGGATCCGCTCTGTAAAGAAAGATGAAAATGAGGGCATACTTTCCCGCTTTCTATGATGTGCTCCATCAAAGAAGGGCTTAAAAACCGAGGGTCAAGAGAGCTCAACCTTAATTTGCGGAGCCCTTTTAAGCTTTCTATTTCCTGGAGCAACTCGAGCAGCGAGCTCCTGGTGTTAAGATCAAGACCATAAGAACAAAGATGAATTCCTGTCAGAACAATCTCCCTGTAGCCCTGGCTTATGAATTCTTTGATTCGGTCGAGGATTTCTCTCTTTTTAAAGCTTACACTTCTCCCCCTGACGCTGGGAATGATACAAAAAGTGCAGCGGAAATTGCACCCATCCTGAATTTTAACAGAGGCGCGAGAACGGAAAGGTGAAATTGGCCCTTCCTTCCCCGGGCCAGCAAAAGAGAGGACTTTTGCTTCTAAGTTTTTCTTTTCTGTGTTGGGCAAAAGGCATGAGACCTGGGGCATGTCTCTCAATTCCTCAGGGGCACGCTGGGCATAGCATCCGGTAACGATCAATCTTGCCTTTGGGTTTACGCGCGAAACTTTTCTAATAAAACTTCTTGCGTCGCTGTCCGCTCGACTGGTAAGTGTACAGGAGTTAACTACGACTAAGTCGCTTCGGGAAAAATCTTTTTCATACTTCAGCCCGTGCTTCTGAAACTCATATGCCCATAAAAAAGCCTCAGCTTGATTCGAACGGCAGCCAAAGGTTTGAATCGAAAAGGATATCATGATTTCTGCTGAATTTTTTTTGACTTAGCCTCAATCCGGGCGGCCATTTTCTCCCGATATTCCTCCAATTTTTTCACAAGGGAAGAGTCATTGAGGCTCAAGATCTGGATGGCCAGGAGGGCTGAGTTTGAAGCGCCTGATTTGCCCAGGCCCATAGTTGCCACTGGCACTCCTTTTGGCATCTGAACTGTGGAGAGAAGAGCATCGAGACCATCTAAGGAAGAACTCTCCACCGGAACTCCAATAACAGGCTTGACTGTGTGCGCAGCCACAATGCCCGCTAAATGAGCAGCTTTACCTGCGACAGCGATGAAAACCTCGACTCCTTTCTCTTCATAATCTTTTATGAGTTTGAGGGTTCTGGCAGGAGAACGGTGGGCAGATGTGACCTCCAGGGCGAACGGCACTTTAAATTCTTTGAGTATTGCCTGAGCATCCTTTACAACGTCATAATCCGAATCACTTCCTAAGAATATTGTAACTTTCATCCCTCTTCCTCCCTTAATGCACCGATATCTCTCCGGAAATGCATGCCTTCAAAAGATATCCCGGAAATGGCATTGTATATCTTTTCCATGGTTTCACCTAAATTTTCCTCTGAAGCACAAACACCTATCACTCTACCACCATTTGTGTAATATTCTCCCTCTTCGAACTTTGTGCCTGCATGGAAGACAGCGATGCCCGGTATCTCTGAGGCCCGCTTCAGGCCTTCAATGCGCTTTCCTTTCTCGTAGGCAAGCGGATAACCCCCTGAAGCCAAGACCACGCAGCCAGAAGCGTTAGGGCTCCATTGTATTTCCTTTCCTTGCGCATCTTCTCCTATTATGGCCAGGAGAATATCCACAAGGTCGCTCTCCATCCTCAACACCTGAGGTTGAGTCTCCGGGTCTCCAAAACGGCAGTTGTACTCGAGCACCTTAGGCCCCTCCTCTGTCAGCATCAATCCTACATAAAGAACACCCTTATATTTTCTTCCCTCTTCACGCATGTGGGTCACTGTCGGGAGCACAATGGACCTCATTATTTCTGCAAATAGCTCTTTGTCAATAAAAGGAGAAGGGGAAATTGCTCCCATTCCTCCTGTATTCGGGCCCTTATCGCCATCATAAACAGGTTTATGGTCCATGGTCGTGACCAGCGGCACTACTTCTTTCCCATCTGATAGGACTATGAAGGAAGTCTCTTTTCCCCTCAAGCATTCTTCAACGAGAACTCTTCTTCCTGCCTCACCGAATTTTCTCTCAACCATGATTAGGCGGACAACTTCCTCTGCTTCTTTCAGGTTTTTGCAGATTATGACTCCCTTTCCCGCAGCCAATCCGTCTGCCTTTACAACCACAGGAAAAGAAAATTCTCCTGAATTCAAGATTTCTACTGCCGCCTCCGGGGACTCTGCGATCTTGGACCTGGCGGTTGGTATTTTGTGGCGTTCCATAAATTGCTTGGCGAATACTTTGCTTCCTTCGAGCTGTGCGGTGTTTTTATTCGGCCCGAATATCTTTAAGCCTCTCTCTTCAAACTCATCAACTATGCCTTGTGTCAAAGGAAGCTCGGGTCCTACGACTGTCAACCCAATTTTCTCCTGTGCGGCAAAATCAGTTAGTCCCTTGATATCAGAGGAATCGATAGCGACATTTTCAGCAATGCTCATCGTGCCTGGATTTCCGGGTGCGCAGAAGAGTTTCTCAAGGTGGGGGCTCTCGGATATTTTCCAGGCAAGGGCATGCTCTCTCCCGCCTGAACCAATAACTAAAATCTTCATCTTGACTCTCTCGTTATTTTTTGAATCATTCTGACAAAAAAGGCTCTATCCGTCAATAAAAGAGAAAAAGGGGACAGGCTACTTTTTCTCCGTAGTCGCTACTCGTGGATAGAACATCAGAAAAAGTAGCCTGTCCCCTTTTTCTCCCTTTTAGATATTTTTCTCTAAGTTTTCTATGAACAAATCAGCAAAATCAGGGTAGGGAAAGATGCTTTTAATTATTTTCGCTGCGATAGGGAGGGCTTCCTGGGGAGAAAGGCAGTACTTCATCTGGAGGAAGTTGGCGCGATATTTTTTCACCTCTTCCTTAACCTTTTTGTTCCTGATAATAACATCTGCTATAAAACCTGAAAGCTGGGCAAAATCTTTCTCTTTCATCCCGAAGCGGGTCATTTCCTGGACGCCCATTCGGATTCCACTCGCTTTGAGAAAGGTCTCATCATCTGGCAGCGCCTGATAATTGGTTACAATATTGTTTTCTTCCAGACGGCGGGCAATTTCCTGGCCGTCGCCGTGGGCTTTGATGCGGATAACAACTTGATGAGTCTCTGTAAACCCATCTTTTTCATCTCCCTCTACCTGAATTTTCGTATCTTTCAAAGCCCGGGCAAAAGCTTTGGCATTGGCTCTGACCTGTTTCTGGTACTCTTCTTTAAACTCATTCATTTCATAAACAGCCATCAACAGAGCAAGGAGCGTTCCCAAATGATGGTTGCTGGTTGAACCAGGAAAAGCACGGCCTTTGATATCCAGCCATAATTTTCGAAGCGGACTCCCTTTGGGAAAGTTGCCTGCTACTATCCCTCTCTGAGGACCGAAAAAGGTTTTATGAGTGCTTCCGGTTATAACATTAGCCCCTTCGCTTAAGGGCGCCTGAAAAGCACCATATATCCCCAAAACATGAGCCATATCAAACATGATAACGGGCGGCACCTCCCAGTCTTTAACAATATCATGAACAAATTTGACAGGCTCCTGGTAGAGAAACATGCTCTTGCCAAACACCATGAGCTCAGGCTTGTGCCGGTCTAAAATTTCTCCGAGTTTGGCAAGGTCAGGCTTGTACTGATTTTCGCTTAAAACAGGAAAATTGATGACATTTTCCTTTCCTGTTTCTGGATTCTCCTGCACGAAGTTGAAAAGCGCTCCCATGGGCTGAGAGCTGAGATGTCCTCCTTTTGTCAGCGCATTATTCATGACCAGCTTCATCTTCCGCGTCGGCTGTCCTTGAGGGCGGTCGCGATTGAGAAAGCGGACCAAACCTTTGAATACGACTTCGTTGGCCATCTGGCCGCTTATTGTTCGTAATTCCACTTCTGTGCAATCAAAGAAGCGCTGGAACTCGCGCCGTGCTTCCTCTTCAACATCCCTTATGAAATCTATTCCCTGGTAAAAATAGATTTCTTCTCCTTTCATAGTCCTGTGTTCAGCATAACGGCCAGAGGGATCAGATATCTCGCACATCTTCACCAGAGTCGAAGGAGTCGTTTCAGAGGGAATGAGGTTGAAAGATTCCCTCTGCCTCCAATTATTATTCTCTATTATCTTTTGAGATAAATTTTGGATTTTTTCATAAAATGAAGACATTGTTCTTACTCCTCTCTTATTTATTTAAAATTTCTCTCTTCTATATCAATAATTTTATCGATTCTTCTTTGATGCCGTTCACCCTCAAACTCTGTTTCAAGCCATATCCGGACAACGCTTAAGGCCTCATCCAGGGGAACAATCCTCCCTCCTAAAGTAAGACAGTTTGAATCGTTGTGTCTGCGGCTCATTTCTGCCGTATATTCATCCAAACAGGAAGTTGCTCTTATCCCTTTGTGCTTGTTGGCGACGATAGCCATTCCAAGGCCTGTACCGCAAACAAGGATTGCCCGGTCATACTCACCTGAAGAGACCCTTTTAATGGCTTTCTCCGCATAATCAACATAATCAACCTTTTCACCTGGACCGCAGCCAAAATCCTCGTGTTTTATTCCTTTCTCTGAAAGATAGGCTGTGATTCCCTTCTTAAGCTCATACCCTGCGTGATCCGAGGCTGTGGCAATTTTCACTTACTCCTCCTCTAATTATTGATTTGTCATTATAACAATATTTTAAAGAGTGTTAAACACAAGATTGTCTTGAAAAAAGGGAATCTGTGTTTGGATTCCTTTTATTTGTGTAGGTGTTTGATTTATCAAACATACTAATAAATTATTAAGATCAGAAAGGTGGGCTTGATGAATCAAGCCCCTACAAGAAAAATCTCACAAAAAAAAGTAAATAAAAGAAGAATCCTTTTTTTAGAAAATGGGGCCTGGCCCCATTTTAATCACGCTTGAGCCAGTTGTTAGTCCGCCTCTGACGCAAGATTTGGAATTCGGTCGCGGTAGCGGCAAACCAACCAAACGATGAAGGCCACGGGGAGTATCACGAGGGCTCCGAACTCGCCTACGACATATTCTGTGGCACCGGTATCAACGGTCAACGGATGGAAGATCTCTTGGAACAGCACGTTGTGGGCGCCATGCAAGAGTGCGGCGGTCCAAACGCTACCTGACATCAGGCGCAACCAAGCATATGGAAAGCTCACCAAGACCATAGCAGTCGAGGCACACGCTAAGCCGTACCAAACTGGTGCCTTTGAGTGGTATCCAAAAAACAAGATTACCGGGAAATGCCATAGCGCCCAGACGCCGCCACTCAGGAGCGCCGTTTTCGTAAACGAATTGAACCTCGCGAGCTCTTGAACCAGCAGACCGCGCCATCCGATTTCTTCACCGAGCGCTAGGACACTGGCGAACAGAATGCCAACCGTCCCGTAGAGGCCACCACTTATGGCGATGACCTGAAGGGGTGAAGCAGCGGTGATGTTGAAGGTGTCGCGAGCATTCGTGACGAACGACTGATCATAGAAACCACCGAGTCCGGTGAGCCACGCCGTTCCGTAGACGGTTACGACAAGGAACCAAGCAAGACCGATGCTGAGCAATAGAAATCGAGGCCGCGATTTCCGGAATCCAAGGTCAGTCAACTTGCCGCCGGTAACGAGGATGGTCACAAACGCTGCGGCCGCTGGTGACCATCCGAGGGCAAAGAATCCCATGGCCTCGAAAACATCGCTCACGGACATCATCACCAGAACGATCGCCGTGAAAGAGAACATTGTGACCAAGAAAATCGTGACTCTCTTTCTAGCTACCAGTCGTCGTTGCATACCGTCCTCCAAGACGAATCATTTTCGGAATCACATGGCCCCTTCATCCTGTACGGCGTTGCCTGTGATAGGGTTTTATCCGGCCTAACAATTAATAGACGTGGGAATAATGGGGCCTGGCCCCATTTTATTTGGCCCCATTTTATTTTTCTATGAGGGTTGAAGCTTCGGGTAAGACGTCTATAGCTTTTAAAACAACAGGATCGCTACTCCGATAAACCTTTACTCCTTCCTCAATGCCCCAGAGTGAAGAAAATATCTCTCTTTCCAGTTCTCTTTTTATTTCTTCTTTCGCCTCTTCAAATTGATCTAAGTCATAATCAATTTTACTTACCCGAAGATAGTCCTTGAAATCTTTCATAACCAGAGAACCAACGATAAAATCTCTTCCCACAACTTTTTTTCTGCCAGAATCTTTAACCCGTGTCTGGCTTTTAGGGGGAAAGCTGATTCTTTTCGACAGAGGAGTATTATTATGCGAGAACTTTTGAGCATAGGAGAAAAATGCTCCCTTAATCAGCAGCTGTGCCGTAACAGTCTGAAAAGAGAATTTCACTTCATAATCAGGAGATATTCCTCCCTGGCCCAGGACCTTTCTTCCTCCCGAAGTATACCTCACTTCTCTTTCTGCTTCTTGGATTCTTGTGGTGAACCTATAATCTTCAATGTGAGTATAATCTCTCTGGATTGACCTGCCGCTCGGCGTAAAATATTTTGCAGTCGTCAGGGCAACCGCAGCATTCATAGAAAGGGGATGAACTGTCTGAACCAGCCCTTTTCCAAAGGAGGTTTCACCCACGATAAAACCTCTGTCGTTATCCTTTATGGCTCCGCTTACGATTTCAGGAGCGCTGGCACTTCCTCGATTTATCAGTATTACAAGGGGAATTTTTTCATATTGATTGTCGTATAAAGCTCGGAATTCTCTATTGTATTCCTTTTTCTTCCCTTTCATTGAAACAATAAGAGTGCCTCTTGATAGAAATTCATCCGAAATCTCTATTGATTGAATAAAAGTGCCGCCACCATTCGTCCTCATATCAAGGATGAGGCTCTTCATTCCTTGCTTGACTAACGACTCCATTTTTTCTTCAAATTCCTTGGTCGTGGTTCCACCAAAATTTCGGATGAAAATGTATCCAATTTCGTCTTGAAGCAGAAAGGAATAGGGAACGCTGTAAAGAGGTATCTCCTCCCTCACTATGGTCATCTCAAAAGGCTTTTCCATCCCCTCGCGGACAATTGTTATCTTGACCTTGGTTCCCTTAACGCCCCTTAACTTTAGCATTGCTTCGTAACTCGTTATTGGCTTTGTGCTCTCGCCGCTGATATGAGAAATAACATCTCCAGCCTGAATTCCCAACCTGTATGCAGGCCCTCCTTCTATAGGAGAGATTACAACCAAACGCTGTTCCTGCTTCTGGATTAGGATTCCCAGGCCGTGATATTTCCCCACGTGTTCTTCTCTCAAACGAGAGAAATGACTTGGATCAAGAAAATAAGAATGCGGATCCAAAGTCTGAAGCATCCCTTTTATAGAGGAATAGGCAAGCTCCTCCTGGTCAATGTCCCGAAAATAGCTTTCTTCTATGAGGGAAGCAATGGAGGATACTTTCTCAAAATATGAACTCCAGATATCCTCATTCCGAGCAGGAACAAGGACGAGCACAAAGATCAAAGCAAATAGTAAAGATATTTTTCTTTTCATTCCTGTTTCAGTCCACTCAAATACTACCAGAGCCTCTTGTTCTTGTAAAGTTCTTGTAGAGTTAGGGACGCCTCTTTTTTCCGTGATAACTGGTTGCTATGTTCAAGAAAAAATGGGGCCAGGCCCCATTTTGTAAGAAAGAGGACATTCTCAACTTGAGGACATAACAGCAGAAAATGGGGCCTGGCCCCATTTTTTCTCACCATTTTTTCTCAATCATGGATTTGGAGGTGCTAACTTGACTTAATCCGGTTGAACGGCTATATTTTTATAAGCTTTCAGGTCTCTAAAGAAAAGAAAGAAATGTTCGGAAACATAGGACTCCCTGAATTATTCATCATTCTCGCCGTTGCCCTTCTCATCTTTGGGCCCAAAAAACTCCCTGAGGTAGGAAGGTCTATAGGTAAAGCCCTCCGAGAATTCAGAAGGACATCTGACGAAATCAAAGAAAAGATTGAAGAAGAGATCCAAGTTGACGAGTTTAGAGACATAAAGGAAGAGTTTAAAAAGGATATTGAAGGAAATGAGGAAGGGAAAAAAGACTCCTGACCGTATGACCTTCCTCGAACATCTCGAAGACCTCAGAAAAAGGATATTTCTCTCCTTCATTGTCATCATCCTCGCTGTCATCCCAGCCTGGTTTTTCAGTAAGGAAATCTTCGGAATCCTGGCTGTCCCGGTCACCCAGTTCCTTCCTGAAGGGGAGATGTTAGCTTTCACATCACTGACCGAACCCTTTATGCTCTACATCAAGGTCTCGTTTTTGACTGCAATTTTTGCCACTTCACCCTTTATTTTTCTTCAATTCTGGTTGTTTACTGCCCCTGGCCTCTACCAGAAAGAAAAAAAATATGTTATTCCCTTTGTTTTTTTAACATCGTTCTTTTTTATCCTGGGAGGTCTCTTCGGCTACCTTGTGGTCTTCCCCTGGGCCTGCCGATTTTTCATAGGTATGGGAGCTGACTTTCGGCCCGTCATTACCGTTAAACAATATTTCAGCCTGGCTCTCCGGGTGCTCTTGGGGATCGCTCTGGTTTTTGAATTACCCACTCTCGTTTTCTTCCTCTCACGTATGGGAATTATTACCTCCAGATGGATGGTAAAAAATTTCAAGTATGCAGTCTTGGCTATTTTTATCATTGCTGCTATCATCACTCCCACTCCAGACATGATCACTCAAAGTATCATCGCTGGCCCCATGTTAGCCCTTTACGGCTTGAGTATTCTGATTGCCTTCTTTTCAGAAAAAAGGAGAAAGAAAGAACGGAAAAAAGCCGAAGAAGACTTAGCCGGGTAAATGAATGATTGATAGATGAGAGAATGAGGAAAAAAGAGAAAGTCATTATCCGCAGGTCTCCCGATTACAATCCAGAAATTATCAAAAAAATCGTTCAGGAAGGCCTGAGCGAATTCGGCCTTAGTTCGAAAACAAAGGAAAAAATCACCATCAAACCTAATGTGGTCATGGCTCATCATAAGATCGCTCCTTCAGCCTTCACCCGCCCAGAATTTCTCGACGGTCTCCTAGGTGCCTTGACGGAGGGGAAAAAAGATGATTCGAAAATCGTTCTCGCTGAAAAAGCCGGAGCAGGGCTTCCTACCACCAGGATGTTCAGACGAGCTGGGTACTACGATCTAAAAAAAAAATACAGGATTAAGCTCCTTCCGATAGAGGAATCCAGAAAGAAAACAGTACGCCTTCAAAAAGGAGAAATCCATCAGGAAGTGACCACAGCCCGAGAAATTGTGGATAATGACTTTCTCGTCTATGCACCAAAACTTAAGAGCAATGTGTTGTGCCAGGGCCTGACAGCGGCCGTTAAGCTCAACATGGGACTCCTCCTGGACAAAAAAAGATTGTGGAATCACAATTTTAACCTGGACAAGAAAATAGTTGATCTCCTGGAAGTAGGTTTCCCGGATTTTATCGCCACGGATGCTATTGAAATTTCCCTGGGAGGAAATCAACTCACTCAACACGGAAGGCACTTAGGGATAATCCTGATGGCTACAGACCCTGTTGCCCACGACGTTGTCTGTTCTCATATCCTTCACCTTGATCCTCAGCACATTCAATATCTCCGCATTGCCCATGAAAGAGGCTACGGCTCCCTCAGCCTCGATGAGATCGAAATCGAAGGGGATATATCCCTCGAAGAAATCAGGCAAAAAACAAAAAATTGGGACCTCGGGGTGGTTAAAGTGGACAAGGTTGATTGCAATATAAAAACAATTGTTGGCGAACCTTATTGCCCTGGCGGATGTCACGGTATTTTCTTGGACTGGCTATACATGTTTAAAGACAGAAAGCCTGAACTCTGGAAAAATCTTCCTCCGTGGACAGTTGTCATAGGTCGGCATTCAGGGGATGTCTCAGCTTCCCGAGTGATGGTTATCGGCACCTGTTCTGGAATCCAGGGAAAAGTTAAAGCTCGAAAGCTAAGAAAGATCAGAGGCTGCCCGCCAAGGCACAAAGACCTCGTCCTCTGGTTCTTCTTAAAAGCTGGAATTCTCAATCCCCTTTTCAGGTTTGATCTTATCATGGATGCCTATTTTTTCCTTTTTATTTCCTGGTGCAAAAGACTGATCAAAGGCAGGTTGTAAGATCCATGGACGGAAGACTCATAATCGAAAACAACCGGGTGGAAACCAAAGAGAAAATTAAATCCTTTAACCCTGCCACTCTGGAATCTGTGGGTGAAGTCTGCCTCGCCTCTGCCGCAGAATGCCAGGAGGCGATTCAAGCAGCGAAGAGAGCTTATCCTCTCTGGAAAGGACTTTCCTGCGAGAAAAAAAGAGAGATTTTCCAGAGGGCAAAAAAGATCCTTCTCCAGAGAAGCAGCGAGGCGGCCCGACTTTTAACCCTCGAAAAAGGCTCTCCCCTTCCAGAGTCTTTATCAGGAGAAGTCATGGGAGTCCTCGAACTCCTGGACTACTACAGCAAGAATTTGAAGAAATCGTTAAAGTCGAAGAAGACGAAACATCACGTCGTTCTTTTTTTCCACAAAAAAAGTTCCTTTCATTTCCAGCCATTAGGAGTAACACTCGTCATCTCCCCTTGGAATTTTCCTTTTCTGATTCCTTTTTACGATATCATTGCTGCCCTTGCTGCAGGGAACACTGTAGTCTTCAGGCCGTCGACATCAACGCCTTTAATGGGGCTTCTGATCGGCGAAATCTTATTAAAGGCCGGTCTCCCTCCCGGCGTGTTGAATATCGTCAACTGCAAAGTAGCACAAGCAGAAGATTTAATACTGAGCCAGGATGTTGAGACAGTCATGTTTACCGGGAGCGTTCCCACGGGAAAAAGAATTATGGAGCTCGCCAGCCAAAATCTGCATAATATTGTTCTGGAGCTGGGAGGAAAAGATCCCATGATCGTTCTCAAGGACGCAGATCTGGAAAGAGCATCCAGGGGAGCAGTCTGGGGCGCTTTCATGAATACTGGCCAAAGCTGCGCTTCTGTTGAGAGGGTCTATATTGCTCGAGAGATTGCAGACGAATTTATCGAGAAAGTTTTGAGTCACACCAAAAAGTTAAAGGTGGGTAATCCCCTGGAGCCTGAAGTCGACCTGGGGCCTATGGCCACTCTCAGTCAACTAAAAGTTGTTGAAGAACAGATAGGGGATGCAGTAAGAAAAGGAGCTAAAGTGCTGTGGGGAGGAGAAAAGATAGAAAACCTCCCTGGTTACTTTTTCCAACCGACCGTTCTCTCGGAGGTCAACCACTCGATGAAAGTCATGCAGGATGAAACCTTCGGTCCAGTCCTTCCCATCATGCCCTTTTCTGAACCAGAGGAGGCTGTTTCCCTGGCAAACGATTCCCGCTTCGGTTTGACTGCTTCTATCTGGACAAGAAGCAAGAAAACGGCATCCTGGATGGCTGAGAGAATCGAAGCAGGTACCATAACAGTGAACGATCACATGTTTTCTTTTATAGAGCCAGGAGCTATATGGGGAGGAGTGAAGCAAACCGGAAAAGGGCGGACCCATGGACAATTCGGCCTTCAGAAACTTATGAATATCAAATATGTCAGTCTGGACCTTGCTAAAAAAAAGACCCAACTATGGTGGTATCCCTACAGCTCAAACTGGCCAAAGGTGCTGGATAAATCTTTTGTCCTTTTTTATCACGATCGGCTTTTTAAAAAAATTAAGGCCGCCTTTTCTCTCATACCTTATTGGTCGCTGATAAAGGCTGGAAGTCCGATTCTTAATTTCATAAAAAGTATCCCCAGAGTCTTGAGAAAATGAAAAAAGAAGCAAAGCTTATAGGCTTAACAGGCACAAACAGCGCTGGAAAAGGAGAGGTGGCTTCTTTCTTTGAAAAAAAAGGCTACACCTATTTCTCTCTTTCCGACCTGATTCGTGAAGAACTCCGAAAAATTGGAAAAGAAGAGACCAGGGACAACTTGATAAAAATGGGAAACGAGTTGAGAGAAAAAGGCGGTCATGATATCCTGGCTAGGCTTGTTATGGAAAAGGTTAAGGATAAATCTGTAATAGACAGCATTCGTAATCCCAGAGAAGTTGAATACTTGAGAGCTCAAAAAAACTTTATCCTCCTGGCCGTTGATGCGCCTGTGGATTTAAGATATGAGAGAGCGAAACAGAGAGGAAGAGCGGAGTCAGCCTCAACTCTTGAGGAGTTTATAAAAAAAGAGGCAGAAGAGATGACAGACCTTGAAAAAGGACAGCAGCTTCATAACTGCATGAAGATGGCAGATTTCCTCGTGATCAATGATGGTTCCCTCAAAGATTTGCACCGAAAACTGGAGGAATTGTTGTGAAAAAGAAAAGAATTTCCAAAGACGAATACTATTTGGGGATCGCAGAAGAAGTTGGACGGCGCAGCACCTGCTGGCGTCGATCCATAGGGGCCATCATCATCCGTGATGACCAGATCATCTCCACAGGATACGTGGGGGCCCCAAGGAAAACCAAGGACAGCCTCGAACACGGCTTCTGCCTCAGGGATAAGTTGAAAATACCCCACGGCCAGCGCTATGAGCTTTGCCGAAGCGTCCATGCAGAACAAAACGCTATCATCAACGCTGCCCGGGCTGGAGTCAGCCTCCTGGGAGGAGACATGTATATTTACGGCAATGTTTTCGGAAAAGATAAAACAATAGATGCTTTCCCCTGTTATATCTGCAAGAAAATGATTATAAATGCCGGCCTTAACCGTGTAATCTGCTCTACAGCAGATGGTAAAATGAAAATTTTCCGTATAAGCGACTGGATTAAGGATTGGCAGGAAGGCGATATTCTCGATGATAGCCACCAATATGGTTAAGATGATTTAAATATCTTCTGCAGCTATTTGCAGAATGATATTCGAATACATACGGAGGATTTAATATGAGCTCGCGCCTAATTTTCTTTGCCTTTCTCCTCGCACTGGTATCTCTCCTGCTGGGGTTTCAGGTTTTTTCCATCTGCCAACAGGAAACGCAAGTAGTCTCTACAACCAAGGCCAGCATCCTTAATCTTCTGAGGATCAGCCCTTCTTCTGAATCCATAGATTATGTCCAGAATAAAACTCAATTTCAGCTTCATACACTTCTTACTGAACAACGTCATAAAAAAACCTGGGATTTAAGCGAAAGAATACAGAAGGACTGCGAGAGCGGCCTTCGTCTACTTTTCTCCGTAGATGAAGATATTGTGGAAAAACTTAAAGCACTGGTCAGAGAAAAAGAAACCTTGGAACAAGCTGTTCAGGCTATAGAACAAGCTCTCCTCTCCAGGCAAAAAATATACATCTACGGCTGCGGTGCCACAGGCCGTCTGGCCAAACAGATGGAAAGCACTTTCTGGCGCCCTTTCTGGCAAAAAGCCAGAAAAAAGAGAAGGATCTGGTCAAAGATCCAACTCCATCTTGGGGATTCCATCGAGGATCAGCTCATAGGAGAGATGACCGGTGGAGACCGAGCCCTTATCAGTTCCCTTGAAGGATTTGAAGACCTGCTGCTTATAGGACGTCTTCAGCTTGAGGACAGAAAGGTCGAGAAAGGGGATGTGGTTATCTGTGTGACTGAAGGAGGTGAGACTTCCTCTGTTATCGGAACGATTTTAGCCGCTTTAGACCAGTGGAGAAAAGCCGAGTCTTATGACCTGGAAGAGACAAAAAAGAAGCTCTATTTTATTTACAACAACCCTGACGAAAAGCTTCGCCCCTTTGATAGAAGTCGAAGAGTCCTTGAAGAGCCCGGAATCACAAAAATAAATCTCACAACAGGGCCTCAGTCGATAACAGGCTCAACCCGGATGCAGGCTACAACAATCGAAACTTTTGTCGTCGGGAATATTCTACAGCAAGCGCTTGATCGCTCTCTAAGAAAATTCCTCTCTAAAAAAGAGATGGCAGCCCTCGGATTTAAAAGTGAACTTCGTCTTGAAGACAAGCTAAAGGAATTTTCTTATATTCTGAAACAGGTCAAAGCAAACCTTTCGGCCATAGCCAAATTCACACAGCTTGAAGCCCAAACTTATAAGACAGAGAATTTCTCTACCTATTTTGCCCAAAAAGGCTTGATAACAGTCTTTATCGACAGCACTGAAAGAAGCCCAACGTTTCGCCTTTTTCCCCTGGACACAGTCAGGCAAGCAAAAAGAGAAAGCTGGATTCAGGTCTGGACCCCCGCCGCCAATCTCCAGGATGCCTGGCAAGCATTTCTCGGAAGGTCATTCAGAGGACTCTCCCCCGAATTCTACAGAAAGCCATTTGAAGATGAAATAGATGACGCCTATTTAAAAAAAGCAGCACTGGAAAGCCTTAAAAACGCAGGAAACGACCAGCAGTTTCTGTACGATTTTTCTTTCGCTGATTTCAACCTGAAAAATCGAGAGCCCACACAGGGTGACCTGGGAGTTGCGGTATTTATTAGTCCCGAAGAGGGTGAGCTTGGAAAGAAGAATTCTGATTTCCGAAAATTCATCGATCTCTTCTCGAAAAACGGGGCGAGGGTAGCCGTTGTTCTTATAACTGACAAATCATCGAGGAAAATATCAAGACTCATCCGGAAGATACCTGATTTCGGAGATGAAAGGAAAAATTCCCTCATCGTTGTGAACATCGAGACGACAAACGACCCACTGGGCATCAATCAGCGGATCGCCCTCAAGATCCTGCTTAACGCTCATTCAACAGGGGTCATGGCGCGTCTGGGAAAGGTCATCGGAAACACGATGACCAACGTCAGCCCGAGTAATCTCAAGCTTATTGGTCGGGCGACATACCTCA
>CAYTBG010000004.1:0-1691 GCA_964435925.1 uncultured Eubacteriales bacterium | reverse complement strand
ATGACCAACGTCAGCCCGAGTAATCTCAAGCTTATTGGTCGGGCGACATACCTCATTCAATCCCATGTCAACGATGTCCTGAGGCATCCGCAATGGGTAAGGCTTTATGGAATCCGAAGGCCAATTTCATACGGCGAAGCAAACGCTGTTTTGTTCGATGCCATAAATTATCTCAAAAATAAAAAGAAAGAGGCGGAGCAGACCGCAGAAGTCGCCTTTTCTATTATTCGGATCCTTGAGTCCTTTCGACTAGAAAAAGGCCTCATACGAAGTAAGACCTTAAACATCGTAAAAGAAACGGGACTGAGCCAGTATCTTTCAAATGTTACATCTCAATAATAATAAAAAAAAACTAAGGAGAAAAAATACGGCGAGAGTTCTTTCTATTTTTTTCATAAGTGCAATCCTGTTTTTTTGCTTTTTCCCGAGAAATATCTCTCTTGCACCTAAAGGACGAGTAGAACTCGGGAATGAAATATTCGTTGAAAACTTCCCTTCCGAACTTCAAGGAAAGTCGCTGGGACTTGTCATCAACCATACCTCTGTTCTCCCCCCAGGAAGGTCTCTGGTCCAGGCTCTTCTGGAGAAAGGGCAAAAAATTCAAGCCATTTTTTCTCCGGAACATGGTTTCTCCGGAACTGTGGAAGCAGGAACAGAAGTAAAAGACAGCAAGCTAAAAGACATAAAGATATACAGCCTTTATGAAAAAAACAAAAAGCCGACACCGGAGCAAACTCGAGGAGTTGATGCTTTTGTTTATGATATCCAAGATGTAGGAGCCCGATTTTACACCTACATCACTACGCTTAAATATGTCCTCGAAGCAGCTGCGGCAGCTCAGATCCCGGTCTATGTTCTGGACAGACCCAATCCAGCGGGAGGACTTATCATCGAGGGCCCTCTTTTACGTCCAGAATACGAATCTTTCATCGGAGCGTTACCCATCCCTGTAAGGTACAGTTTAACTCCAGGTGAGCTGGCGATGATGATGAAGGGCGAAGGGTGGGTACCGAGAAAGTTTGACCTTCAGGTGATCAAGATGAAAAACTGGAGGAGAGACTACTTCTGGGAAGACACGGGTCTTCCCTGGATTCCCCCCTCCCCCAATATTCCAACGCCTGAGACAGCGATCATTTATCCAGCCTCAAGCTTGCTGGGAACTGTGAAACTTAACGAAGGAAGGGGAACGCCTCATCCTTTTCTCCAGTTCGGAGCACCCTGGCTTGATCCATCACCCTTGATTAAAAAATTAAACGGAGGAGAACAGTTCGGGATTGAACTTGAAGCTGTAAATTATACTCCCCGTTCTCTTCCCGGAATAGCTCTTCACCCCCTTTATAAAGATAAATTATGCCATGGAATACGAGTCCGGATCTTACGAAAAGAAAAATTCTTCTCTCTTCGGTTTTCATACGCAATCATTAAAGCTCTAAAAAATCAGGAACAATATAAATTCACTGCCCCTCCGCGCTACCTCAACATGATCTTTGGGAGTAACCTTTTAAGCCATTATATCGAGGGAAGAATAAGCTATGAAACATTGGTTTCTCAAGTGGAGGAGGAAGAAAAGCTCTTCAGGCAGAAGCGCCTGAGATATTTACTCTATGATTAGGGGAAAATAATTTTATCGATTTTAAAAATAGGGGTAGGAAAGACGCATTGGCTTGCGCCTCTCCCCCCTCCGAACCGTA
>CAYTBG010000003.1:56347-62572 GCA_964435925.1 uncultured Eubacteriales bacterium | reverse complement strand
CTTCTGTCGGTTCACTTTTTAGTATGTTTATTCCTCCCAGAAGGTCAGGTTTAAATTCAACCTCGAATTCTAAATCAATAGGCAAATGTCGGTTAAGTACTCCGCCTTTGTTATCCGCTTCCTCAAAGCAATAAACAAGAGGCCCCCGCTGTAAGGCTACCTTTCCCAGGTCGTCCTTCACTTTCTCATTGGCAATGACCATCTGTACAGGCATGGGTAGGGCCAGCTCGATAACATCTCTTTTTTTCCAGCGGCGACGGATGCGGGCAAAACCTTTATTCATTTCAAGTTCCAGCGTTTCTGAATTGACTTTTAAAGTTATATTCTCTTTGCTTGGATTTAGGAACGAATACAGATCGCTCGGCACTGGCTCATTCCGGGCCCAGCCCGGAATGCGGATATGCACGGCAAATTCTGCTTCCTTCTCTGGCTCGATGGTGATCTTGACATTGCCGCTCCACGGATAGCCAGTCTGTTGACGCACATTTACTGAATTTTTTCCGATTTTGATGGTCCCCTTACTCTCTACAAAAAGATTCACATAAAGCGTGTCATCTGTATGCGCATAGACATAGCCGGGAAAGGACGGCAAAAAACGGGCAAAATTAACAGGACAGCAGGCACAGTCAAACCACGGTTTTCGGGTTGCTTCCCCCTGATTAAACTTGTATTTTCCGTCCGACTCCAAGGGATTGGGATAGAAGAAGAGGTCACCGCTAAGCGATATTCCAGAGAGAAGACCATTATAGAGTGTCCGTTCTAAGACATCAATGTATTTGGCATCACCATGGAGAAGAAAAAGGCGGTCGTTCCAGAAAACATTGCCGATGGCTGCACAGCTCTCATTATAAGCTGTGGCATTGGGCAGCTCGTAATCATCTCCAAAAGCCTCTCCTTCGTGGCGGGAACCGATACCTCCAGTCACATACAGCTTCTTTGAAACTACATTTTCCCATATTCGGTCGATGGCCTTGATATAGCCAGTATCTCCGGTAAGCGCCGCCACATCAGCCATGCCAGAATACATGTATGTGGCCCGAACAGCATGACCGACTGCTTCGATCTGTTCAATGACCGGTTTGTGGGCCTGGAGATACCAGTCCTGATCATAAATAGAAAACGCGGATGAAGCGGAAAACATTTTCTTGTGTTTCTCAGGCCCGCGTTCATCAAGGAAAAACTTGGCCAGTTTCAGGTATTTTTCATCTCCGGTTACCCGGTAAAGCTTGACCAGCCCGATCTCTATTTCCTGGTGACCGGGGAATCCCCGCCTTTTGTCCGGTCCAAACTCGCTGGCAATAAAATGTGCGCTTTTAAGTGCCACATCCAGGAGATTGCGTTTCCCTGTTGCCTGATAATAAGCCACTGCTGCCTCGTACATGTGCCCGACATTGTAGAGCTCGTGGCTGGAGCCGAGGTTTGACCAGCGTTCCTCACCTGCGCCGGGAGCAGGATTCTCCGCATCAATGGTGCGGGTTGTAAACAGATAACCATCTTCTTCCTGGGCGGCCGCAATTTTCGAGATCAAATCATCCATATATTCCTCAAGCTCCTTATCCCGGTGAAGATTCAGCGAATAAGCCGCTCCTTCCATTATTTTAAAGACATCTGAATCATTGTATCTCCGGCCTTCAAATTTACCCGGAATCAACCCGCCTGCCTTGGCGAAATTAGCAACGCGTCCGGTCTCTTCACTCTTCTTAAAAGCAAAAGGAATTGTGATTTTACGATTGGTTTCCATCCGCGGCAGCCAGAACGAGTCATTAATCTGTATCTCCGTGAATGCGACAGGCTTTAGGGGATAATCCTTGGATGCTATTTTTGTGTAAACTACACTCAGTACACAAAATGCCAATAGAAGAATAAGAAAGCTCTTATATTTCATTCTCCCTCCTCTACTCCAAAACTCTTAGCATAGAGCTGATAATGTGTCAAATTAAGAGGGACGCTCCGTTATGTACCATGCTTGTTCTGCTGCAGCTTATCAACAAAGGATGTTCCCTAATTACAGATAAAGGAAGTTCCCAAAAAGTACCACGCTAGTCGTGCTTCATTTTAGAAATCAATAATGCTAAATAAAAAGGGTGACACTTCGGGGAACGTCCCCACTATTTCTTTGCAAAGATGAGTTTGTACATGGTTGGAACAACGATAAGAGTCAAGACCGTGGCAAAGGATAGTCCAAAGATTATGGTCATAACCAGGGGATTCCAAAAAACAGGGCTGTCACCGCCGAAGTAGAATTGCGGCCTCAGTTCACTGAATAGAGTCACAAAATTTATGTTTATGCCGATAGCAAGAGGCAAAAGCCCCAGTATCGTGGAAAGTGCTGTCAAAAGGACGGGAGTCAATCGCGTAGCACCAGCACGGACGATAGCCTCGATTTTATCCATGCCGCTGTCAATCAGCTTATCCGTGTAGTCTACGATTATGATCGCGTTTTTGACAACGATCCCGGCAACCGCAATTATCCCCATGCCCGTCATCACGACTGAAATGTCCATACCGAAAATTGCAAAACCTAGAAAGACTCCGGTTAAGCTGAGAACGATCTGAAGAATGATGATAAGCGGCTTGGACAGAGAATTAAACTGCGTGACCAGTATGATCAAAATAAGAGCCGTGGAAATAAAAAGGGCTCTGATCATAAAAGTGCCGACCTCAGTTTGAAAATCCTGTTCACCGGTGAATTTGACCGTATAGCCATCTTTCAATTCGAACCTGGGAAGCTGACTGCTGATCTGGCGAATGATCTCGTTGGCGTTGGATCCAAAAAGCACGTTGGAAAACAGGGTTATGACCCGTTTGTTATCCAGTCTGGTGATTCCGCCGTAGCTTGTCCGGTTGGTCACATGGGCAAACGAGGAAATCGGAATTCTATTCGGTCCCTCTTCTCCGCCGGGAACCACTATTTCCTGACTGAGCAGAACATCTATGTCGTTCCGGTATTTTTCGTCCAACCGGACCATGACCGGATACTCCTCCTCTCCTTCTTTGAACTTTGAGACCTCTGTACCATGGATGGCAGTGCGCAGGACCATCCCTACCTGAGCCGTGGAAATACCCAGCCTGTTAGCCTTCTCTCTGTCAATATTGAGGATGAGTTCCGGCTTGCTGACCTCCATGCTGGACTTCAGCTCCTCGATTCCTCGAATGTTTAATGACTGAATAAATTCTTCCAGTCTATAAGTTATGCTGATCAGTTCGCCAATATCATCTCCACTAATTTCCATGTTGATGGGATACCCGGTGGGAGGTCCCATCATTTCCGAGTCAATACGGATTTTGGCTCCTGCTATTCCTGTCAATTCCTTGCGTAACTTCCCAAGATATTCCTGCGTAGATATCCCGGTTCTGTATTTATATTCCACAAAGGAGATGGTCACCTTAGCCAGCTTATCCTGAGAAAAGCGTTCAAAAAATCCTGCTCCCGCATTAGAAGCCACGTTGGAGACTACTGATTCCACATCGGAATTGTTGTCACCGATAACACTGTAAATCTTCTCTTCGACCTGCTTGCAGATGTTATTCGTCACAACGATATGGGTTCCTTCGGGCATAGTGATGTATACCTGGAGACTGTTTGGATCGCCACTGGGGAAAAACACCACTCTTGGCATCCTCATCCCCAGAAGGATAAAAGACATGAAGAGTAGAACGATAATCCCGCCAATAACGCCGTAGGGACGCTTCCCTTCAAGGAGAAAAGTCAGAGTTTTTCTGTATCCATTCTTCATTCGGGGAATGACATAACTCTGGAATTTGGCGATCAGGAAACGTATTACATACCTGGACAGAAAATAGAGGATAACTCCGAATGCCAGGAGGTTGGCCGGAAACATCTTCCCTGTCGCATAAAATACAACAGCCAGGACAACCGCCGCCGATATCACGAGAATATTTTTAGAGCTGAGTTTCAATCGCGCTTTCTGTTTTCCCTGATCGGAAGATCTCTTCATGAAAGAGACGGCAAAAACTGGATTGATAATGTAAGCAACCAGCATGGAAGCCGCAAGTGTAATGATGACAGTGTAAGGTATAAAGGACATGAATTTTCCGGCAATTCCGGGCATAAATATAAGGGTAAAAAAGGGAGCCATGGTAGTCAGTGTGCCTGTGAAAACGGCTATGGCCACCTCTCCGACTCCACGTCTGGCAGCAGCGGAGATGGAAATATCCGGGGTTGTGGTGAAATGGCGGTAGACGTTTTCCACAACCACGATAGAGTTATCCACCACAATTCCTAGAACAAGGATGAAGGACATAAGAACAACCATGTTCATGGTGAAGCCGAGGATAGGAATGACAATAAAAGCGATGACGATGGACATCGGGATGGCTATCCCTACAAACAGGGCATTTGTTTCCCCCATGAAAAACATGAGGACAAAGACCACAACGATAAATCCGAGGATTACAGTATTTAACAGGTCACTAACGCTGTTTTTCGTCTGAGTGCTGCTGTCCCCTGTCATGGTTATAATCAGGTTCTCTGGGGCTGTCTGGCGGTATTCGTCCACAATAACCTTAATCTTATCGACAGCATTGATCAGGTTTTTTCCGCTTTTCTTGATAACATCGATCGTCACCACATCCTGCATGTTCAAGCGCGAGTAGCTCCCTCTGTCAGCGTAACCGTCAACGATTTCGGCAATCTCTCTTAGGTAAATGCCTTGTTTTAGCTGAATATTCCTGATCTGTTCGATGTTCCTAAATTCACCGACTACACGCAAGTTTCTCCGAATGCCATCTGTGTCAATCTGCCCCCCGGAAATAGTGAGGTTCTCAGAAGCAATGGCATTCTGAATTGTATAAAAGGACAGGTCTGCAGCTTGCATTTTATACAGATCGACATTGATTTGTATTTCCCGGTCCAGTGCCCCGACAATATCTGCCCGTGTTATTTCTTCCAGGCTCTCGATTTCATCCTGAAGGTCTTCGGCAATTTTCTTCAGCTTCACCAACCCAAGATCACCCGAAAGGTTGATGAACAAGATCGGAATCTCAGAGAGATCGATCCTGGTGACCTCGGGTTCACTGAAAAGATCGGAAGGAAGCTCTCCCCGGGCATCATCGACTGCCTGTCTGACATCAAGATACGCCTGCATCTCATCGGCAGTCAGCTCAAATTCGATGAAAATAGAGGAAAAGTCCTGAATCGAGTTGCTGCTGATGTGCTTGATACCGTCGATTCCCTTAAGGTGTTTCTCTATGGGCCGAGTGATCAGGTTTTCCATGTCAGCCGGCGAGGTTCCGGGATTGATCGTGCTCACCATGAAATAAGGAAAAACTATCTCCGGAAATTTCTCTTTGGGAGTCGCATCATACTGCATAAACCCAAATATCACCAGAATCACGATGAATATATATATCGTAGTCCTGTTCGCAACCGATAGGTTAGTTAATTTGAATTCTATCTTTTTCATTTTTATTCCACTTTTTTATTTAATGCTGGGTATTCCCGCAAAAAATTCATTTTGAACCTGAAACCACGGCCAGATTTTGGCCGTCGGCCAGATTTTGATACCCAAATGTTACTACATACTCTCCTTCCTGAAGCCCGGATGAGATCTCGGCTCGATCGATATAACTATTCCCGGTCTTTATTGATCTTCGTCGAGCAATCCAGTCCCCGTTTATTTGCTCGGCCACAAAAATAAATTGTTCTTGCCCGGTCTCCTGGACGATGTTCAGCGGAACTATCAAGGCCTCATCGTTTGTGTAATCATTGATTGTCAATACCGACAGCATATTCGGCTTAATTCCAACTTCGGCTTTGGGAACTTTCATCTCGATTTGGAAGGTGCGGTTTTGGGGATCAATGACCTGGGAAACGGCATCAACCCTCAGGTCGAACTCTCCCCCCGTGGCAGGTATTTTCACATGAACTAGGTCATTTTTTTTGATGCGCGAAATGTATACCTCCGAGAGATCGACTTTTATTTTAAGATTGGATAGCTGTACGACTCGAACAGCACCCATTCCTGCAACCGTCATCTCGCCTTCTTTGATGAGAATTTCATCGACCGTCCCGGACAAGGGCGTAAAAACCTTCGTCATCTTGTATTGCTCCTTTAAAGTCGCCAATCTCTTTTCCAGTCCTACTTTGTTGTTCTTGGCTTGAAGAAACTCAATCTCACTGCCGATATTCTTATCCCACAACCTCTGTTGTCTTTCAAAAATCGTCTCTGCCAGCTTTAACCCATTCTCCACCTCAGCTATACT
>CAYTBG010000003.1:22244-56247 GCA_964435925.1 uncultured Eubacteriales bacterium | reverse complement strand
AGCTAAGTATTTTCTGTATTTCATGATCATTCACCCTTTGTTTGAATATCCTTATAATTATTATTAAGCCTGTCCAGTTTATTCTTTGCTGTCAGGAGCCCGGACATGGCTTGAATGAATTCGGACTGAGCCATCAGATATTTATCATGCGCCTGAGTTAAATCCATGCTGGATGCGACTCCTTCGTTGTATTTGATCAAGGTAACGTCATATACCTTTCCGGCTAATCCCATATTTTCTTTTGTATTCAAATAATTCTCATAGGCTGAATCCAGAGCTGATTTGATACTGGCCGCTTCCACAATCAAACCCTGAAATGCCTGAATTCTCGCAGTCCGGGCCTGTTTCAGAGCGATGGAAGCTTGAGCAACTTTAGCTCTCTGGAAACCGCTCGTGAATAACGGAATATTGATATTAACACCCAGAACCTGAGTACGGAACCAACGTTCTTCGGAGCTTAAAAAATTGAATGCATCACGGAAAGCATTCCACTGGTAGGAATAAAAAGCCGAAACAGTAGGAAAATATTTAGCTTTTTCGTTCTTCAAAGCCATTTCTGAAAACTTCTCCTGTGTTTCGAGCAGTTTGTATTCGATATTCTGTTCGAGATCAATTTCGGTATTTGCTGTTTTCGGGATGTCTATCTGTTGGAGAACGTCTTCCAGTTTGTCTGTAAGGACTATCTGTGCGCTCAAATCCAATCCCATCTGAAACTTTAAAAGCTTATAGGCGACATCCTTCTGTCTGGAAACGGCCTGCAGACTGTTCTTTAATTTTGTTACTGATATCTGGACAAGATCGGCATCCGTTTCGGCGACAAAGCCCTCCTTGTATCTTTCTCTTATCTCATAATGGGTCTTTTCCAGATTGGCGAGATTGGAACTCAGAATCCTTTCACTCTCTTCGGATACCAGGATTAAATAATAGGTATTGGTGACCGTCTCCAGGATATCCAGTTGTGTTCTCACATGACTCTGGTCTGCCAGTCGACGGAAGATTTTTGATGTCTTGAGGCCAACGAAATAGCTCCCGTTGAATACGAGCTGGCTTAAGGTGAAGCCAGCACTGACATTGTGCCTTGTACCAAACTGGACCGGGATCTTTTCATCAAGTTTTTCGTCGAAGAAATTCGGGATTAACACGGTCGCCAACTCAAGATTGTTCATGTAGTTGATCGTGGTGCTAACCTGGGGAAATCCTGAAGATACCGTCTCCCGCACCTTTTTCTCAGCAGCAAGGATATCCATCTGGGATCTCTCGATGTCATAACTATGTTCGACAGCAAACTCCTGGGCAGATCGCAGGCTAAATCTTTGCACTTCAGCACTCTGGGCATGGATGAGGCTGGAGAAGACACAAAATATCATTACCCAGAACACTGTAACCAATAAAGGATACAGCTCTTTTTGATTAAACTTCAATGTCATTCGTTTAGGCATGGTTTTTTCCTTTTGTATATCTGAATGATTGTTAGGAAACCGATCCTGATGATAACAATTTGCACTCTTTTCAATCTTAGATTCGATTTCCAATATACCTTTAGATGTCAGGATTTAGCTCAATAAATAGATTATGCCAGGAAAGGGAGGCTCAACGGCCCCAATCCAAAAATAATTAAGAAACTTAACGTTTATGAATTACTGCATTGGAGCGTTATTCGCTGCCTGTCTAACCATGACTTCGATATTGAACTTCTTCACAACAGTTGTACATTTGCACTATTCCTGAACTCAATAAATGACTATTTAATATACCATTTATTACTTGAAAAACAAAGTCCTTTATCATGTTTAACAGCAATAACTTCGGTAGTCTCTACAGCCCTTACCACGCCAAAAATATCATATTTTTTCTGACAGAAAAAAAGAGACAGAAAAAAGGGGACAAGTCTTTATGCTCAGTAATTAGGTAATACTTTCAGTTATGAAATAGAAGATAGAAGGGTCATTGCGAGCGACCGAAGGGAGCGTGGCAATCTCATAAAAAAAGGTCGAGATTGCCACGTCGTTATTCTCCTCGCAATGACACTATAAAATTGTTACCGAATTATTGAGCAAGTACTATTGTCCCCTTTTTCTATTGGAAAGATTACAACAAGATTGCTCCGTTTCCACTCAAGATGAAGCAGGAATATCAGATAACATCTTTTTCAGCGTATATGTATAAATATTTTACATTTGTCCACTATCTGTCATTCATAGAGGACAGAGTAAAATCTAATAATTTAGGTATTAGTCCTACGTTTTTATTGGCACATTTGTTGCACAGAAGTTATCCATAAGGAGAAGTTATATTATCTTCGTAAAGGAGGCTATTATGAAAAAGTTTTGGCTGATATTAGTGGTCTTGGCTCTTGTATCCTGTGTCAAACAAACTATCAAACAAGAAACAACATTTCTAGAGAACCATGATTTTGAGGAAGTGTGGAGCGCATCAATTAAGGCAATTAATGATATTAAGTTTGTCGTAGATAGCATGGACAAAGATGCTGGATTTATTGCGGCCGATAGAGGAAGGCATCTTTTTGAGAAGGCTCCACCAAGGCTATCAGTCATGATCAAAGAAGTAGGTGGAAAGGTCTATGTTGATTGTAAGGTTCTTACGAAAGAGCAGTATGTCGATATAGGAGACACAGGAAGAAAGACGGTCCGCAAGTTTATTATAGCCTTGAATCAGAATCTCAATAGGTAAAGGGGACATTCCCTAAAGTACCATGCTTGTCGAGAGTTTAGCGGGCGTCTCCCATCCTCGCTATCAGAATCGTCTGCGCGGCAATCACTCCTTCTTGTTGACAGGGTTTGCATCCATGGCCCACATGCCGCGACCGTGGGTAGCTATCACGATGATATTGTCTCGGGGATGAATAATCAGGTCATGAACAAAGGTTGAGGGCAGGTTGCCTCCCAGGATGTTCCACGTTTTGCCGCCATCTGTTGTTACATAAACACCTATGTCGGTTCCAACATAGAGGATGTCTTTGTTTACTGGATCTTCCTTGATGACATTCACTGGTCCAAGGGGAATGTTTCCGGAAATATCGACCCAGGTTTTGCCGTAATCAGTTGATTTCCAGACGTAGACGGCAAAATCATCGTCCCGTTTTCCATTTTGGGTCATGTAGACTGTACTCAGGTCATAGGCTGAAGCAACCAGTTCGGACACCCATTTCTGATACGGCAATCCCTTCATGATTTCCTTCCAGGTCTTGCCGCTGTCCATGGTGACATGAACTTTTCCATCATCAGTGCCCACATATATCAAGCCGAATTTTAAAGGAGATTCGGAAATCGAAAAAATCGTTTGGTAAGGAATATCCCCCATTTCAGATTTTAGGTTGTACGTCAAGTCCTTGCTGATTCTTTCCCATGAATCTCCACGGTCCCGCGAACGGAAAAGATACTGCATCCCATGATAAACCGTATTGGAATTATGAGGGGAGATGATAAAGGGAGCTACCCATTGCCCCCGCAGCTTCGGCTCGTTCTCGTTCTGCCGGGGAAGTATGTATTTCTCTCCTTCTTTGCCTGGAACACTGAGGTCTGTTCTGTTGAGATGCCCGTAGAAACCAGCAGAATAGACGATATTCGGATTCGTGGGATCGATGGCGTGACTGCTGCCTTCACCGCCAGGTGCCTGCTCAAAATCCACCGTAGGGATCTTATCTCGACCCACGGTGAGGTCGACAATACCTCTGTAGCTGCCATGATCCTGCATAGAACCATAAACGCGAAACGGCGTATCCATATCATAGGCGATATTAAAAAACTGGCACACCGGCAGGTTATGAAGAAATTGCCGCCAGGTTTTGCCCCTGTCATAGGAGATCACGATACCGCCATCGTTGACGTTGACAATGTAATTAGAATTGTCGGGATCGATCCACAGCCCATGATGATCACCGTGCATGCCGCGCAACTCTCGGAATGTCTTTCCGCCATCATTGGACACATTTAGAGCAAGTCCCATGGTATAGATTGTATTTTCATCATTGGGATCAACGCGCATCTGGCCGAAAACCCAGCCATAGGTTGCAGAATGACGCATCATGTAGCGCTTCGTTTCAGGTGTTAAACCGCTCACCTCTGTCCAGCTCTCGCCTTTGTCATCAGAGCGATAGAGTGTTGCACCTTTTATGATACCGCTGGAAGGAAGTCCGTAGGTATTTGCTTTTTCTTCCTCAGTCGGTTCCCGCCCAATCTCATAGCTGTCAACAAAGGCGTAAATAACGTTTGGCTTGGACAGGCAAAGATCGATACCGATTCTGCCCCTAAACTTTGCCTCGGGTAGTCCTTTGTTTATAGGTTTCCAGGTTTTGCCTCCGTCGGTTGTCTTGTAAATTCCGCTTCCCTTGTAATCCGGTTCATTCCTGGGATCGTTCCCTTTTTTGCGCATCCTTTGCCAGGTAGAGGCGTAAAGTGTATTGCTGTCAGAAGAATCCATGACGAGGTCATTGGCTCCGGTTTCTTCATCGACATAAAGAATTTTCTCCCAGTTCTTGCCGCCGTCAACGGTCTTGTAGACCCCGCGTTCTTTGTTGTTGGTCCACTCATGACCGGAAGCAGCCACATAAACAACATCGGGATTTTTGGGATGAATGACGATTCGGGGAATCGTATGGGTTCCAGTCAATCCCATGTGCTGCCAGGTCTTACCACCATCTGTTGACTTATACACTCCAGATCCCGCCATCGAGCTTCTGAAAATGTTTGGCTCACCGGTTCCTATCCAGACGATATCATTGTTTGATGGAACAATGGTAATATCACCGATCGAGGTTGACGCCTCCTGGTCAAAGATCGGTTCCCAGGTGGTTCCCTCGTTTTCCGTTTTCCAGACTCCTCCGGATGCCGTGGCCACATAAATCGTGTAATTATTTCCTTTCGGAGTGACTACTGCAATATCAGTACATCTCCCACTAACATTCTTCGGGCCGATATGCTGCCACTTCAAATCTTTGAACGGAGTATTCTTTTTCATCTCTTCATGCTGGCTGAACCATTTCATCCTGAGTGCCGGATCTGTGGACTGGATTCGTTGAGGTTTTTTGGCCTTTTTAGCTGGGAGGGGGGACGCAAAGAAAGTCAAGGCTAAGATAAGAACGCAAAAAAATGCTGTAACACGGTAAAATTGCCTTTGAGAAATCATATCTCCTCCTTGTTAATACTTTTAAACTTTATTAATACTTTTAATCTTTAGATGATTAAAATACTCAGCTAATTTTAGAGAGAACATGAAACTATTGCATCTGAAATGACCATTGTTGATAATTAATATCAATAATTAATCTTAACTCCCATGATATAAAACATGAAAGCCCATTTATCGCTTATTTCATCGATTCTTTTTGTTGTGCTGCTGGCTCCGTGTCCGGATCGGGTTTCTATCCTGATAAGCACCGGATTATTGCCACCATGTCTGTCCTGCAACTCAGCAATGAATTTAAAGGAATGAGCCGGCACAACCCGGTCATCATGGTCAGCAGTTGTTACTAGCGTAGCAGGATAAGCAACGCCTTCTTTGATGTTGTGCAAAGGCGAAAAGGAGTAGAGATTTTTGAAATGGTCCTCCTCATCACTCGAACCATATTCTACTACCCAGGCCCAGCCAATCGTGAATTTATGGTAACGCAGCATATCCATGACGCCCACCGCAGGAAATGCTACCTTGTATAAATCCGGTCTTTGAGTCATACAGGCACCGATCAATAAACCGCCGTTGGATGCGCCGGCAATGGCCAGTTTATCTTTGGAGGTGTATTTTTCTTTGATCAGATATTCAGCAGCAGCTATGAAGTCATCGAACACATTATGCTTTTTAAACAGCATCCCTGCTCTATGCCACACTTCGCCGTATTCGCCCCCGCCGCGGATATTAGCCACGGCATAAATGCCTCCGTTCTCCAGAAGGACGACAAGGGTAGGATTGAATGAGGGAAGTATGCTTATGTTGTAACCACCGTAAGCATAGAGGTAGGTAGGATTTTTGCCGTTCAATTTCAACCCCTTTTTATGAACAATAAACATCGGGACCTTGGTGTTGTCCTTGCTGCTGTAAAAGACTTGCTTGGCTACATAATCCTCGGGGTTGAATTTGACCTCGGTTTCATGAAAAACCTCAGTTTCGTCGCTAGAGATATCATATTTATAAATTATAGGAGGAGATGTAAAAGAGGTGAAGCTGTAGAATAAAATTTTATCATCTCTTTTTCCGGAAAAGCCGTAAGCACTTCCCAGACCTGGCAGTTCAATTTCTTTGATGAGCTTTCCGGTTAGGTCATGCTGGTAAACCCGTGTAGTCACATCTTTCAGGTAGTTACAGTACAACTGACCACCTACGGTATTGGCACTCCGCAAAACCTCAGGCTTTTCAGGAATGACATCCTTCCAATTTTCTTTACCAGGATTTTTCGGATCCATAAGAATGACTCTGTTGTTGAGAGCATCTATATTGGTGAATACCAGAAATTTATCTCCGACGTTATCGATAACATAGCTGTCGAACTCAAATCCTTTGATCAGCGGTTGAAATTTCATGTTTCTCACAGAAAGGTCTTTATAATACAGCTCGTTGCCATGGGTTCCTTCTGATATTGATAAAAACATGTATTCTTCGCCTTCGGTGATACTTGCATATTTGGTCCGAAGGGGGTGCTTCTTGTCTTCATAAATGAGTCTATCCTTGGCCTGAGGATCGCCAAGCTTGTGGTAGAATACTTTTTGAAATTCATTGCTGGCTGTTAGCTCTTGACCTTTTTCTGGCTTGTCAAAACCGCCGTAGTAAAATCCGTTGCCGTGCCAGGCAGCACCCGAAAATTTTACCCAGCGGATACGGTCGCTCAATTCTTTTCTGGATTCTACATCCATAACTCTTAGCTCCTGCCAATCCGAGCCTGCTTCTGACCGCGAAAGGGCTACATATCGACTGTCTTTTGAAAAACCTGCCAGGCCGATCCTCACCGTGCCATCCGGAGACAACTCGTTGGGGTCGATGAATACTTCTGGCTCTCCATCTAATCCCTTTTGAATATAGAGCACAGATTGGTTCTGTAACCCGTCATTCTTGTAGAAGAAATAATGCTCCCCTGCTCTGAATGGTGATGAATACCTGGGATAATTATAAACTTCGGTTACTCGCTGGCGAATTTTTTCCCTGAAAGGAATCTCCTCCAGGTAGGAAAAAGTTACCTTGTTCTGCGCTTCTACCCATTTTTTTACTTCTTCAGCAGTGTCATCCTCCATCCAGCGATAAGGATCTGCCACCTTGGTTCCGAAATAATCATCCACCTGGTCGCCTTTTTGTGTTACCGGATATGTCGGCGCCGGCTGGATTTCTTTTGCGGCTTGTTGCTGGCAGGCCGGTAAGAAAATAAACGATAATAAAATAATTAGGACAAAAATTTTCTTTCGCACTCTTTCCTCCTTCAGCTTTTGGGAACGTTCCCTCAGGAACCACCTTTTAATATCAAAACAAATAGACTCCATGGTCTACCAGGGTGACACATTGGGGAAGTCCTCCATCTTTCATGTAGATAGTCTTTATTATCACAACAAAGAATTACGGTCAATTACAAAGATAAAAAATAGGCCTGTCCCCTTTTTAATTTATGTAGAAAATATTCAACTCAGTTCATTTATATATTCAAAAAGGTGGGCTTGATAAATCAAGCCCCTACATAAGAACAATTCCATCAATAGAAGAAGAATCCGTACACAATATGAATCAGGCTCCTACATAAAAATCCGTACACAATATGAATCAGGCCCCTACATATCTAATTCTTAAGGGATAGATCTTGTCTTTCTTCGATAGAATCGGAAAAGAAGGATTGGAAGCACGAAAATGAAAAGAAACATAACTGCTGTAATTACCGGGCCAAAATGAAGCATCGAGTAACTGAGAGCTACAAAAGGCAAAAGATTGATTCTAACCATAATCCTCAATGCGTTATTTTTCGCAATTAATTCCGCTGCAGAAGGTGAATATTTGTAGTACAGATTAACCAAAGCCCGACCAAGTTTGCTGGGCAAAAGGTATGTGTCCCTAAAATCTCGAAGAATCTCAACATGAGGATGCATGGGTGAGGCGTAGGCTGCTGTGGCAATGAAACACAACCTTTCCAAAAAGGGTATTCTCTTGAAATTGACTGTTATAGACCTATCTGAATCCATAGTAAAGATGAGCGGATTATCATTTTCATAGCCCGAAGGCACATTCCCTGACCAGCCGGAAAATTCATACCCAGAATCAGGAGTGGCTGTGATTTCAACCAATCCTCCACAATCATAGTCGTAACTTCCCTGCGAAGGCTGAGTCGTTCCTCCTTCACCCGCGTTTATGGTCAATGTATATTGAATGAGCGTACCTGCAAAGTCCTGGCCCGTCTGGTCAGATGTTAGATTGCTGTAGCTTAGGCTGGACGGTGTGAAACTGTAGCAAATTTTGTAAGGAGTCGCTTCCCCTGACCACCCTTCAATCACGGTGTGAGAATAACTGCCATCTGCGTTCGTAACCGTCGTGGTTTCAACGACCGAAAACGTAATTATCACTCCTCCTATCCCCTCATCTGCCTCGGTCTTCACCGAACCAGAGATTATCCATCCTGGATAGGCTTCGTAGTCCTGACCTGCCTGATCAGAGCTCAGATCAGCATAACTTCGGCTGGGTGGGGAGAAAACGTACCTTGTCATGGTGGGAGTTATGGTGCCTGACCAGCCGCAATCTACGGTAGCTTCATAATAGCCAGAGGCATCTGTTGTTGGACTGCCAGGCAATCCGTCCATCACCACTCCGCTTAGAGGAGCTGCTGCGCTAATCGTACCGGATATTGTGTAGGTTAACATAGTGCCAGTATAGTCTTGATCTGGCTGATCAGAGAGAACGTTAGTATAGGTTAGGCTGGACGGTGTGAAAGTATAGCAAGTCTTGGAGGGAGTTGCTGTTCCTGACCATCCTTCGACGACGATGCGAGAGTAATTTCCTTCAGCATCCGTAGTCACCGAGCCTTGCTCAGCGGAAAATGTAATTTCCACTCCTTCTATTCCTACACCTCCCCCGGTCTTCACCCTGCCTGAGATAGTGTACACGACTGTGGCAGTGTAGTCCTGAACTGTCTGATCAGAAATAACACTGGTGTAGGTTATGTTGGCAGGCGAGAAAATATAGCCAGCCTTGGAGGGAGCTGCTGTCCCTGACCACCCGTAACTCACCTGGTGAGAATAAGCGCCATCTGAGCCTGTAGTCGCTGTGCCTTCCTCATCGGAAAACGTAATTGTCACTCCTTCAAGCTCTATCCCCCCCTCAGTCTTTACAGTCCCTGAGATTGTTGGTCGAGCTTCACAGAGAAGATTAGAAGTTGCACTGGTTTCCTGCGGGGAGATCTCTGTGGATTGAGGCAGAGCGCTTGTTGGTTGAGGTGGTATATTTGTATATATAGCAAAAGAAGAAGTGTCCTGAACTGTAGCATCTGAGGTACCTACAAGTTCGCATGAGGGATCAATGTCACCATCCACGAAAAGCTTCAGGAGCAAGAAATCTGACCCTCCATTACCAAAGGAGTCTGTATAGCCGGCAGCAACATACCCTTCATCGCTTGTCTCCTGAATGTAGTAGCCAACATCTTCTTCGCTTCCTCCATAGGTACGCTGCCATTCTATATCTCCTGAAGAAGAAAGCTTTAAAGCCAAGATATCTGAATCTCCAGCGCCAAAGGAGTAAGTATCGCCGGTAACTACATACCCTCCATCGCTTGTCTCCTGAATGCAGTTTAGGTAATCATTATCACTGCCCCCGTAAATGCTCTCCCACTCTATTCCTCCGATCGAGGTAAGTTTCAGAATCCATAATTCTGATTCTTTAACGCCAAAGGAGTCCGTGTCACCAGCAACTATGTACCCTTCATCGCTTGTCTCCTGAACGGAGTAAGCTACATCATCCCCAAATCCGCCATAAATACGCTGCCATTCAAAAAAACCGGCTGAAGTAAGTTTTAAAACCCAGAAATCATGGTTCAGAGTACTTAAATACTGAGTCGAACCTGCGACAATATAGCCCTCATCGCTTGTCTCCTGAACAGAATAAGCCTTATCGTCGCCAGTTCCTCCATAAATATGCTGCCACTCAATATCTCCCTCGGAACTAAGCTTTAAAATCCATGTATCTGAATTCGGAGCGCCATATAAGTGCGTGTAGCCTGCAACTATATACCCTCCGTCACTGGTCTCCTGGATGGCGTGAGCTGTGTCATCGCCAATTCCTCCATAGGTGAACTCCCACTCGATCTCTCCCTCAGAAGTAAGCTTTAAGATCCAGTAATCTGATTCCCCAGCGCCAAAGGAGTCTGTATAGCCAGCAACTACATACCCTTCATCGCTTGTCTCTTGAACAGCATAAGCCACATCGTCTCCGCTTCCGCCGTATGCGTACTGCCATTCAATAACTCCGGCTAAGGAGAGTTTCAGTACCCAGAAATCAGATATTCCAGCTCCACCTGAGGCAGTGTAGCCTGCAGCTACATAACCTCCGTCGCTTGTCTGCTGAATAAAAAAAGCACGATCAAAGTCAATTCCCCCGTAGGTTCTTGCCCATTGGGCATTGAGGGTTAGAGAAGCACAAAAAATGAAAAGAAATATTCCTATCAAAATTATTCTTTTCATTTCCTCTCCAATAAGTGATTTAGGACTTATTCTCTTCGTGTCGTCCTGTATAGTAGGTTGAAATAAAGATTAGGACAAACGGAATCCAGGTTCCCAAGACATTTCCAAACATCGCAAGGCTTTTATTAATGAGGAGAGCGACAATAACAAAATCCAAGAGTACGACAAAAGCAACAAATAAAGCTGCGGTTTCTATTGGGGTGGTGAGGTCGTATTTTTTAAAGTAAAATGAAGATACTACGGCAAAGATGATAGGAGCGGCAACTGCATGAATTATTAGAGCAATAAATTCGGATGTAACCGCCGTGCCTATAAACATAACCACTCCGCAAAGCGTCCATCCAATAAAAGCATAGATTAAGACAATAAGGAGTTTAGCGTAGTCTATTTTTTGAAGAAGTTTAGCATAGTCTATTTTTTGCTTCATGTTATCCTCATAATATCAATTTCTTTATTCTTTTTCCAGTAGATCAATAAAAAAGAAATGCTTTTTCTACAAACGCCTTTTGGTTGGACGAAAGTCCCGGGTCAATTCATAAACCATGTGTTCGACAAGTATTTTGTGAGTCTCATCCTGGTCCTTAACATCAAAATAAGGAATCCGGTCTTGACCCAAACTCAAGTTCGCTAAAGACTCCTTCCTGAAAACTGAATCAGTCCACAGGGTTGCCCCTGTTTCTGTAGAGAAAAGCCGGGCTGTCATAGAAATATCAAAACTCGCCCTCACACTCAGGCTCTTTATTAACGCAGCAATATCTACATCAGGCTTGACATCAGAGATTTTAATTTTTCCATGAAAAAACGAAATGACACCAAAATATTCGCCGATAGCTCTCATTGCTTCTTGATCCAGGGTTGTTTTTTTGATTTTTCTCAAAACTTCATCAAGAGGACCAAGTTCAATAACCTGGACTCCCCTTTGAAACCGCGTAATTTCCTGTAAAAAACGCTGTGTTGCCATCTCATCCAGCTGACCTGCAGCATTTTCTACTGAAAAGGAAATTAGCCCAACGTTTTCATAAGGCAACAGATCAATTTCTGGTGGAACCAGTACTCTAGGACCACAGCTAATAAACATGAATAGAATAAAAACCAATAAACTTTTTTTGAACATAATACTTCTCCTTAAAATGATTATATCAAAAGACTCTTTGGGAAAGGAACTTTATTTTATCTGCCAACATTCATAGCTCTCATCAATTGTTTTGTGGCTCAGCAATCATAGAATAACCTTCTTTATTGGCCTAAATCCATATTGAAAATAATTTGATTTTTTAACAAAGAATAGTATAAAAACTAGATGTTATACGCAAGCGCAAAGATGATGTTTCAAAATGAAGATTTTATGGAGGTAAATCAATGAATAAGAAATGCTTATTATCTGTAATCTCCCTGGTGTTATTGGCTTTATTCTTTTTCGGGTGTGCAAAAGAGGATCAAAAACTGAAGCCAGCATTGGACAGCATTACAGCAGAGGAGTTATCAAAGGATGTGGAAATTCTCTCTTCGGATGAATTTGAAGGGCGAGCACCTGCTTCAAAAGGTGAGGAAAAAACCATCAGCTTCTTAAGAGGGGAATTTCAGAAAGTGGGCTTAAAGCCCGGAAATGGCGAGAGTTTCTTCCAAGAACTTCCGATGGTGGAAATCACTGCAGGGCCAGTGACAAAGCTTGAAATAAAACGCGATAAAAAATCAATGCTTTTTGCGTATGGCGATGAATTTGTGGGAGTTACTCTTCGAGTCGTGGAGAAAGTTTCACTCGTTGATTCAGAAATGGTCTTTGTCGGCTACGGTATAGTCGCCCCAGAATACAACTGGAATGATTATGAGGGCCTTGATGTGCGTGGAAAAACTGTTGTGATGCTGGTCAACGACCCCGGGTTTGCCACAGAAGACCCTGAATTTTTTAAAGGGCGGGCGATGACCTACTATGGCCGTTGGACTTATAAGTTCGAGGAAGCGGCCCGGCAGGGAGCCGAGGGTGTATTGATTATTCACGAAACCGAACCTGCTGCTTATCCATGGGGAGTCGTTAAGAATGGTTGGACAGGGCCGCAGTTCTACTTGATTAGCGAGGACAAAAACTTATCCCGCTGTGCTGTTGAGGGTTGGGTAACGATTGAAACTGCGCGCAAGCTCTTCGAGAGCGCAGGCCTGAATTATGATGAAATAAAGCCTGCTGCAGCAAAACAAGGTTTTAAGGCTGTTCCTCTTGGCTTGAGGGCATCAGTTACTCTAAAAAACAGCCTCAGGCAATCTAAGTCTAATAACGTGATAGCGG
This sequence comes from uncultured Eubacteriales bacterium, assembly GCA_964435925.1. Lineage (GTDB taxonomy): Bacteria > Acidobacteriota > Aminicenantia > Aminicenantales > Aminicenantaceae > SOIV01. The sequence goes on along the minus strand of CAYTBG010000003.1, from coordinate 43,314 downwards.
TTCTCCCAGGTTCAGATCGAGCTGACGAATATATCTTTTATACGGCGCACTGGGACCATTTTGGCATTGATCCCACCTTAGAAGGAGATCAAATTTACAATGGAGCGCTTGACAATGCAACAGGGATATCCGCTTTGATTGAACTGGCAGAGGCTTTTAAGATGCTTGAACCACCTCCTTCCCGTTCGATTGTTTTTCTCGCAGTTACCGCCGAGGAACAGGGACTTCTTGGCTCGACATACTATGCCACTCATCCTATCTATCCTACAACTAAAACCGTGGCTGCTATCAACATGGATGCGCTGAATATTTATGGAAAGATGAAAGATATTACAGTTATTGGTTACGGGAATTCGGAACTGGACGATTATGTTGGAGCTGCAGCCGCAGAGCAAGGACGAAGGGTTCGACCGGACCCAAAGCCGGAAAGAGGCTCTTTTTATCGCTCGGATCATTTTAGTTTCGCCAAACAAGGTATACCTGCGCTCTATACAAGTTCTGGCATTGACCATGTTGAGCACGGGGAAGATTGGACGCTGGCTAAAAAGGAAAAATATACAGCAGAAAATTACCATAAACCATCCGATGAGTTTGACCCGAACTGGGACCTTTCGGGTGCAATTGACGATCTTCGTTTACTTTTTAGAATTGGCTATAAGCTAAGTATGGAATCAACATTTCCAAACTGGAAAGAAAGAACTGAATTCAAGGCAAAAAGAGATGCGGATATGGAAGCGGCAAAGAAAAAAGAGAAGCTTAAGTCCCTTCCCTACAATTAGTCTTTTTCAGTCTTTTTCGCACTTCTCTTGTCTTGTACTTCACTATGCATATCATTTTCCCTTGACTGCTACAAAGTGACCAAATGCACCTGGCATTCTTTAAATTATTCTGTATAATCTATAATTCCGTTAAATTGTAAATCAACCTCAACCATGAAAGAAAAAATCTTTTTTAAAAACAGCAAAGGAAATAAGATTTGTGGGATATTATCGAATCCTACATCTCAGAAAGAAAAATCGATTATAATTCTTTGTCATGGTTTCTCCACAAGTAAGGAAGGCCGTACCTATGTAAGGCTAGAGGAAATTCTGAATGGAAGCGGAATTTCCACTTTTCGGTTTGATTTCTTTGGGCATGGAGAAAGCGAGGGAAAATTTGAGGAGATAACAACTTCTGAAGCTGTTGATGATATCCAGAACGCCATCAGATTCCTGAAAGAATCAGATTACAAGAAAATTGGGCTTGTGGGCTCTAGCTTTGGCGGGACGGCCAGTATAATAGAAGCTGGGAAAACAAATGATCTGTATGTTTTGGCCTTAAAATCACCGCTCTCGGATTATTTGGGCCTGATACATTTTCGAGAAAATGAACAAGAAATCAAAAAGTGGAAAGAAAAGGGAGTCATCGAAGTCGCAGGAGTGGACGGTGAAACTCGTACATTAAGATACTCCTTTTATGAAGAAGCGCAAAAAGTTAAAGCATACGAGGCTGCCCAAAAAATCAAAATCCCAGCGTTGATTGTTCACGGAAACGACGACGAGACTGTGCCTATCGAACAGAGCAGAAAAACAGCAAGCTTAATCAAGAACTGCCGCCTTGAAATCATTGAAGGCGCAGACCACACTTACTCTAAACCGGAACACTTCGAAAAGATGCTGGATCTGATTTCAGAATTTATTATCGAGCAATCTCAAGACATGTAAAAACCTACGCCCTGGATAGCTATAACCGACAGATTCGCCCCAGCGAGAAAAAGAAGAAAAATTAGAGGGCTTTCAATTTAATCCTGGACAATCACGTCGTAGGCTTCGCGAAGGGGAGGTGCTTTGAAGAAAGTCATGAACTTGACAAGTTGTTCCTGGAAAAAATGGCTACTTTCGGTAGCAAGCATATCCTCTTCACTCTCCCACAGGGTTATAGGAATGCTCATTCCCGTTTTACGATCGGTCAGAAAATAGGCTCCTTTATAACCCTTCTGATTTTTACACAAAGGAATAACCTTCTCCTCAAAGAGCTTCGCGGCTTCATCTATGCGCTCAATCTTGGTTTTAATTCTGAGTAGGCGGGCAAACATGTCATATCCCTCCTTTTTCTTGACTTATAGAATTAAGGCATGGGAATGATCTTTTTATATAGCTTCCTCTTAAATCCCCATCTATATCTTAATACACATCTTATATATATATCCAGAAAAAATTACCATCAATCATTTGTCTTATTTTCATGATCTCCGCTGCTGCTTTGAGAGCTTCATAAAGTTTTTAAAAACGAAGTTTCTGACTTTTATTCGTAACGTAAGGAATCAACGATATCCAGCCGCATAGCCCGCAGCGCTGGTGTCAGCCCGGCTAAAAAACCAGCTACTATCATAAAAAAGACAGTGATTATTGATGCGAGGAATGAATTCTCGGGCGAAAAAAGCATCATTAGCTGTACGTTCTGAGTTCTTAGGAAGGCGACAAGAGCAGTGAGGCCGGCATTCAAACCCCACCCGATCCCGAATCCAATAAGTCCGCCGATAAATGTAATTGTAAGAGCCTCTGTGAAGAGCTGCTGGAAAACATGTTTCCTAAGTGCTCCGACAGCTCTGCGAATGCCTATTTCCCGGGTGCGCTGGGTGACGACAAAATACATGATATTCATCACTCCAACAGCCCCGATCATCAGAGTCATCACTCCCACTCCACCCAAGAATACCTGAAGTGCCAGAACAATATAGTCCAGGAATTCCGTGCCCTCAAGCATGCTGAATATACTTAAAGCATCTTCATCTTCAGGATCAAACCTGTGAAACCTGGATAAAACCTGGCGTATCTCTAATTCGGTCTCCTTATAACGATCCTTACTAACGGGCGAAACAAGTATTCGAGAAATGTGTTTTTCTCCGCTGAAGTCTTTCAGAGCTGTAGTAAGCGGAATAAGCATCTTTTCATCATCCAGGGAGTTGTTTATGGATAGCTGAAATCCTTTTGGCTGAGAAGTTCCTATCACAAGATAGCGGATCCCGTTGATATTAACATACTCCCCGGTGACATCCCGTGTGCGGCTTCCGAAAAGACGCTCTTGAATAGTCGCCCCTAAAAAACAAACCCTAAGGCTTTCCTCAATGTCTCCTTGATTGATAAACCGCCCTCTGGCAACTATAAAATTACGCAGCTTTGAAGTGTCTGGAACCACACCCAGGGTGTGTACAGCGCGGTTTTCGTTACCGTATTTTACTACCGGATTCCCGCAATCGTATTCTGGTAAGGCTTCCTCTACTTCAATAGGAAAGGCCTTGAGTGCATCTACGTCTTTTTCCGAGAGCCGGACTCTTCGTGCTTCTCTATAAGTACCTCTTTTGCTTTGAATACGCCCGCCTCTTACATATATAGTTTTTTCGCCCATCTTTCCCCATTCACGGTCGAAGAAACCCTGAAAACCCGCACCGAATCCGATAAGGACAATGACGGCAGCGATACCCCAAAAAATTCCGAACATGGTGAGAAAACTCCGGGACTTGCTGCTCCGAATCTCGAGAAACGCCTGTCCGATGAGTTCACCTGTAAGTGTTCGCGAAACCCAGAGAGGCTTTGGTATTTTCTTACCAACAACGGTTTCGCCCCGTTCATACTTCAGAGCTTTAGCCGGCTCCATCTCGGCCGCATTTTTGGCTGGGATGTATCCTGAAATAACTCCGGTCAAGATCATCACCAAAACAACGATCAAGGAAAGTTCTGGAGAGTTCTGAGGAAGAGGAATGAACCGCGGTAAAGGCAAAAGGTTGACAGCCCCCAGAAGAGCCGACCCCAGCAGAAAACCAATGAATCCGCCCAACAGCGTAATGAACAGCGCTTCGGCCAAGAAATGACGTCGAATGTCCCTTTTCCTGGCCCCTACTGATTTACGGATGCCTATTTCACGGGTACGTTCCTGCACCGAGACAAACATTATGTTCATCACTCCAACACCGCCGATAAACAGGGTGATTATTCCTATGAGGCCCAAAAGAATGTTCAATCCGAGGGAGAGTAGATGAAACATTTTCTCGAAGAAAGCAAATTCAAAAATCGTCAACGCTTCTTCATCCTCAGGGTTAAAGTTATGGCGTTCAGCCATGAGGTTTCGTATCTCAGTTACCACTTGACCAGACTTATAATTCTCCTTTGGAGCGGCAAAAACAAGATTAAGACTCTTCCCATCGCCCCACAATTGCTGGGCTGTACTCAGGGGGATCAGGATCTGGTCGTCATGCCGGCTGTTTATAGTAGACATCTGCAACTCTTTTTCAACAGCTAAGCCTACAACGGAGAAGGTTACACCACGAATCTTAATCTTTTTGCCGACTGGGTTAGATTCTTCGCCAAAAAGCTGTTCCCTGACTTCATTACCTATAAACGCAAAACGCCCGCGATTTTTTACATCATCTTCGGTGATAAACCGTCCTTTGGCCACCTGCCAGTTGTTCATCTTTTTTGCAGCAGGCAGGATACCTCGGATATTGAACCGCCGGGATTCTGTTTCGGCTTTTACCTGGTACCATCGGGTCATCTGCGGGCTTATCTTACCCACTGAAGGACATTGAATTTGAATAGCCTCGATATCCTTTATTTCCGGGACTATGGGTCGTCCTGTCTTGTATCCACCTACTCCGATTGAGGTATGACCCGGCATAAAAACAACCAGATCCTTGCCGATCTTATGCATGCCTTCTAACATATAATCGCGGAACCCGAATCCCCAACCCAATAGGATCATAATGGCCATAATTCCCCAGATGATCCCGAAAAGCGTGAGGGTACTTCGGAGTCGATGCGCTTTCAGATCTGCAAAGGCTTGTCTAATTATCTCGGATAAACGCATAATGGAATCCTTGATACGAGGCTAACTCAGGCTACCATTCCCTGCGGGATGGATCCAGAAAGCTTCTATGATGATGTTACGTAGGAAGCACCACGACCTGGCCTTCCTCAAGGCCTGAGAGAACCTCGGTTCGAAGACCATCGGAGATGCCCTTGGTTATTTCTACTTTACGCATACCTTCTTCAACAGAATCATCCTGGATATTGACGGACGTTTTTCCATCCTCGTATATTATAGCCCCTTCTGGAATAACCAGAACATTTTCATGTTCCTCCAGAATGAGCTCGGCATCTGCTGACATGCCCACGCGGAGTCTATTCTCCTGATCACTAACAATCGCCCTAATCTCGAAGTTAATTATGTCCTCTTCCTCGCGACCCCGGGGGCTGATGTGGGTCAGCTCTGCTTTAAAGGGCTCGTCTGGATAAGCTTCAACATAGATTCTGGCTGGCAAGCCAAGATGCACTTTTCCGATATCTGCTTCGTCCACGTCGCCGCGAAAATGCATCTCAGAAACGTCGGCAAGCGTCATGATAACTGTTCCTCCGTAGGCTGAAGAAATGGGGATGACCGCACTCCCTTTGTCGGTGTCGCGGGAAAGGATAATACCAAAGATGGGAGCAATCAACGTCATGCTGGCAATGGCCTCCCGTGTCTCCTTTTCAATTTCATGCCGATCCTGATCACTAATCTCGATGCTTTCAGCCAGCGATTCTACATTCGATCCCTGCTCCAGCACTCGCAATTGGGCCATGGCTGCATAAAAGCGGGCCTTAGCAGTATCATAACTTGCTTTAGCCTGATCGTACTTTTCTGACGAAATCAATTTTTGATCTTTTAGCTCTTTAATTCTCAGGTATTGTCTTTCAGCGGCGTGCTTGTCGTAAGCTGCGGCTTTCACTTCGGTTCGTGCACGCACCATTTCAACCGGTGTGGCTCCAGGAATAATCTCCACCAATCTCTGGCCAACAGTCACCCGGTCGCCTTCCTCAACATAAAACTGATTAATAAGGCCTCCAATTTTTGATTTGATCTCAGCCTTGTAAAGAGGTTCGATCTTGCCTGTGGCCACGACAGTCTTTGATATGTTCCCTCTTTCCACTGTTGCCGTGTTTTCTATCTGGCTGTTACCACCTGTTCGGCAACCTCTTATTGCCACAAAAGAAAAAACGAGGACCACGACCACTATAACGATAATGATGATGGCTTTTTTCATGGTATCCAGCTCCTCTATTTATTCTATTATCATATACGGGAAAGCAGGCGTATAAGTTCAGGTAATATTTCTTCTTTTTCTTTGTTCTCTCTTTCTTTTCTCTCTCTTCCTATCTCTTTTTTTTCTTTCTGTTCTCTTATACTGCTTCATTCATTAATCCTTTTGGAATTTAATAGTTGAACACAACATCTTACACTCAGCATAGGGTCCCACTCCCTCTAAAGGAAAACCCGTAATTGAACGACTGGATTTCAAAATGCAATCGCAAGGATAATTCAGGCACTTTTCAGGCAGAATTTTTCCTTCATATGGGAATAATGATATTTGTATATACGAATTTGGACGCACCACTACGCAAGCTGGCCGCCTCTCAAATAGGCGTTAATTCAGAATTTGGCTATTATCTTAAATATCGGATTGAGGATTATCAGAAGCGTCTTCTACCCCCGCCTCCTCCGCCTCCTCCGCGGCTAAAACCTCCTCCTCCTCTGCCTCGATCATCGCTACGAGGGCGGGCCTCGTTGACCCTAAGAGCGCTCCCCTTCAGATCTTTGCCATCAAGCCCAGAAATCGCGGCCTGAGCTTCGGAACTTTTGGACATCTCCACAAATCCAAATCCCCTCGGATCACCGGTGAACTTGTCTTTGATGATTTTGACAGTTGAAACCTCCCCGAAGGCTTCAAAGGCTTCTTTCAAATCGCTTTCAGTAGCCTCCCGTGGTAAATTACCTACATAAATATTCATTCTGACTTCCTTTAAATATTGGATTTTTTATAAGGGGAGGACGTTTTTTTTACATATTGAAATTTTCCCTCATCCCTTATGGTCACTGTTTTTTTTTGCAACTGCACAGTTCTTCTCAATTTCAATATGAATGATATTACCACAGAAAGAATATGGCGTCAATGAAAATTAAGCCCTCCCCAGGATGGTCTTTTATGATGATTTTTTCTTCTTAACTGCTTTTGTCTTTTCGCTTTTTTTCTGTGCTTTTTTCCACTTTTTGACACGCTTACTCATGTCGTCGATTGCTGCATTCATAGACTCTCCCCACTCTTTCATCCGGCCGGATAAATCCTCCATCGGGGGCTTGAGCGCACTTCCCAGCTCTTTGAGCTTCTCACCTAGTTCGGCCAGGGATGGTTCAATGGCTTTTTCAAAATCTCGCAACTTCTTTCCTGCTTTATCAAGGTGTGGCTTGATCTCCTCACCTACTTCCTTGAATTTGTCTCCGATCTCGGTAAAAACATCCTTCTCCTTCTTCTTCTTGCTCATATTCCTCTCCTTTTAATCCTAATAGGTGTGACTTTTATTTTAAATCTTCAATATTATAAAAATATTTATATTATAATAAAAGAGAAAAAATGGTCAGATCTTCAATTTTGATAAAACGTTGTATTTAGAATCTGAATATTGTAAAAATTCTAATTTAACTTTCTAAAAGGGAAGATTTTTTTTCTTTCATTGGTCAAAATTATATCATGCCGAATAAGCTACCCGAAAACGCCCTGGAGAGAAAACTCGGACTTTTCCCTGTAACAAACATCGTCGTTGCTAACATGATTGGAGCCGGCATATTCATAACATCCGGGCTCCTAATGGAAGACCTGGCTAACCCTTTATTACTGATTTTACTGTGGATTGTTGGGGGAATATTAGCGCTGTGCGGCGCTTTATGCTACAGCGAACTTGGCGCAGCAATGCCTCATGCAGGGGGAGAATATACTTTCCTTTCCAGATTATTTAATCCTCTGTTCGGTTTTTTAAGTGGGTGGGTCTCCTTTTTTGTCGGCTTTTCTGCACCCATAGCCGCTTCTGCGCTAGGATTTTCTGAATATTTAACCAGGGCTTTTCCCCAGCTTCTAAGTTTGGGGATTTTTGGTGGAGCTTTTGAAGCAGCGGCTTTAAAAAAGTTTTATTCGATCCTTGTCATCTTAGCTTTTACCCTGGTTCATCTCAGAGGGATTATATTCGGGACAAGAGTACAAAATTTATTAACATTATTAAAAGTCGGCTTAATAGTAGGTCTTATATTATTCGGATTTTCATTTGGAAAAGGGAGTTTTGATCATTTTTCCCAAGGAAAAGAGTTCAGCTTTGATTTTGGAGGATGGAAAGTCATCGGTCTTTCGTTGATGTGGATAATGTTCGCCTACAGCGGTTGGAATGCATCTGCCTATATAGGATCGGAGATAAAAAACCCGAAGAAAAATCTGCCGCTTTCTCTGATTTTGGGAACTGGAATAGTTATCCTTCTTTATTTTGGCTTGAATCTATTTTATGTTTATGCAGTTACGCCTGAAGAAATGAGTGGAGTTGTCTCCATAGGTGGACAAGCAGTGAGTAATTTATTTGGCAAATCATTCGAGAGTCTTTTATCAGTCCTGATATCTTTTGCACTTTTATCATCTTTAAGCGCCTTTATCATTCTCGGACCTAGAGTTTATTACTCGATGGCTAAAGATGGATATTTCTTCAAATTTTCTTCCAAAGTTCACAGTGTTTATCGGGTCCCTTCAAAATCAATACTGTTGCAGTGTGTAATTGCGATAATCATAGTGTTATCAGGGACTCTTGACAAGATATTGACTTACATGGGTTTTTCCCTTGGAATTTTCCCGATACTGGCAGTCATAGGTGTTTTTAAATTAAGACGTTTAAAGAAAAGTTATTATAGAATGCCGGGTTTTCCTGTTATTCCCATCGTATATATACTCGCGGGTGTTTCGATTCTTACCCTGGGTTTTCTTGAAGGCCCGGTTCCATCACTGATTGCAATTCTAACTGTGGCGGCCGGAATCCCTGCGTATTTTATTTTCAAGAGAATATATAAAAAATAGGATCAAATCCCTACAGACGAAAGCTTATTTCCTCTTTTTCTTTTTCGCAGCAAGGAGAAATTCTATGGCCAAATTATTTATGGCTGCTCGCGCCATATTTTTATATATTGGCTGTTTAAATAAAGTTTCAGCCCGCTCATAGTATTCAACAGCATTTTGGGTTTTACCTATCTTTTCAAATTCATGTCCAATCTCGTAGGCAACGAGGCCGTCATTCGTACTTAAAAATAAATCTTCAAGACATTTAATTACTTTTTTTGAAGAAACAAGTTGACGGCAGTCTTTTATTTTTTTTTCTAAGGTTTTCCGGGTGGCCGTAGGCATAGTACAAGCTCTCTCTATATTTTATTCCTTGAGCCATCCTGCATGAATTTTTTAAACATTTCTTGAAATTCAACGTGGCAGGTTAAATTATCTCCTGAATCTCACTCCTTGTTTCAGTTTTTAATAGATACCTAATAGCACAAGAAAAATTTGATGTCAAAAGTTTGTACTCGTTCACTACATTGGTGACACATTTCCTCTGACATTTTTAAAGTGTAATTGATAATATTCATAAGGAGTTAAATAATCAAGAGCTTGATGAGGTCTTATATGATTATAAACATATTCCCACCTTTCTAATTGCCTGTTATGTCCTTCTAAAGACAGATCTACTTCTTCCACTTCGTAAAACTCTTCTCTGTGTGTCCGGTTAGCTCTTTCCACATGTCCATTAAGCTTAGGAGAGCTTGGAGGAAGGAGGAAAAGCAAAAGTCCTCTCCTCTCACACTCCTCTTCAAAGTGCTTCTTAAACTCAGAACCGCCATCTATCTGGATGGCGTTGATCTTAAAAGGAAATTTCTTCTGCAGATACTGGAGAAAATGAGCTGCCTTCGAGCTTGTTTGGCTTTTATAGGCTCTCAGGCCGTCGAATTTAACAACAACATCCCTGGCACTGAACTGATAACGCACCTCATCTGGAAGAAGCTTCACTTGAAGTGTATCTACCTCAACAAGATCTCCAGGTCCTCTGATCTTATAGCCTCAAGGCTTACGCGTCGCATAGCGCGGCTTCCATTTTCTCTTGCGTGCTAGCTTGGCTAATGTCACATTGACAGGCTCTTTAAGCACACCTCTCTCCTTCAGCCGCTTTATTACTCGCCCTAAAGTCGATGCTGAGATCTCTATGCCCTCACGCCGCAAAAGCACAACCAGCTTATCTCTCCCCCAGCGGGGATACTGCTCTCTTAATTTGTGAATCTTTTCGACCACCTCTACCGGCGTTTTTGGCTTGCGCACCTGATGAGGCCTCCGGGAGAGCTCCTCCAGCGTTGTCAAATCGTATGGGTCAAAACGACTCTTCCAACGATAAAATGTCTGAGGAGATATTCCGAAGTAGCGACAGGTCTTCCTCGCATTTCCTGTTTTCCTGTAATGATCAAACCACTTCAATCTCTTCTTCGCTCCCCTTGATATCGTCCCTTGCCTTAAAAGAGAAATAATAAAGTCAGAACCAGGAATAACTGCACCATATGTACTCACTTGTTTCACACTCATAATGCCATCAATTCTACCATGATTCTAAATCTTAAAGTGTCACTAATGTTTCTGAACGAGAACAAAGTTAAAATAGTCTACAATGCCTCAAAACCATAAATAATGTAGAAATGAAAAAGAAATACTAATATAATTTGTATTCTCAATTTTGAAGAAGGGAGGCACATCTTACCATGAATAGACGATTTAGATTAAGGACAATACTCACGGCTATTCTCTTGCTGATTTTTGTCTCGTCGGCTATCGCTGATAATAAAACAGACGCGGTGGACAAGCTTTTTTCTCGATGGGACAAGAAAGACACACCAGGCTGTGCTCTGGCAATTGTTAAAGACGGCAAAATTATCTATAAGAAGGGTTATGGCCTGGCTAATCTAGAGCTCAACATCCCTATTACTCCCCAATCAGTTTTTTATATAGGTTCTGTTTCAAAACAATTCGTGACCATGTGCATCGCTATTCTTGCTAAGCAGGAAAAACTTTCCCTTGACGACGACATCCGTAAGTACGTTCCTGAATTGCCAGATTATAGACCTCCTATTACTGTCCGGCATCTGATCTACCATACTAGCGGACTCCGTGACTATCTTACCCTGTTGGGGATTGCAGGCATAGACTTTGGCACTTATCACGAACACGATGTAGTTGAACTTATAGCCCAGCAGAAAGAATTAAATTTTGCACCAGGAGAGCAATATCTCTACAGCAATTCAGGCTATTTTCTCCTGGCGGTCATTGTGGAGAGAGCCAGCGGCAAGAGCCTACGAGAATTCGCAGAGGAAAACATCTTCAAGCCCCTGGGAATGAAAAACTCTTATTTTCATGATGATTACAGGACGCTCATAAAAAATCGGGCCTCCGGTTATTTCCCTGCTGAAAAGGAAAAATATAGAAATTTCATATCCACGTTTGATTGTGTTGGATCCGGCGGTTTATTCACTTCTGTGGAGGACCTTTTTCTCTGGGATCAAAACTTCTACCACCACAAAGTCGGAGGGAAAGATATAATCGACCTCATGCATACCAAAGGAAAATTGAATAGCGGCCAAGAGCTTGATTATGCTTTTGCTCTAGGTATAGGTAAATATAAAGGACTAAAAACTGTTGGCCATGGCGGAGCCTTAGGAGGATACAGATCAACCCTTGTCCGCTTCCCAGAGCAAAATTTCTCTGTTATCTGTCTTTCCAACCTGAGCTCTTTTAATCCATCAAGGATAGCCCAGCAAGTGACTGATATTTATCTCGCCAATCAGTTCACCGAAAAAAAGGCAAAAGCTGAAGCGAAGCCAGCAGAGAAGGTAAAATTTATTGAGCTTCCGAAGAAAAAGCTTCAAGAAAAAGTAGGCGCTTATATAGATCCAAAAACCGGGGCATTTAGAAAGTTGGATCTAAGAGGTAATACATTAATCCTTGAAGCCTCTGGCGAAAGGTTTACCCTAGCGGCTGTAAGCGAGACAGAATTCGAAGTGTTGAAGGCACCGGTCGAGATGGTGATTAAGTTTGAAAATCAGAAAAAAGATAAACCAATGTTAATGCATATACATCGAGAAGAAGGAGATTCTGAAACTTACGAATTTTTCAAATTAGCGAAACCAACTCCAGAGCAGCTTAAATTATATACGGGAGATTATTACAGTGATGAACTCCAGGTAACATTCAGGTTAGCTCTTAAGGAAGGGAAACTGCATTTTGTTCATAAAAATGCTCCCGAAAGTCCTTTGCAGCCTACGTTAAAAGATGAGTTTAATATAAGGGGATACAGGATTAATTTTTTTCGTGACGAGGAGAAAAAGCTAACCGGTTTTACTCTGGATGCCGGGCGGGTCAAAAACCTTCGATTCGATAAAAAATAGGTTTTATCCTTTCCTCAGTTTTTTTGTCCGGACATTTTTACATTGCTAAGAATAGGACATTTTCACTTTGCCTTGACAATTGTCAGGGGCATATTTGACATTAATTTTTTCCTATGTTAGAAGCTAAATAAGGAAGATAGAGGAGGAAATTCAAGCAATCCAGATAAATAAAGGAAAATAAATAAACAATCATGAACATTTTAATAGTAGGCGCGGGTGAAGTTGGTTTTCATTTGGCCAAGCGACTTTCAGCAGAGAAGCATAACATTACTGTACTGGAAAAAGATCCTGAAAAAGCACGGAACGCAGAAGAACACCTAGATGCCCTGGTTATAGTTGGTTCAGGTTCCAGTGTGGAAGATTTAAATAAGGCTAACATAGACCAGGCAGATATTTTCGCTTGCCTCACTAATTCAGATGAAGTAAATCTCCTGAGTTGCCGGTTTGCTCAAAAATTAAATGTTTCCTATAAAATAGCTCGCGTCCGCAATCCTGAATATACCCGGCTTGAGTTTATTCTATCGCCCTTTGAGATGGGGGTAGACCTTCTCATCCATCCTGAAAGAGAAACAGCCGAGGCCATCGTCCGCCTGATTCATCAAAGCAGCGCCACTGGTGTAATCGAGTTTGAGGGTGGAAAGATTCAACTGTTGGGTATCCGCCTGGAACGAAACTCCCCTATATTAGGGAAACCTTTAGGAGAGCTTTGGCAAGAATATGGAAACGTTGAAGCCCGCATCGTCGCCATTAAGCGGAAGGAACATACATTAATTCCCGGTGGGAAAGAAATCCTGGTTGCCGGTGATCAAATATTCATCATTTGTGAAAAGAAAATGATTCCAACAATCGTGCATTTTGCTGGTAAAGAAGACGTTTCCATTCAAAATATTATGATTCTCGGCGGGGGTTTAGTCGGACAGTTTGTGGCCGAAAGCTTAGAGGATACTATTAAAATCAAAGTCATCGAAAGCCGCTCGGACAAGTCAGAAAAGATAGCCAACGCGCTCAAAAAAACATTGGTTATTCATGGAGATGGTACTGATGTAGACCTTTTAGCAACAGAGGGCATCCTCGATATGGATGCTTTTATCGCAGCAACCGGTGATGATGAGACGAACATTATTTGTACTCTTATAGCCAAGCACCTAAAAGTGCCTAGGACTATTGCTCTGGTGAATAAAACTGAATATCTTCCTATTACCCCTACAATCGGCATGGATGCGGTTGTGAGCAAAAAATTGATTACGGTTAACTCCATCCTGCGTTTCATCCGGAGAAGCACGCTTGAAAACGTTGACTCAATTCCTGGCTTAGATGCAGAGATTATTGAAATAATTCCCCAAAAGGATTCCAAGATTACAAAACGTCCACTAAAAAATATACATGTTCGTCCTTTAGCAATCTTTGGTTCTGTGACTCACAATAACAAAGTGATTATTCCAACTGGGGAAACGCAGATAGAAACTGGGGATCGTGTGGTGATTTTTGCCCTCCCTAAAGCAATCGCTGACGTAGAGAAATTGTTTAAATAAGTTAAAGCGTTAATGGAGATATTTTCCATCCTTTATTGATTGAATAAAATCAAATATAACCTGGCAATTTTCGTATGCATATTAAATTAGTTGTCCACGTTCTGGGATTGCTTCTAATTTTTCTCTCCGCGGTGATGCTTCTGCCTATCCCCTTTTCGCTATACTACGGTGACGGTGTTCATATTTACTTTATCATTTCAGCCTTAATCACTTTTTTAGTAGGTTTTACCGCCTTCAAATCAACCCGCTTGGATCGGGATGTTCATGTTCGTGAGGGTTTTGCGATTGTTACCCTGGGCTGGATTTCTTTTGCTTTGTTCGGATGTCTGCCCTTCCTGCTGTCCGGATATATCCCATCCCTGACCAATGCTTTTTTCGAAACCATGTCCGGCTTCACTACCACGGGAGCCACCATCTTAGTTGAGATAGAAGGCCTGCCCCAGGGAATTCTCTTCTGGCGAAGCCTTACCCATTGGCTTGGAGGCATGGGGATCATCGTTCTCTCGATAGCAATTCTTCCCTTTCTTGGTGTGGGAGGAATGCAGCTTTTTAGAGCCGAGGTTCCCGGGCCAACTCCCGACAAGCTAACACCGCGGGTTACACAAACCGCTAAAATACTGTGGGGTGTGTATGTTTTAATCTCCGCCGCTGAAACGCTTTTATTAATGCTGGGGGGAATGAATCTTTTTGAAGCTCTTTGTCATACTTTTGGGACGATGGCCACTGGCGGCTTCTCAATAAAAAATGCCAGTATAGGACATTACAACAGCGCATATGTTGATTATGTCATCATCTTTTTTATGATTGCTGCCGGGACAAATTTTTCCCTTCATTATCGCTTCTTAAAAAAAGGATTTAAAAGCTATATCAAAAACAATGAATGGCGGCTTCTTGTTTTTTTAATCGGCAGCTCCACGCTTCTTATCGGCGTCCATACTTTTTCGCAGCAGTATTCAAATGCAGAAATTGCTTTTCGTAAAACATTGTTTCAAGTAACCTCTATTTGCACTACTACTGGCTTCACGACAGCTGATTTTGAGCAATGGGCATTTAGTTCGCAATTTATCCTTTTAATATTAATGTTTTGCGGTGGATGTGCAGGGAGCACAGGTGGAGGGATGAAAATCATCCGCCTCTATATCCTGATTAAGTTTGTTATTGCCGAAATAGGGCGCTTGATGCATCCCAAAGCGGTTATCCCGGTTCGGGTGGGAAATATAGTTATCCCCCGCGATATTGTAAGAAACATTCTTGGTTTTTTAGTTCTGCTGATCGCGTTGTTTATCGGCGGAGTAATTGTGATGACAATTTTAGGATTGGATCTTGTATCTGCTTTTGGGGCTGTTGCAGCCACTCTGAATAACATCGGCCCTGGTCTGGGCAGTGTAGGTCCGACCGATAATTACGCTCATATTCCCCTAATTGGAAAATGGGTGCTTGCTTTTTTTATGGTGGCAGGACGCTTGGAGGTTTATACCGTACTTATCCTCTTCGCCCCTTCTTTCTGGAAAAAATCCTGAGTAAAATGGGGTTTCTTCTTTTGTAGGGGTTTAATTTATTAAACCCACCTTTTTGTTTAAACTCTGGGTTGATAAATCTAGCCTATTTATTTATAGAATCAAAATGTGGGCTTGATGAATCAAGCCCCTACAAAAAATGAATCAAATCCTTTTATTTTATGAGATTGCCACGCTTCCTTCGGTCGCTCGCAATGACTATGTTATTTATTTATTCCGCTCAGATTATTTTTTGATTTCTACCTGGCCCAAAACGACTATATTATTTTTTGATTTCTACCTGGCCCAAAACGACTATATTATTTTTTGATTTCGACCTGGTCCAGAACGACTATATTATTTTTTGATTTCGACCTGGTCCAGAACGACTATATTATTTTTTGATTCCAACTAGATCCAGAAATAATGCATATTGTAATGCAGTTCTTTTATAGCGCCTGAAACGACCTGAAGCTCCACCGTGTCCGCTTTCCATATCCGTATCAAGTAACAAAATATTATTATCTGTCTTCAATGCTCTGAGCTTAGCCACCCACTTGGCTGGTTCAAAGTACTGAACTTGAGAATCGTGCAGACCGGTCGTGACCAGCATCACAGGATAATCCTTGGCTTCCACATTATCGTAGGGAGAATAGGAAAGCATGTAATCGTAGTACTCCTTCTTATTAGGATCACCCCATTCGTCAAATTCGCCGGTTGTAAGTGGAATATTCGTATCAAGCATTGTTGTTATGACATCCACAAAGGGGACTGCAGCGATAACTCCTTTAAAAAGGTCAGGCCGCATATTAACGATAGCGCCCATCAGCAAGCCGCCAGCACTGCCTCCTTGAGCAAACAGCTTTTCAGGATTAGTGAATTTTTCAGCGATCAGATGCTCTGCGCAATCAATAAAATCTGTAAATGTATTTTTCTTTTTGAGGAGTTTACCTTCTTCATACCAGTATCGCCCCATTTCCTGCCCGCCGCGAATGTGGGCAATGGCATAAACAAAACCTCTATCCAGAAGGCTCAGCCGAACCGAACTGAAACTGGCACTCATGGTGGCACCGTATGAACCATAACCGTAAAGGAGGAGAGGATTGTCTCCATTTTTTTCGAGTCCTTTTCGATAGACTAAAGATATGGGAACTTTTGTGCCGTCTCTGGCTGTAGCATAAAGTCTTTCCGCATGATAATTGTTTGAATCAAAATCACCTATAACTTCCTGCTGCTTTAATAATGTTTTTTCCTTGGTGTTCATGTTGTAATCGAAAACAGACCTGGGAGTGGTCATAGATGTATATGCATAACGCAGCACGTCAGTATCAAATTCGGGATTATATGAAATATAAGCCGAGTAGGTTTCTTCCCCGAAATCAAGATAGTGTTCGCCTTTCTTATCCCACCTCATTATCCTGAGGTTAGGTAAGCCGTTTATCCTCTCATTGACAACAAGGAAATCCTTAAAGACTTCAAAACCCTGCAGCAAGACATCATCACGGTGAGGAATGAGTTCTTTCCAGTTCCCTTTGGTAGTTCTATTCACAGGTGTCGCCATCAATCTAAAATTCTTCGCTTTATAATTTGTCCGGATATAGAATTTGTCTTTGTAGTGCGTCACATCGTATAAAAGGTCTTTCTCCCGCGCTTGTATTATCTTAAATTTTCCATCAGGATTGTCTGCATCCAGGAAGCGGTATTCGTCAGACAGAGTATGACTTGAACCGATAATCAGGTATTTTTTCGATTTAGATTTATAGACGTAAGTACTGAATGTTACATCTTTTTCCTCAAAGACTTCTTTATCAGAAGATGGATCAGTCCCGAGTACATGCCTCATGATTTTATACGAGCGGAGCGTTTCCTCATCTTTGAGAGTATAGAAAACAGTTTTATTATCGTTTGCCCAAGCAGCTCTTCCCGATGTAGTCGGAATTTTGTCTAGGAGTATTTCTCCCGTTTTCAGGTTTTTAAAATGAATCGTATATTTTCTTCTGCTAACCGTATCAACACCGAAAGCGATAAGATTGTTATTGGTGCTTACTGAAAAACCTGCAACGCTATAATAAGCATGCCCTTTAGCCATTTCATTGACGTTTAATAATATCTCCTCTTCCGCTTCCATGCTCCCCTTTTTCCGGCAGTAGATTGGGTATTCCCCCCCTTCCTCGTAGCGGGAATAGTAGTAATAACCGCTTTCTTTAGAAGGAACAGACATATCTGTCTTTTTTATCCTTCCCACAATTTCATCGTAGAGCTTTTTCTGAAAAGACTGTGTATGCTTCATCACAGCATCCTTGTATTCATTCTCTGCCATTAAGTAAGCCATGACCTTAGGGTTTTCCCGCTCGTTGAACCAGTAGTAATCATCCACCCGCGTATCACCGTGAATAGTTAATTCCTTTGGAATCTTTTCAGCAACTGGCGCTTCAGGCATTTCAGCTGCCATTTTGCATCCTGTAAAACCTGAACAAACCAAAAATGCGAGGGAAAATACAGCAAACCCGATTATGGTTAGCTTATGCCATCCATACCTTTTTAGATTTTTCATTATTTCCTCCTTCTTTTAATTTTTTGGAATCAACAGGTTTGGAAAGATTTAGTTATTTTTATGTTTGAATTTTATCAACCGATTCCATCTATCGTTTTTATCACTGGCAAAGGTTATTGTCAAACAGGAAAATAAGAAGTAAGCTTCCTTATTTCCGTGATATCTGGTTGCTAAGTTCAGGACAAAGGTTTTGGGAAATAGCCTAGCTCCCTTCAGATTTTTAACGCCATTCTCCATTCGCTCTTCTCGGCGTCTGCGTAACTCGCTCCGCTCAGACATACTCGACGCCCTACTCCGTCGGGTTCCCTCGAAGAGCGAATTCCGAAGGCTAAATCTTCAATGGTCGCTGCATCTATTTCCCAGAACCTTCTCCAATCACGGATTTGGAGATACTTCCACATTAGAAGAAGTTTTTTATTAAATTAGAAGATACCTGTCAATAACAAAAATTTGAGCCTCTGATTTTTAGCTAGATCCTTTTTTATTTGCCCAACGCTAAATCTTTTGTTCCTTGCACTTGATGAGGACGAGTGTGATGTCGTCAAACTGGGAAACATTGGCTGTGTGGTCTGAAATGGCCTGGAGAATGGCGGCTTGAATTTCTACGGCTGACTTAGTTAAGCTGGCGCGGACGACTTCTATTAAGCGCTCTTCCCCGAAAAGATTCTCTGAAATCTTTTCTAATGAGGGGCCTGCAGCTTCAGTGATGCCATCTGTAAAAAGAACTAGGACATCTCCCTGTTTTATTTTCACGGTTTGCTGCGTATATTTCTGATTAGGCAAGAATCCAAGGATGAGCCCTCCTGCTTCAAGGCGCCTGATTTTCCCATCTGCACGGAACAAGAACGGTGGATTATGTCCTGCATTAGTGGAAGTGAAGGTTGATTTTACCTGGTCCAAAATACCGTAGAAAAACGTGGCGAACATGTGCGTATCCGTGGACTTAACAAGAAGACTATTCATGCGTGAGGGGACGTCGGCGACTGAACCTTTTTTGATAACCTGAGCATGCAGGCTGGCCTGGAGGTTTGCCATGAGAAGAGCAGCAGGGATGCCTTTTCCAGAAACATCGGCGATTGCTATTCCAAGCTGCCCTGTTCCCATATCAAGGAAATCAAAGTAATCCCCTCCGACCTGTTGACTAGGAAGACTTATTCCCGCAATCTCGAAGCCAGGCAATTGAGGCATCTCGAGAGGCAACAACTTTTCCTGGATTTGCCGTGCTGTCTCAAGTTCTCGGTCGAGGCGCTCGCGTTCAATGGCTTCCTCACGACCTTTTTTCACCGCACCAGCCATTACGTTGAAGGATGTGGCCAGGTCGCCGAATTCGTCCTCGCTGGGTATTATTATCTTTGTATCTAAGTCACCTTCGGCAATGCGCCGCGTCCCACGTTGCAGTGCCTTCACCGCAGATGTTATGCCAGCAGTGATCCTTACTCCGAAGATAAGAACAAAGGTTTCCAGGAAAAACATCAATAAAGCCAGGGAAAGAAGGGAGGCCATCACAACTATGCTTAAAGGATTCTTCTCAGAGAAAAGCTCACGGAGGATGGTAGAGATATTTACTTGAATCGTGAGGAGAATCGTTTGCTTTTCAAACCGGTTTGCGTCGAAAAAAATGACATCCAGATGGGTTATGCCAAAGTAGAATAAGCGCCTCCAGAATGAGGTCTGCGTTTGTTCTGACTCTTGTTTTTCCGTCTCTTCAGGAAGAAACGTTCCGGAGATTTCTTTAAAAGCGGGTTTCGAACCATTCTCACGGACCTGGATGTTTCCATCTTCACCGCTCATTATTGCACCAGCATAGGAGAGTTTTATATTGCATTTGAGGATTGCGGCCAGCCGGTTCATCATGGTGCTATCTACGACGCAAGCTTTGACATGCTCTTTAGGTTTCCCAGGACTTCCTACGCTTATAAGCCATAATTCAGGGTCAATCCAGAAATATTTGCCCCGTTCCGCGGCAGCCCATTCTTTATAAGGTGAGTCTTTCTTTTTCAAAAACAAAAGAAATTCTGGCAGCCAGGCAGGCTCATCCCCCATTCCCAGAATTTTCTTTCCATCAATATCGTAAAGAAAAGACCGATCAGAAATTATCTGGATGAAGTTATCATCCAGGACCGCCAGATTTGCCCAGTCCTCCATGATCGTTATGGCTTGAGCGGCCCGGCTTTCTCCCAGGATGCTGTATAGGGTGAAAAGGCCCATGATAAAGACAAGAAAAAGAGGTACAACCGCAATCAGGAAAGCGCTTACAGCCAGTTTTGACTTCAGTCTCATGAAATGAAGTCGTATAGCGAAAAAAAGATTAAGAAGGCTGAAAAGCCAGAAAAGCTGAAGCGACCAGAGGGAATACCTGGCAAGGTTATGTCCAAGAACGACAAAGCTGCTAGGCTTTGCAGAGATTGAAGCAGAATCTGCTGGTTGAGGTTGGACAGGCGCTTCCTGCTGAGCTAAAATCCAAGCCGAAATAAGCAGAATGAGTATAACAAAGCCAATTAAGAATAAGCCGCTACGGCGGCGAGAAGTCAGATGCCGGTAGGGCCTGAAACGGCGGAAAAGAAGGAAAACAAATGCGAAAGAAAGGGAAGCAATCCAAATTCCTTCGGAGGACCTTAAAAGAAGAATAAAAAGGACGCCACCTGAAAGCCACACGATCCAGAATTTCTTAAGCCGGGACTCAAGCAGAAGCATTCTGATCGCAACCACCCAAGATACACTGGCTACAAGGGCCACAATCCAGACAACGAATGGACGGTATAAGCCAAACAGAATCTGTAGAATCCAGGTAACAATACAGCCGGCTGAAACAAGCAGAACAAAACGCCAGACCTTAGAATTGAGCGGAGAGACTTGTTTCTCTCTCATGCCTGAAAGGGAAAGCTCATCGGGAATAGATTTATCCGGTTCAACATGCTTTTTTTTGACGGGTGCCTTACCCTTCAACATTTTCTTTAGGCGCTGCCTCATCGAAAATTACCTTCGGAAATTGGTGTTATTATTTTCTCCCACCTCTCAAAACCCTGGCGGGAAGCGTTATGACTGTTTTAAATAGATCTAGCACGGCACTCACCGTGATGCCAACAAGTCTGAATGGCAGAAGAAGGATCCAGACAATAGGATAGAGCAGGAGCGCCAGAAGAGCAAGGGGCCAGCAGATTACTAATAAAATTAGCCAGAGTAAAAATTTAACCATT
>CAYTBG010000003.1:0-22144 GCA_964435925.1 uncultured Eubacteriales bacterium | reverse complement strand
GTATATTTGGTGATGAGTAATTTGCGCAGGTCGCGGTACATTTTCACAGTCTTTTCCATGCTTAGCCTCGTGTAATCAGTCAGGAATTTTTTAGCTTGCTTTGGATTTTTCTTGTATAATTCAAGAGCTTTTTTATCGATGGATGGCAGTTTTCCAAAAAACTCCGCTTCTAATGGGTCGCGAACCGCCTGTAAATCCTTTATGGCTTCTTGCCACCTCAGATAAAGAAGATTATCAACAAAATCAATCGCCCATCGAGCAGAGTCCTCGCTAAATTTATCCGGATTGTAGGTTTTATACAAAGGAGAGATCTTTTGAACTCCAGCATAGATAGGAACATAGGTGCTGATATGTTGGTTGTCGAGGTAAAACCAATAAACTCCGCCTACTGGAGCAGGCAGCCACCCTCTTAATTGGGCGACCATTCCGTACCCTCCCCTGGATACATTACGCCGCCAGGTAATATCCAGCAATTCTCTCATATCTCTGGTGGGAAACGGAGTAGTCAAAGGGCTTTTAACCAGGCCGCCCTTCCCACCCGGTACAAGCCAGTCAACGTCTGCTGTCATGTCATAGATTGTTCCTTCAAACACAGAACGCTGGAAGGCAATCACATCCTGGACGGATAGCTTCTTTTCTGGTTTGGCTGAGAAAGGGTAATACGATATGGGCTCAAGATACTGATGGTATGCGTTGTATCCACTGAAAGACGATGTGAGCCTCTTCCTGGGCCATTCCCTGAGGGATGGAGCAACTGTACTATAAAAAAGCCATAAGCGGCTTAGCCCCCATTCTCTTAGTATCGGGGAGTAAGCTTCCTGCCAGATAAAGGGCTTTCCACTTTTCGGATCATACCAGCCATAATTTATAGCCACTTGCATGTAATTCTTCGAGGCCATATAGTAATCAGGATTGTCAAGGTCAATTTCCTTAATTATGCTCCAGTTGGGAACAATCGTGGCATGGTCATCCGGTACTCTCTGAGCTGCCCAAATCGCGCCAAGCTTTCCACTCCCAGGGTCCCAATCAGGACCAACGCTGAATACTTCTAATACCCAGGCTTCATTCGGGTCAGCAATACAGAGCGCCTCTGATCCAAGCTCGCAGGAGGGTAGAAAACCGTATTTTTCTACTAGAGATGTTATGAGCTTAACCGCCTCTCTTGCTGTTTTACACCTCTGAAGTGCGAACAACTGGGCCTGCTCAATGGTCATTATCTGCTTGCCTATACTGATGTCGGTTTTTAATTCATCCTTCTGACTGAGGGTACTCTCTCCGATGGCCAACTGATGCTCGTTCATCTGAGGATATCCCGTATGAAAATAAGCATGAGTTTTTTCCACCTGAGGGATGTAGCCGATTATTTTGCCGTAGTTATGCAGAGGCTTCCTTACATCTTGAAGTCCATAATAAACAGGTGCCTTGGCTCCTTTCTTAAAAGTCTGGGCGGGAACCACGTGGACCCGGCATTCGGGGCAAGCGCCTGTATGGGATGTTATAACAGATCCATCCACAGAAGCCTTCCTCCCCACAATGATATCAGTACAGGAGTCACCAGAAAAATATGTGCACGTTTCCTCTTCCCTGCCAGGCTCTTCATCAGATGCAGAAAGAGCCAAAAACATAATAGTCACAAAAGCAATCCCTAAGATTAAAATTAACGCTTTAAATTTCATTTTTTACTTATCCTCCTTCTTTAAGATTTTGAGAAGATAAAAGAATAAACCAGATTAAATTAATTATAAATGGTTTTATTTTAAAAGTTGATGATAATAATAAAAAAAATGAGATCGCTTGACTAAGGTGAAATGCAAAATGTAAAATTGCGGAGGGTTTAAAGCATGTACTTCCAGATCGGAATTATCTTAGCCATAATGGTTATCGCTTATGCATTGGCGAAGTGGAAGAAATTATCCATTGAGCTAAGCATGCTTTCTGCTGCTGTCGGGGGAGGAATAGCCGGTGCATTCGTAAGCACACCGCCAATAGGCCAGCTGGCACGTCACTTAGTAGAAGGGGCATTTACCTATCTGGATGTCATCCTGGTCTTTTCAACAGCTACTATATTTATGGCAATAGTCAGGGAATCCGGCGGTGTAAATTACGTTGTCAGAGGCACGATAAAATATTTCTACAACTTACGCATTATTGCCTTGGTCCTTTTAATGATAATAGTACTAATACCCGGAGCCCTCACAGGAGCAGGAAGCGTGTCTCTGCTTGTTGTGGGAGCACCAGTGGCCTTAGCCCTTGGTTATCTAGGGATAGCCAAAAAAAGAGTTGCTGCTATTCTCTTTATAGTTGCTGGATTAAGCGCGGCTGCCCCTCCGGTTAATATCTGGGCTATGATATTATCCGCTGGCACGGCTATACCTTATGTGGGCTTTGAGCTTCCTCTTGGAATTCCCGTTCTTCTGCTCGGGACTTTTACGGTTCTTTTTCTAGGATGGAGAAGGGAGAGCAAGATGGATCTAGAGGAAGTCTTGAAAGAGATGCCCGAAGTACCGGCGGGGATGAGTTGGTGGAGAGTGCTTTTGCCTTTCCTGGTCTTTTTCGGGTTGGTTATGGCTTCACGCGCCTGGCCTTTTTCCACACCGATACTGGGATTACCCCTGGAGTTTGCTATAGCTGCCTCGGTTGCGCTTCTTGTAAGCCCCAAAAGGATCAAAATCCTTGAGCTATCAAGGGATACGATGAAAAGGCTGCTACCGTTACTGGCAACCATGGTTGTTGTGGGCATGCTCCAGCAGATAATGACCGCAACCGGAGTCCGCGGTCTTCTATCCTTTGTTGTTATCAGTACACCCCTTATCCTACTATTTATACTTTTGGCCGTAATTATTCCTGTATCAGAAGGTGTCTTAACCTATGGCGCCGCAGCCATCATCGGAATTCCTCTAATCTGGTTCTTAGATTCCATAGGTTTGCATGCAACTGTAGCTATTGCAGGGCTGAGCTTGCTCTGGCCTTTAGGGGATGGACTTCCTCCGACTGCTCTCATAGGAAGACTCAGTGTGATGGTCTCGGAGTATAAGGATTCATACTGGACATTTTTAAAAGCCACGTGGGTTCCCTGGGTAATTATTACTATTGTGGGAATTCTTATGGTTATCTTCAGTGCACGTTTAGAGTTTCTTGTGCGATGGAGCATGTAAATAAGCTTAGGAGGCGATGAATGCCTGTGATAATGATTTTATACTATATCATTAGTGTTTACATAGCGGGCATGCTCATCTGGAATTTTATCAGGGAAAAGAAAAGCGTAAACGATATGCTCCTCTATTTACTGGTTATGATCCCACTTATTCTGAGGATCTTGCGTGTAAAGTAGGAAGAGGTTGAGATTGGCGCGTCGCTTCGCTCCTCGCTATGACGATTAATTAAAAATGGAGAAAAATATGTTTCGCATATGGATAATAAAATCGATACTTCTTTTAATCATAATAGCTTTGATGACAGTTGCAGGGGCACAGCTTTACAAGCATAGGCACTTCAGGGTGCCCGTAGTGGTTGGACCAGGAGTAACGAAAGTTGCAAAGCTGAGCGATTATACTCAAGGCTTGAAAGGAACTGTCGCGGATACCAACGTGTTTTACCTGGAAGGAAAAGAAGAAGGCGGGAAGATATTTATCATAGCTAATACACATTCCAACGAGCCAGCAGCGATACTGACTGCCCTCATATTTGTAGAAAACGCCGCAGTCGATAAGGGAACACTCATTATAATTCCCCAGTTTAACAACAGCGCAGGGCGCAATACGAGACCTGGAGACGGTTATCCTCTTTACTTCGAAATCCCAACAGATTGGGGCAGTAAAAAATTCAGGATGGGAAATCGTGATGCTTCCCCCCTAGATCAATGGCCGGACCCGGACGTTTATGTTCATTACCCTGATAAACAGTTGCTGTCTTTTCTCGATGTCAGAAACACAAACAGGACATGGCCTGGTAGGCCCGATGGTCCTCTAATGGAGCGGGTTACTTATGGAGCAATGCAGATCATGAGGAGTGAGAAGGTTGATATCGCTGTTGACATCCATGGGGCTGAGACGATGTTCCCGGTTACAAACTGCATAGTGGCTCCTGAAAAATCTATAAGAATAGCAACAATGACCTCTCTTACTGTTAAAGCCAGAGAGAAATTTGATAACCATGTTGAGCCATCCCCCTCTGGATTCCGCGGGCTTTCCCACCGGGAGATCGGAGATTATTCTGATACTTTGCCTTTTCTTCTGGAAGCACCTCTCCCCTTCTTAGACCAGCCGACCGGTCCAAAGACTGTGGATTTACTTTTGAATGGGAAGGATCCCTTTTTGTTAAGCCTTTCAAAGAAAAAAAAATTGTTTGTGCCTTATGATGAAACGGGATGGCCGATGGAAAAAAGAGTTGGGCAGCACTGTTCGGTTATCCTCGAGATTATACATCAATTTTCAAGAAAATTCCCAGATAAGGCAATCAAACTCCGAAATGTGCCACGCTATGCAGATGTGGTGCAGAAGGGTGTTGGACATTATTATCATGACCCTGATAAAGCAGACAAGGCTGATGTATACTTTAATTGACCTGAATTATTCACGGATCGAGTTTGCCGCAGATGTGAGGCACAGGGTATGCAGCTGTGGTTCTTCACCGCAAATGCCCTGTAACGAAGCAGATGCGGTGAAATCGGCCCGCCCGAAGGGTAAATTATGCCGACATATAATAAAAAGAAACGCATTTGAGACCGATTGAATGTTCTGCTAGAGGTGAAATCAGCGTAACGAGCAGATATCAATGAAAATAAATATTGGTGTCGGCATAATTTATGAATTAATCAGGTTGATAATATTGACTAAAGAAATCAAATTCTATAAAATATTTATAGGGAAGATGGGTATGAAAAAAATCATCACAATAACCTTCTCCTTGATGTTATTCGCAAATTTGCTTTGTTCTCAAAGCGTAGTCGAATTAGCCAAAAAGGAGAAAGAGAGAAGGGCAAAGCTTAAGGGGAAAACAGCCGTTGTAGTAACCAACAATGACCTGAGAAACCTTAGAAGAGGGCCAGCTGTGTCAATTATCGAGCCTGCATTTGATGAGGATAGTTTATCGCTCCCGATTGAAGAAATAGAGGAAGAAAATACTGAAGAGCAAGCAAGGCTTGAATCGAATTGGAACAGGACAAATGAACGCGCTAGTCTCTTAACCTTAAGGATGAACGAACTGCAGCAGAGGTTCTTCAGCTTCGAGAATCAGTATGACAGAGCAGAGATGCAGAGAGAAATAGCCCAAACATTTCAGAAACTTCAGGAAGCTAAACAGAATGCCGAAACAGCCAAGAGAGAGTTAGACCAGGGACGAATTAAGAGAAGGAAATAACACCTTTCCATTGTCAAGCACACATAGTATAACGCATAGGGGGGAAGATAATCTTTGAGATTTTATATCTATCCTATATCAGCACTTCCAAACACAAATTCATTTCATTTTTGACTTTGTGCATACCAACTTGTTTCATGGAGCCAGACTTTGAAAACTTGAATTATTTTTGTAATTTGATTTCTTATTTGATCCTTCCTTTTTAACTTTGTGTATCCCAGCTTGACAAATTAGGTATGAGGTAGTATATCCCGATTCGTGTTATACGTGAAAAATTATAAAATTCTTTCTATATTTTAAGAGCAAAAAATTTTGAAGGGAGTAAAAAGCTGAGTCTAAAAAAATTATTCTTAATATTTGGCTTGCCTCTTTTGATGCTTGCGCTAGTGACAATCGTCTTTATGCTCGTTGTACCAGAAGGTGAGCAGCATGAATCCCTCCTGTCTGAACCGCTGGCAGAGGGCTGCACTGTAGTTATGGTCGGGAAAAATGCCTCAGCCGATAGTTCTGTAATGACCACGCATGCAGCTGATTGCAGTATTTGTGACTGGACCTGGCATCATATGCCTGCAACCGATCATGAACCTAGCTCTATGCGTAAAATCTACCATATCTCACAGATCAAAACATGGCCGCCAGATGTAGGACTAAAATGGGATATGTACAAGGAAAACTATACCGGTGTTGAAATCCCTCAAGTGTCTCATAATTATGCCTATCACCATGGTGTATTCGGCTATATAAATGAACATCAACTGGCTATTGGAGAGTCGACTGTTGGCTGCCGCCGCAAGATGGAAAACTCTACGCCATCTGGCGTATTTGACATAACAACGCTGACACTGATTGCCATGGAAAGATGCAAAACCGCAAGAGAGGCCATCAAGACCATGGGCTCATTGGCTGAAAAGCACGGGTACGGGTTTCACGATTCAGGAGAGATGCTTGCGGTGGCTGATCCGCAAGAAGTCTGGGTTTTTGAGATTATGCCCGTCGGACCCTTATGGATACCAAAGAGCGGGAAACCAGGTGCGCTATGGTGTGCTCAAAGGGTTCCAGACGACCATGTCAGCGTCTGCCCGAATGAATCGAGAATCGGGGAGATTGATTTAGATGATTCAGATCATTTTTTGGCTTCCTCGAATGTTATTTCCTATGCAGTAGAGAATGGTTATTATGATCCTGAGAGAGGTAAGCCGTTTAGTTGGAAGAAGGCCTATTCCTCCACCGAGGCCAGCGCCGCCAGCAGCAGAGGAACAAGAGCTCGCCTCTGGCGTTTTTTTGATCTTGTTGCCCCTTCCCATAATTTTAGCCCGGAAACACCCAACATGGAATTCCCCTTCTCGGTAAAGCCAGACAAAAAACTTTCGTTACAAGATATCATAGACATCACACGAGACAAATACCAGGGGACGCCTCTTGATCCGGCAGAAGGACTTAGAGGAGGACCTTTCAGTAACCCGAACTATCACCCCAGACCCGTTAACGTTGAGGACAAAACTTACAATACTCCCCGAACAATCAGTGTCAACCGTGCAGAGTACACAACTGTCACCCAATGCAGGGATTGGTTACCAGATCCAATCGGAGGGATCGTTTGGCTTGCCTTCGGTGCTCAGGACACATCATGTTACATACCCCTCTATGCCGGGATAACAGCAATCCCTGAATCCTTCAGTATGGGAGATCACTGGGTATTCAACAGAGAAGCTGCAAGATGGGCGTTTGATTATGTTGATTTCCATACTTTGGTGGCATACTCCCACGCTATAAAAGATGTCAAAAAGGCTCAGGCAGAATGGGAAAAGACAGCAATAGAAAGAGTGCCCACCATCGATATAACCGCTAAAGAACTATACAGGCAGAACCCGGAGCTTGCAATCGAATATTTAACTGATTACTGTGTAAATAACGCCGAAAAAGTTATTGACGCCTGGTGGGAACTGGGCAACCGCTTGCTCGTCAAGTACAATCACCTGAGCATTTATGACACGAAAAATAGAAAACGGACCAATTTGTCTTATCCTGAATCATGGCTCAAAGAAGTTATCAAGTATCACAACCTGGAACCGCAAGAACCAGCTAAAAAGTGAAGAGCCCGAATGTCAAAGCTTATCGAACAATAATTATAATTTGATATATATTTTTATATAACTTTGGTATTGCGCCGAAAAATTATATAATTTTTCTGAATTTGTATGAGTTCACAGTTGAGAGTTAGAAGTTATGAATAATCAGTTTCTTTCTGTGTGCATAATTTCAATAATTATAATCTTTTAAGGAGGTAAAAAGTGAATTTAAAAAAGTTATTTTTAGTCGTGGGGATATTGTTTGTTACGGGGATCTTACTCAGTTCCCAGGTATCTACAACGCCAGAATGTGAAAATTGTGATTTGGACCTGGCGAAATTTTCGCCAGATGGCTGTACAGTTATCATTGTCGGGAAAGACGCCTCGATGGATGGCTCGGTAATGACCACCCATACCTGCGATTGCAGTATTTGTGATTGGACATGGCGGTATGTGCCAGCAGCAGATCATGAGCCTAGCTCGATGCGCAAAATCTATCACATTTCGCAGTATATAACATGGTCTCCGGAGGAAGGACTTAAATGGGAAAAGTATAAGGAGGACTTTACCGGTCTTGAAATTCCTCAAATACCGCATACCTATGCTTATCTTCATGGGGCATTCGGGTACATGAATGATCAGCAACTGGCCATAGGAGAATCAACCATCGGCTGTCGCGATAAGATGAAAAATTCAACTCCTTCGGCCAAAATTGACTTATCAATGCTGACGCTTCTTGCCGTGGAGAGATGCAGGACAGCGCGCGAGGCTATCAAGTTCATGGGAAAATTAACAGAAAAGCACGGATACGGATTCCACGATGATGGAGAGATGCTCGCAGTAGCTGATCCGAATGAAGCCTGGATTTTCGAGATCATGCCCGTTGGGCCGTTATGGACTCCAAAAAGCGGAAAGCCGGGCTCTATATGGTGCGCCCAGAGAGTGCCTGATGACCACGTCAGTGTCTGCCCGAATGAATCCAGGATAGGAGAAATCGACCTCAAGAACCAGGATTACTTTATGGCTTCCCCGAATGCTATCTCTTATGCAATCGAAAACGGTTACCATGACCCTAAGAGTGGTGAGCCCTTTAACTGGAAGAAAGCCTACTCTCCGAGTGAGTACAGTGCGAGCAGCTCCAGGGGAACACGTGTTCGTCTCTGGCGATTTTTTGATATTGTGGCTCCTTCCCATAAAACCAGCCCTGACACACCTAACATGGAGCTTCCTTTCTCAGCAAAGCCAGACAAGAAACTTTCGGTACAGGATGTGATGAACATTACCCGGGACAAGTGCCAGGGGACTCCGTTTGATCCGGTTAGAGGTCTTCAAGGCGGACCATTCAAGAACCCGAACTACCTCCCGCGACCTTTTAAACTTGATGAGCTGACCTACAACACCACCCGATTCATAAGTGTGAACAGAGCAGAATATGTGACTGTAACCCAGTGCAGGAACTGGCTTCCGAATCCAATCGCCGGGATAGTATGGCTGGCATTCGGCGCTCAGGACACATCCTGTTTTGTGCCTCTTTATGCCGGTATTACAAAAATACCGGAGTCCTTTAAGATTGGAGACCACTGGGTATTCAACAGAAAGTCTGCGCGCTGGGCATTTGATTATGTAGATTTCCATGCCCAGGTTGTCTACTCGCATGCCATCAAAGATGTCAGAAAAGCTCAGGAAAAGTGCGAAGGGAACGCAGTAGCTAAGACATCCACCACCGATAAATTCGCCCATGAGCTCTACAAGAAGAACCCAGCCCAAGCAGCAGAATTTTTAACTGACTACTGCGTAAATAATGCGAACAGAGTTATCGATGCCTGGTGGGAGCTTGGCGACCAATTGCTCGTCAAATACAATCACTTATGGCTTTATGACATTGAAACGAGAAAATCGAAACGATTGGAGTATCCTGAATGGTGGCTCAGAGAACTAGTTAAGTATGATAAGCTGGTGCCACAGGAACCGCCCAAAAAGAAGGAAGACAAGTAGTTTCGTGCTATGAGGTTTGCGCTTTACCATCAACAACGAACTCATAGCTACAACAATGAACGGATACAAACGCATTAAATAGAATGACGAGGTAACAATAATAACTGCGTTTGTATTAAATACATAAAAGGAGATTGTGTTTAAAATGAAAAAATTAAAGATATTAGGTTTAACTTTGCCCCTCTCTTTTATTCTTTTTCTCGGTCTAACGATGCCTGGTTTTGCAGAGACAGAAATCCCCAAAGCTAAATTGCCTGTACTAACAACTTCTGCCGGTCAAAGCCCAGATGTCACAACAGTGAACATCGTTCTCGAAGAGGCAGGAATAAAATACGATTACTGCGATGTGCCTAATGTTGAAATTGTGGATGCGGGAGTAGGCCTTGCAGGGAAAGAATCCGGCCCTGGCTTTCATGTTGAGGTTTATACCGATATGGAAAAGTTCCCTGAAGGCACTCCTTATAAAACAGTGATTATAGCTATCGGAGCTAGCTTGAAAGGTATGGGAGCCTCTGGTCTCACTGTAGAAAACGAAGTGAGCCGGTTGAAAAAAATCATTGATAATTGTAAGAAAAAAAAGATCTTCATCATTGCCGTACATGTTGGAGGTACTTCAAAAAGAGGTGCTCCGGGCAGCGACAACGAAAGGATGATCGATGCCATAGCTCCCTCCGCAGACTATCTTATAGTAACCGGAGATGGGAACAAGGACGGACGGTTTGATACAATAGCTAAAGACAAAGGAATCCCTCTGACTCAGATCGAGTATGCTCTGGACCTTGTCGAAATCTTTCAGCAGGTGTTTCAGTAAGGTTTCGCAAAAAAAAAGGCAAAAAAAAAGGGGACAGGCTACTTTTTTGTAAAAAAAGCATCCTATTCTTCTAGAAAAAGTAGCCTGTCCCCTTTTAATCCGCTGAGTTTGATTCACCTGTAGGGTGGAGCTACACAGGGGCATTACTTATTCTTGGACAACCACCTCGTATCCTTCGCGAATAGGCTGTTCTCTGTATAAGTGCATGGTCTTTACTAACTGTTCCTGGTAGTAAAGGCTCTTTTCGTTAGCTATGGCGTCCTCCTCACTATCCCACAGGACGATGGCGACAGCTTTGCCTGTTTTGCGATCTATCATGAAATAGAATCTATGATAGCCTTTCTGCGATTTAGCCGCGGGGACAATACTCTCCTTAATTATCTTTATGGCTTTATCTAACGCGTCTATCTTGTAATGAAATGTGGTTTGCCTGGCATACATGGTCTACCCCTCCTATCCTATCTATGATCACTCAAGGTGCTATTCCTTGGCGTCAGTTGATTATTGCCTATCTCTCTTGCTTCATATTTGAAGCTTCTTATATCTGTTCTTGCCGGCATGTTCGGATAACATCAAGCTTTTCATATCCTTATATTCCTTTTGCAAATGTGGCAAAAGAATAACAATTACTTAGAAAATAGTCAACTCTGTATGGGCTCGTTCATCTTGTGTAGGGGCTTGATTTATCAAGCCCCCCTGTAGTGAATACAAGAAACTATAAAATAAACTAATTTTCATTGTTCACTGACGATGCTTACATCATGGAAAATTAACGTTGACTTTTCTTCTTCTTAATTGAAAATTATCCAAGAAACAACAATTCAAATAAGCCAAAACGCTCCAGCTTAAAATTTCATTAAGAAAGGATAGGTTTGTTGACAGTCGGTACACTTTTATGTTTCTATGTTTTTAGAATCTTTTCTGTATAAAGTTTTGACTTCTTTAGATTATAGAGGAAGGACGGAAACTGAATCGCCGGGTTTGGCTGGTCGAGATGTAGCTATTTATTTAGAGGATAGCTATTTATTCACAAGATTGTCAGGGAATTTAATATATAGGAGAAAGTCTCATGCGACATATTCGAGCAAAACAACACGAGAATCCTCCTGCTTTTATTACGGCCCAAATCTCACCCATAGATCCCATGCCGGAGGATTCGTTAATTTGTGATTATGGCGTCGACACTTTATCCGAGGGAGCATCCTCAGATCTACATTACCATGATTGTGATGAATGGTGGATTATCGTCAATGGGCGTGCCCTTGTTACTGGCTCAGTTGATCCTTTCGAAGCAGGCCCTGGTGATATGATATTTACTCCCATGGGAGAAACCCACAGGATAGAAGCACTCAGCCTGGTGACCATCGCCTGGTTTGAAGGACCTCTTAGGGGTGAAAAACGCAAAGGGCATCTCCACCTTGATACAAAAGAGATAGAGAAGTTGTATTAGATGTTATCCTGAAGAATATGAAAGGCGTTTTTTCCAGCTCTCAAGGCACTCCGTTTACGATAATTTCATAGCCAGCTTGTTTTCCAATCTTAAGGAGCTCTAAAGTAGAGGAAGGAATCATCATGTTGAACAGAAAAAAGGTTAAAACGATAGCCATTAGAAAAATTTCCATTTTTGTTGTTAGTTTCATTTTTTAACCTCATTCTCTGCTCTCCACTTCTATATGTATATACGAAAAAAATAAGTAAAAAGTTGCTATCCTGGCATGGAACTATATCTGTATTTACTCTCCCCCAAAAAATTTAAATCAATCCCACACAAACAAAATAAAACCCTGAAGATAAATCAATCGCTACAAAATAAGCGGTGGGCTTGATGAATCAAGCCCCTACAAAGAAAACCCTACAAGCAATTCAAATTTAATAAATAATAGAAGTTATAGTAGTCTGACAGCTTGCAAAAATAATAAAAGTTTAAAAGGCCTGACCCCGTTCTATTGTTGAGTTTCCGCTTCTACTCTGCCTCCTAAATGCTTACCAAGAAATTTCTCCATTGCCCTGTAGAAATCGAACCGATTCTCTTCGTTTCGGAAGCCATGTCCTTCATTTTCCTTTACCATATATTCAACCTCAATATTCCGTTTTTTTAGGGCTTCCACAATCTGGTCTGATTCCTGAATATTTACCCTAGGATCATTGGCCCCTTGAGCGACAAACAAGGGAGCTTTAATTTTATCAGCATGGAAAAGGGGGGAAGTTCTCTCCAATAATTCCTTATCCTTTTCGGGATGGCCGACCATTTCGTACATCATCTCCCTCATTGGTTCCCAATAGGGTGGAATGGTCTTTAATATTGTAAACCAGCTAGAAATACCAACGTAATCCACACCGCAAGCATATAAATCAGGAGTAAATGCTACTCCTGCCAGAGTAGCATACCCTCCATATGAACCCCCATAGATACCCACACGTTTCGGGTCGGCAATTCCCTGCTCGATCAACCATTTTACTCCGTCGGTTATATCATCCTGGATGGCAAGTCCCGATTGTTTAAAACCGGCTTCCCAGAATTTACGTCCATAGCCGGTAGAAGTTCTGAAATTCACCTGCAAGACTGCATAGCCTCGATTGGCAAGGAATTGCACTTCTGACCTGTAGCCCCACGTATCTCTGGCCCAGGGACCACCATGAGGATTGACGACAACAGGAAGGTTCTTAGCTTTCATGCCTTTGGGCACGGTTAAATATCCGTGAATGGTTAATCCATCCCGTGATTTGTAAATGATTGGCTTCATTTCAGACAGCTCATCTTCATTCAGCCAGGGACTGATATCCACCAGCTTTTTGAAGTCATTCGTGTCAAGATTAAAGTAATAATAGGAGCCAAGCGATCTGTCGCTGTAGGTTCTCACTAGGACTTTCCTCTCATCTTTGCTTCGGCTTACGATAAAAACTTCATACCCTGGAAGCCGCTCTTCAAGTCCTTCCTGCAATGTCTTTCTCTCATCATCAAAGAAATGATAATGTCTTTTATCGATCGTATAAGTGACGCCTGTAATTTTCTTCCGGTTATCCGATTTCAATAAACCAGCAACATCAACTTCAGGGTGTTCGTATAATAATTTAGTGTGTTTTTTATTTTTGATATCGTATTCATATATAGCTGTTTTATCCCGGCCTATATTGGAGGCAACATAAAGGTTTTTATTGTCGAACGTGAAGAATAAAGGTGACATGGATTCCTTGAAATTGGTCGTAATCAAAGTCTGGAACTCATCCTTTTCGGCATCACGGTAAAGAACACTTGTGTTAACACCATCTGAGGTCACTGCTATCCTCAAGTTGCCGTCATGATCGGTATGCCAGCCCATGATATTTCCTGGATTTTGAGCGATCATATTCATCTTACCCGAGTTGATGTTAATACGATAAACATCAAACACACGAGGATTACGTTTATTCATCGAAATCAGCGTGTGTTCGTCGTCATTTTTCAGCCTATCAATTAGCCCCACCCTCACTTTTTCAAACGGAGTTAGTTCTTTGAGATCAGATCCGTCAATGTTGACTGCGTATAATCTGAAGTTTTCGTCTCCTGCAGTATCCTGCACATAAGCGATGCGATTATTATTCGCCCAAAAATAGTCGGCAATATCTCTTTCCGTTGCACCGGTAATACGTGTAGCCTCTTCTTCCCCTATTTTTTGCACATGAACATTTAGCCGGTTTTCCCAAGGTTTCAAAAAGGCGAGGTGGCTTCCATCAGGAGAAAGCCCAAATCCAGCACTTTCAGGATTCCGGAAAAAGTCTTTCATGGGAATAATGCGAGGCAGTTCCTCCTGGGGAGTGCATCCGAAAATAAAAATAGATGCAACTACCAGTAATGAGATAATTCGTGTACGCATAATTTCCTCCTTTATTTAATTTTTAGCAATGTTCAATCTTTAAAGACATCCTGTGCCTAATGAATTATACGCAAAAAAATAAAAAAAGTCTTTTAAACTCCATTTTTTCAAGAATTGTTAAAAAAATAATATATCGTTATCTTTTTTTACACAAGCGGAAAAACTAGGATGCTAGCTAAAATCTAAAAATGCACTATCTAAAGTTTGGAAATGTACTATTTAGACTCTAAAAGTGCTCTAAATTAACGTCTTCAATTCAGAGCTTTTAATCATTTAGCTTTTGACATCAAATTATTCCTTTGCTAAAGTATAAATTTGATTAATCAAATGCCTGCATAAGACTTTTCTATGGTCGTCGTGGGAGCGGAGTGCTATGGCAGACAGAAAAACAAATTTCTACCCCCTGATCGGGAAAAGGAAGGAATTCATGCGCAAGAATAGAAATCTTATTTCACTTTTTCTTTTAATAGCGCTATTGGCCACACCTGTTTTAGCCCAGCGCAAAATAACAACACCCAAGAAACACTTTGGATTTACTCCAGGGGACGATTACTACCTGGCCAACTACACTCAATTCATGGCTTACTTGAAAAAACTTTCCCTGGAATCCAAGCGGGTGTCTCTTGCCGGGATTGGGATAACAGCTGAAGAGCTTCCGATGTATATGGCCGTTATCACTTCTCCAGAGAATCAAAGGAAAATCAATCGTTATAAAGATATTTCAAAGAGACTGGCGTTAGCTGAAGGACTCACTGATAGCGAGGCTCGAGAACTAGCTTCTGAAGGAAGGGCGGTAGTCTGGATTGATGGAGGCTTACACGGCACTGAAGTATTGGGAGCTCAGCAGTTAATAGAACTTGTCTATCAAATGGCGAGCCGAAATGATCCTGAGACGCTGAGAATCCTGAATGATGTCATTTTGCTCGCCGTCTGTTCAAATCCAGATGGAATGCAATTGGTTTCGGACTGGTATATGCGGGAAAAAGAACCCTCCAAGCGCTCCATAAGGGGACTTCCCCGCTTGTATCAGAAGTATGTCGGCCACGATAACAATCGTGACTTTTACATGGTCACCCAGGCTGAGACTGAAGCTGTTAGCCGGATGCTGTACTGCGAATGGTTTCCCCAGATCGTGTACAACCAGCATCAATCTGGTCCTGCAGGAACAGTTTTATTTGCTCCTCCGTTCCGGGATCCGTTCAACTACTGCTTTGATTCCCTTGTTCCTTTGGGAATCGAGCTCGTCGGAGCTGCCATGCACAGCCGTTTCGTTGCTGAAGGCAAAGCAGGGGCCACAATGAGATCAGGAGCAAGGTATTCGACCTGGTGGAACGGCGGACTGCGGACAGCTGCTTACTTTCACAACATGATCGGCATTCTAACAGAAACCATCGGCAATCCCACGCCGATGGAGATTCCGTTTCTTCCCCAAAAACAACTCCCTAAAAATGATCTTCCGGCTCCGATCGCCCCGCAGAAGTGGCATTTCCGTCAGTCAATTGAGTACTCGATTACAGCTGACAGGGCAATTCTCGACCTGGCTTCCAAACACCGCGAGGATTTCCTGTTCAACATCTATCTTATGGGAAAAAACTCCATAGAACGAGGAAGCCGCGACCACTGGACAATCCATCCGCAACGGATTGCTGCCGTCGAGGAGGCAATCAAAAAAGATAAAGCGCAGCGAGTAGGTTCCGGCCGAAACCGAGGTTACCCACGCAAATATTATGAGATGCTCTTTGACCCGGTTGAGCGTGATCCTCGAGTGTACATTCTTCCCTCCGATCAGCCCGACTTTTTAACTGCGACCAAATTTGTGAATACTCTCATCAAGAATGGAATAACTGTTCTTCGAGCAGCTGATTCCTTCAAGGTAGGCGATGAGTCCTATCCTTCTGGTTCTTATATCGTCAAGGCCGCTCAAGCCTTCCGTCCCCACATCCTCTCCATGTTTGAACCTCAAGATCATCCAGATGACATTCCGTATCCAGGAGGAGCGCCTATCCCCCCTTATGATAATGCGGGCTGGACTTTGGCTTATCAAATGGGAGTGGAATTCGACAGGATTTTTGAAAGTGTCGAAGGCCCCTTCGAAAAGATTGAAGACGTTGCCCAGTCCCCTGCTGGAAAGGTTACACAGAACAAGAATGCTGTTGGCTTTCTCTTAGACCACAGAGTCAATGATGCCTTCATTGCTATCAACCGCCTCCTTCGAAAAAAAGAAGAGGTATACTGGCTAAAAGAGGCTTTTCAGGTTGAGGAAAAGACATACCCTGCTGGCACGATCTACATCCCAGCCAAGTCATCCATTTTGCACCGACTCGAGAATATAGCCAAGGAGATCGGGCTAAATTTTGAGGGCATAGATTCGAAGCCCTCAGGCAAAGCTATCCGCTTACGACCATTGCGCATTGGATTGTGGGATCAATATGGAGGGTCAATACCTTCCGGCTGGGTACGGTGGCTACTTGAACAGTTTGAGTTCCCGTTTAAAGTGGTCTACCCTGCTACCCTTGATGCTGGCAACTTGAATAAAAAATACGATGTACTAATCTTCGTTAGGGATGCTATTCCGCTCAGCGACCGTCCTGGCGAGACTCGCTGGCGCTCTTCCCCTCAACCTAAGCCGGAAAGTATTCCTTCAGAATTTCGCAAACGACTTGGCAAAGTAACCGTGGCTAAAACGGTTCCGAAATTGCTTGAATTCATGAAAAATGGTGGCACTCTGCTGGCAATAAGCAGCTCCACAAGCATCGGATACCACGCCGGTCTACCTATTACCAATGCTCTGGTTGAAAAGATTCAGGATGGGAAGGAAAAACCCATGCCCAAGGAAAAATATTTCGTACCTGGCTCAATTCTTCAAGTAAGCGTCGATAACACCAATCCTCTGGCCTACGGTTTACCCGAGAAAGTAGATGTATCTTTCAATAACAGCCCCGTCTTTCGGATAAAACCGGAAACCTCTCAGGGAGGAGTACGTTCAGTAGCCTGGTTTGATAACGAGAATCCTCTGCGAAGTGGCTGGGCTTGGGGAAAGAATTACCTGCATGGAGGCATTGCCGTTATTGAGGCCGATGTGGGTCAAGGGAAGCTATTCTTGTACGGACCAGAGATAACCCGCCGGGCCCAACCCCATGGAACCTTTAAATTCTTGTTTAACGGAATTTACTATGGAGGATCAACTTCAGTAGAGCTCGAATAGCCCAATTCTTAAAAAGTATTTTAGTATCCTTTTGCCAGTCCATTCCCGCGTATATCGGCAGCTCCTAAAAAGCGCACAGGTTTCCCTTCAGTATCATACTCAATCGTTAAGCCGTGGGCACTACCCAACCCTCTGACTTCTCGGATGTTATGTCCCTTTTCTTTTAGAGCATTCTGTATTGACGCTGCTATTCTATTTTCTACAAGAATTAAGTCGGGTTCCGCAAAACTGATTCGCGGCGCTGCGATCGCCTGATGAATATCCATCTTGAAATCGACCATATTCATGACCATTTGAGGAACGGTCTGGCCTATTGTATGACCGCCCGGTGTTCCGAGAGCAGCCCAAGGCTTTCCGTCCTTAAAAACAATTGTCGGACAGTCGCCGGAAAGTTTCCGGTGGCCAGCATGGGCGTCCATAGGATTCCCCTTAGGTTCGAACGTACAGTAGGCAAGCGAATTATTAAGCCAGATACCAGTGCCTTCCACCATTATGCGACAACCAAATGAATTGCCCAGCGTCTGGGTTGCACTGACTATGTTCCCCCATTTATCAGCTACAACAAAATGAGTCGTGTTTCTTCCTCGCTTGACCGCAACTTTGGGTGAGCTAAACGGCTTTGCTTCCTTAGGATCAATCTTGCCCACAACCTCTTTCCAATATTCTTCAGAAAGTAGCTTTTCCAGGGGCGGAGGGTTTATTTCCGGATCTCCGGCATGGGCAAGACGACACCAAAAAGCATGCTTGGTGGCTTCGGCAAAACAGTGAAGATAATCTGTCGTATTGTGTCCGATGCGGGCATTGTCGAAGCGGCTCATTAAGCCTAATCGAATTAGAGAGGGAAATGCCGTAGAAGGCGGCGAGGCGGTCGCTACCGTGTACCCCCGGTAACTAATGCTGATCGGCTCCCACCATTCAGCGCGGTCAG
Source organism: uncultured Eubacteriales bacterium (assembly GCA_964435925.1). Taxonomy (GTDB): domain Bacteria; phylum Acidobacteriota; class Aminicenantia; order Aminicenantales; family Aminicenantaceae; genus SOIV01. Next base: position 3,924 of record CAYTBG010000003.1, on the reverse strand, counting down.
CAACGAGATCATCAAGTGTCAAAAATCCACCGCTCTCCCGCATGGCCTTGTCTATTATCTTTCCGAGTTTACCGCCATAGACAGCTTTGGCTCCCTGCTCGGCTATCAGCTGAAGCGATTGAGCAAGGTCTTTCTGGACGAGGATATCTCCCTTTCCCAGCGGTTTGCCATCTTTACCGTAAACATCTTGGCCATACTTGTTGAATTCTGAAAATGCATGTTTAATAGTCCTGGCAAATCGTTCGTTAATCTCAAATCCTTGTTCAGCCACTTTTATAGCGCTTTTTAAAATCTTGGACCACTTAAGATTTCCGTATTCTGAGGACATCGCCCACCAGGCATTAACGTTTCCGGGAGTCGAGACCGCCTTAGGCCCTCGCCTATTTTCCTTATAATTTGGAGTAGGAGGCCGGAAAGCATCTGAATCGACATTAATAGGGATTTTCCCGCTCGAATCAAGAAAACGAGCTTTGCCTGTTTTGGCATCGTAGACAAGAATTGTTCCGTAGCCGCCAATTCCAGAATTCATCGGTTCGACGACATTCAATGTGGCGGCAATAGCAACCGCAGCATCAAAAGCATTTCCACCAGTTTTAAGAATATCCAGGCCAGCCTTTGTAGCAAGCGCATGAGCGGTGCTGACCATACCGTTTGTGCCAACTGCTGGATTCAGACTCTTTCCAAGATTCTGTGCTTCTCGTCCAGGCTTCCGCGCTTCCTGGGAGTTTTTAAAAGAAACAAACGCAAACAATACAATTAATGATATGAATAACTGCTTTCCTGACATATTCTACTCCTATTGATCAATAATCATGAGCAAATAATAGAATCAATGAGGGATATGTTCAAAATCAAGGTCTTGCCCTCTCTTCAAAGGAAAATATTTAATGTTAAAATCCGAGCTATTTTCCTTTTCTTAATCCGTTTTATTTATCTCTCTTCTTTTCCTCCTTCCTGGGCTCTGTTTCTTCTTTTTTTTCGCTAACAGGTATCAGGTTCACATGGTCTGCGAAGAAAAAGAGGTACCTTCGGAGGCGATCTATTTGATGTCGCGGTTCCCGGATTCCATGCCTTTCCCTCGGGAAGCGCACAAAAGTGACATCTTTGCCCAGGTCACGAAGCGCCTGGTAAAACTCCACCGATTGTTCAGGAGGAACCCGGGCGTCGATCGCTCCATGCATGATAAGAACCGGACTTTTTACTTTCTTTACATGACGAATAGGAGAAAGCTTCTCGTACATTTCCTCAAAATCCCAGGGAGTCCCGAAGAACCAGGCAAGATAACGGGGTATGTCCGTAGTACTGTACATGCTGTAGAGATTCGAGAGCCCTGCACCAGGAGAAACTGCTTTGAAACGGTCGGTCTGGGTAACAATCCAGAAGCTCATGTATCCACCGTAGCTCCAGCCGTAACATATAAGCCGATCAGCATCTGCCCAGCCCTTCTCAACACAGAAGTCAACACCGGTCATGCAGTCATCATAATCCCTGACGCCCCAATATCCGCGATTGGCGTTGAGGAATTCTTGACCATAATTAGAGCTTCCCCTGAAGTTCGGCTGAAGGACCATAAAGCCATTTCCTGCAAAGAATTGATTTGACGAACTAAACGATTCGGTCCTTGCCCCACTGGGCCCTCCATGAGGATTGAGAATGAGAGGGTATTTTTTGCCCGGCTTATAGTCTACAGGCCAGGTGAGCACTCCTTCAATCCACTGTCCGTCGCTGTTTTTCCATTTAACTGTCTCTACTTTCCCGAACTTAATTTTCTCTTCTCGAAGCCATGGATTGGCATCGGTCAGGCGAACTTGATTTTTAAGATCCAAATCCGCAGTGTAAATTTCCCCAGGCCAGTTAGCTGGAGCATGGTACCAGATCCAACGTGTGCCATTCTTTGATAACCTCCACTGGGAATTAGATCCCCGGGGAGGTGTAATCTCCTTGATATTGCCAGAGCGGATATCAACCGAAAATAAGTTCCATGTTGTTCGGTCCCCGGTCGCCCAGTAGATTTGCGCTCCATCACGGGACCAGATTGGAGCCCCAACGTTCAGGTCGAAATCTTTAAGCAGGATTTTCGGTTTGCCGCCGCTGACTGGAACAATATAAAGCTTGCTGTACCAAGTATTCGAGCCAGCGTGAGATTCAGAAGAAAAAGCAATGGTCTTTCCATCAGGTGACCAGCGGGGGCTTGCATCCCTTCCAGGATTTTCATAAGGCTTTTTATGGTTTTTAGTTTCTAAGTCAACAATCCAGATGTCGCTGTTCCAACCTTCATCAACTTTGGTATTAGGCCGTGTCACGTAAGCAATTCTCTTAGAATCAGGAGACCAGTGAGCGTCACTCACAGTAAATTCACCTTTAGTAAGTTGTGTAGCTTCTTTTTTATCTATATCGTAAACCCAGAGATGGCTCATGCGGAACTTCTCGTCTACAACCTCGGCATCGTCCTTTTCTTTTCTCTTTTTCTCTTCCTCTTCGCTTAAGGGATCTCGAGAAGTAAAAAGGATTTGGGTTGCGTCCTGCGAAATCTCGTAAGATTGGACACCTTCCTTATGCTCGGTTACCTGCCAGGCCTCTCCTCCGTCCATATACATAAAATATATTTGATTACGGGGACCTTCGCTGGTACCTTCTCGTCTGTCTCTGGGGCTTTCGACTTTGCCACGGGAGCTTATAAAGGCAATCTTTTTTCCATCAGGAAACCATGAAGGTGAGGTACAGCTCTCAGAACCATAAGTCATCTGTCTTTTTCGCTTGCCATCAATGCGGACTCGCCAGACATGTGTGGTGCTCTTCATGTCTTTATCTTCCATATCCCGGGTGCTCTCGGTGTAAAGCACCCATTGGCTATCCGGAGAAAGGCGAGCATTAGAAACTCGGTTTATCCGTAAGGTGTCTTCAGCAGAGATAACGGGGGGCTTTTTAGATTTGGACTCGTCCTTTTTGTTTTCTGCTGAAACTGGAAGAGAAAAGAGAAAAGTAAAAATTAAAATAACTAAGAAAAATTTCTTAAAAAACTTTAGAGCCATTATTATCCTCCTCGAAGCATTTGTGTTTACAGAAAAAACCCAAAATCTATATTGGGCTTAGATTCATTAATTAAGATTCCATATTGAGAAATTTAGGACTGCCGCAAAGCTTACCCAAAGGATATAGGGAATAAGCAGCACTCCTGCTAATCCTGAGACCCTGAAAGACTTAATAATCGTTATCAGGATTGCTATCCACAGAAAAATTATCTCTACAAAGGCAAAAAACGGGGACTTGAGGCCGAAGAATATGATTGACCAAAGCATGTTTAAAACCAGCTGGACAGCAAACCATAATAAGGCAACTCTTACCTCTGGACTGCGCAGAGTCTTCTGCCATACAAGAAAAAGAGATATCCCCATAGTCACAAACAAGCTTATCCATACTGGCGAGAACACCCAATTCGGCGGATTGAAAGATGGTTTATTAAGATAAGCATACCATGTGGGAATTGAAGGAGAAGTAAATAAAGAACCCACGAATCCTGCTAACTGACAAATGATGAGAGATAATATTAGTTTGAATAAATCTTTCTTTGTCATATTCTTTTCCTCTTTAAATAAAATTGATTTATAACGCCCGTTATCATGATGCAGTTGATTCATTAGAACAAAAAGCAGAACTGCTTTCAATACCTCCTTCAAATTTTTTTCAATTATTCAAGCAATAGCACGCATTATCCCCATAATTGCGTTATAGAAAAATATGGATTGTTCATTCCTTTTTGTCATTGCGGCGAGCGTAGAAAATTCCTCACGTGTCATTGCGAGCCCCGCAAGGCCGAAGCAATCTCATGAAAATAGGTTGAGTTTGCCACATCGCTGCGCTCCTCGCAATCAGACTGTGTCGCAATTAATTGCCAGATTTAAAATGGGAAACGAACAAAACATT
>CAYTBG010000002.1:0-72983 GCA_964435925.1 uncultured Eubacteriales bacterium | reverse complement strand
ACTACCGCTCCCATGAGGCCATAGATAATGTCACACCCAGCGATAAATATTTTGGTAGGCTCCAGGAAATTCTGGAACATAGAAAAAAGACAAAAAATAGAAAATCTATACAAATTTACAGCATAATTATACTATACACACCCGATTTATGTGGATAAATTTATTATAAGTCAATTGATATAAAGGAAGATAATCCTTGCGTCAGCAATGGGTAAAAAATTAAAAGGAGGAGAATAACGAGAAGAACAATCATATCAATGATAAATATTTCTAATGACAAATTCCAGAATCAATCCTGATGAAAACAAGGCATAACGAAAGAAAACTTGGCAAAACATATTCGATCGAATATAAATTTTTTGGGTATTCAATAAGCGATAAATTGGTTATATAGGAGCTATCAATAAGCTTCAAAATCAAAACTTTTCATGAAGGAGGAAACATGAAATTCTTAAAATTTTTTGTTTTAACTCTACTCTGTGTCTGTTTAATCGCCGGCTCTGTTTTTGCTCAGAGACAAACAGGAAGGATCACAGGAACAGTTTTAGATGCAGACAGCAACCCACTTCCTGGAGTAACAATAGAAATTTCAAGTCCATCTCTGTTGGGAGGAGTTCAAGCCCAATTTACGTCTGCAAAGGGCAGTTACAGATTTGTTAACCTACCGCCCGGAACTTACAAGCTAGTTTTCAAACTGGAGGGATTCACGACTCTAAATAGAGAAAACGTAAGGGTATCAGTGGCAAAAACTATCACTGAAAACATAACATTGCAGCAAGCAGCTATTCAGGAATCTGTCTTGGTTACCGCACCGTCTCCTGTTGTTGATGTGACTCAATCCGGTAATTCCTACGTTTTCGACAAAGATGCGCTCGAAAAATTACCCATGGGTCGAAATTCACTTTATGATGTTATCAAATTTGCTCCCGGCCTATCGCAAACCTGGCAAGAAGGTAATTTTAGTGTTGCTCATGGTTCTGGTTCAGAAGCCAATAACTATCAAATGGATGGAATTGGATTAGCCAGTACTTGGTCAGGGGGGTAGCTTTCTGGATGTCACTTCTGAAGCCTTTGAGGAAGTTGAGACTTTTGGAATCGGTGCTCCTGCTGAGTTCGGGCAATACACTGGGGCGGTCATAAATATTATAACAAAATCCGGGGGCAACAGGTTTTCAGGCAACATCTCCTACTATGGTCAGTTTCAAGCTCTTACAGATGACAATAATCCGTTCCCAGTGTTGGATCCGAGCGTCCCTCTTCAAGAGGCTGATAATTATCCTGGTTCTTATTACTCATACCGAATCAAAAAATATTTAAGTGCAGCGGCTCAACTGGGAGGACCTATTATTAAAGACAGGTTGTGGTTTTACGGCACATATGAGAGACAGGATATCGGGCTTTCTTATTGGTCTATGTATCCTGGTGCTGCTATAGTTGCGCCTAGAAATAAAGGGCTTTTTAAACTTTCATTCCAGTTAGCCCCTCAGCATAAATTGCAGGCTTCAATTTATTATGAGGACTTTGAATCCGCAGATTATGCTTATTATTGGGAAGCGCCATCCACACGTGGCTTTGCTGAGGGCGCCACATATTCTTGGAATATCGGGTATACTTGGCAATTGAGTAACAGTGCTTTTATTGATTTGAAATATGCCGGCTATACTGCCGATGATGATTGGGGACCGATGAATGGAGACTGGGAGACTTCTCCTCATTGGGATTGGGCCACTGGAGAGGTTACTGGAGGGCTTGGCGGCGCTGCCTATTTTTGGAAAACGTCGAGGCATCAGGCCAGTGCCAGCCTGTCTTATTTTGCAGATGATTTCCTTGGGGGGGATCATGAATTTAAGGTAGGAGCCCAGTATTACCACGGAGATTCAAGATGGCCAGAAGGATATGTCGGAGAGCGCTGGTACTATGATTATTACGGCGTACCATACTATATGTATCAGCAGGATGTTTTTTATGTCGGCGGCGTTATAGACAGTTTTTCGGCATATGTGGATGACTCCTTGAAGATTGGAGACAGGCTGGTCTTGAATCTTGGGTTGAGGTTTGACTACAGCAATGGTTATGTTCCTGAGCTTCCTGTCATGGATTATTTTACACCCACTTCTCAAACAACGGCGGCAGTTAAAGATATGGTTGGTTGGAATACGATTGCACCACGAATCGGCTTGACCTACCAGTTAACTTCAGACCAGAAAACCTTGCTCAAAGCTTCTTACGGCCGTTATTATGACGCACTCTTAATGTCCAACTGGACTTATCCAGGCCCCAACGTTACGGATTGGAATGTTTATTACTATGATTTTGACGCCGACGAGTGGGCATTTTGGTATTCGTATTCAGATGCGGCTGCGTATAAGATGGATCCCGATTTAAAAACTCCCTACGCTGATCTATTTTCAGTAAGCCTCGAGAGAGAGCTTCTCCCAGATTTCGGAATCGAGGTAACCTATATCAATAAAACGATGAGTAACCTCATGGGTATGGAAGGTAGGGAGTCAACTTATGAAGAAGTCACCATGGTATCCGAGGATAACGGTAAAACTTACACTCTTTTCAATCAGACAAATGTGGGCGTTAAGCAAGTATGGTTTACCAATCCCGCTGCGTATGGGCAAAAATATAACGCCGGTGTGTTGACCCTAAAAAAGCGGTATTCCCATAACTGGATGCTGGGTATGTCCCTTACCTATTCCAAGAGTGAGGGATTGACCACGATAAGCCACGGAACCAGTGCCAGACAGTATTCCACGGTTGCTCGAGGTGGTAGCTATGGAGAAGATCCTAATGATTTTATCAATGCCTACGGGCGCCTGGCACTTGACCGGCCGTGGATTTTAAAGGTTCAAGCAGGCTATACATTTCCATGGGGTATACTGGCAAGTGCTAACTGGATTTACCAGACAGGAAGGCCCGATCCATCTTTCACTCGTTTCCGCCTTGACCAGGGGAGGCGGTATGTTTTAGTCGAACCGAGAGGCAATGAAAGATTTCCAAACTGGAATATGTTGGACTTAAGGCTGCAGAAAACCTTTCATATAGGTGACAGGGTGAGATTTCTTGCTATTTTTGATTTATGGAATGTTCTCAATGCAGATACTGTTACGTATTGGGCCTCTCATACGATGTCCAGTTCGCTCTACAAAGCGCCTGAATGGTACTTCTACCCAAGACGGTTACAGATAGGATTCAAACTCCAATTCTGATCTTTTAGACTTTTTTAATGTTATCACTTCATCCCAGAGGGTGGAGTGCGTAGACAAGGTTAACGACTCAAAAAGCGACATAAATCCCCCGGGACCTTCAAACCATCCAGCTTAAGCGAGACACCACCTTCCCTTCAGAAAATAAACTTGATTTTTGGCAGAGGAGAGTCGAACTTGCCATTTCCATCCACATCTACAAAGATGGGATTTGTTAAGGCGTAAGGGAGAGGGCCACATTTGTAACCGTCGATTTTTGTTCTTCTTTGTACGACAGGGAATAAAGTTTCGTTGCCGAGGACCTCTATAGCGATATAAGAATCACCTTGGATGTTCAAATTGATCCTATCTTCAAGTTTTAAAATTTGTTCCCTCGGAGCTTTTACGGGCAATATAATTTTTCTTTTGCCGTTTACGATAATTCTAACTTCATCCACAGAGATCCAGGGAGCACTCTGGACTTTGATCCCGATGTCAAGTGTTCCGTCTCTGACAGTAAATAAATCACCAGGCAAATATTGGTGGTTAATCATGAACTCGACTACAGGCCCGTTGCTGACGAAAGAACGGCCTTTTTTCAAAGCCCGGAGACAGCTTCTATCTAACCACCAATCGAGATGATAAAACGACTTATAAAGCATTGATTTTAGCTTTCAGGAAGCGCCTCTCCAACAACTGGCAGGTGAGTGGGAGTTTGACCTTGTCTAAGGGAAAGCGGTACCCCCGTGACTATTGGGATAAGAATGATTTAATCAATATGTACGGAGTCCCGGGCAGTTATGACCGAGAATATCAGTTCAAGATCAGTGGAACTTATATCTTTCCTTATGGAATACTGCTCAGCGCCTATTTTGCCTATGAGCAAGGCAGACCTTATAACCGCACGATACCTATATCGCTGGCCCAAGGACGTCGGGAGATAGCAGCTGAGCCAAGAGGCAGTAAAAGATATCCGAACCAGACATATTTGGATCTGAGACTGGAAAAAGAGTTTAGACTCTGGAAAAAAACCAGATTAAAACTTTTGATAGACGTATGGAACATCTTTAATACCGACTACCACTACTGGGTTGCTTCAACTGATGCAGACAGCGACGCCTACTTGGCACCAGGAGGTTATGTTTTGCCCAGGAGAGCTCAGTTAGGGATTCGTTTCGTTTTCTAAATAGCTTTAGCACTTTACAAAAAAAGAGGAAGCTCGCATGCTTCCCCTTTTTTCATTTCTGTGGAATGAGGGGGAGTACTGATCTCAGATTTTCATGATCTTATTGTTATTCTCAGTCAAAAAGAGAAGCTTAATAAGACATACTTTAGCTTGTGGCAACTTCTACTATTTTAGGTATTTATCGAACCAGTCCACGATTCTTCTGAGGCGGTCAGCTAAATGAAGAGTTTCCCTGATACCATGCGATTCCCGGGGATAAAGCACTAACTGGGCCTCAGCTTTTTTCAGCTTCTTGAGGCCCATGTAAAATTGGAGAGCCTGAGGAAGGGGGCAGCGGTGATCTTTTATACACTGCATGATGAGAATGGGAGTTGTGCAGTTCTTGATGTAGAGAATGGGTGATGTTTTCCGATACTGGGTAAAATTTTTTTCGTCATAAGGAAGACCAAAGTCTTTTTCGTACCAGTAAGCAGTGTCATCTACTCCAAAGGAGCTGAAATTATCGGCGACGAACCTTTCGGCCACTGCCGCGGCAAAACGGTCCGTGTGGCCCACGATCCAGCTAGTCATGCACCCCCCATAACTCACCCCGGTCACTCCAAGCCTCTGGGAATCAACAAAATCCTTTTCACACATGAAGTCCACAGCAGCCATCAAATCATCATATTCCTTGAAGTACCAGTCCACGGCAATGGCTTCCTGCCAGGCCTCTCCATAATCTGAACTACCTCTATAATTGACCCATAAGACTATGTAGCCGTTGGCTGCATACCACTGGCCTTCTGCAGAAAAATAATTTCCGTCTGTTCCCTGAGGTCCTCCATGGATTTTCAAAATCAGAGGATATTTTTTCTGCGCATTAAAATCAGGAGGAAACAACACAAATCCTTCCACATCCTGGCCATCGGGATTTTTAAACACAATTTTTTCTGTCTTGCCCAGGAGAAGCTCATCGAGCAATTCTTGATTCAGATGTGTTCTCTGCATCAGGTTTTGTCCGTCCAAAGATGCCGTGAAAAGCTCTGAAGGAAGGTCGTTATCCTCTAAGGTGAAGGCAAAAAAGCGATTGTCTTTGGAAATACAGAGCTGATCCAAACGTCTTTCTCCGGTAATGATCCTTTTGATTTTTTTATCCTCCAGGGTAAACTTGAAAACATGGACCCTGGCCTTATCAGGAACGAGGCCGTACACAGCCTTGCTGTCTTTATCCCAGACAAGGTTATGGACTTCCCGATCCAAGCTATTGCTTAAACAAACAGGTAAACCTCCTTCAGGGGAGACAACGCAGAGATAGTTAAGCTTGTACAGGTTATTGGGCTCGGGATTGGAGATGTAGGCAATAAACCGCCCATCTGGCGACCAACGGGGTGAGCTGTCAGCTCCCACATTGGTGGTTATCTGTTGGGGTTCGCCTCCTTCAGAGGAGACTATCCAGATATCGGTGTTATCATTGTTATCATCATCCCCAGTTCTATTGGAAACAAAAGCAATGTGTCTCCCGTCCGGAGACCATCGAGGATCGCTGTGGTCAAAACAGCCCTCAGTGATCTTTTTGGGTTTTTTTGCACAATTTAAAGAAATAATCCAAATATGCTTGAATTCTCGGGGATCGCCAAAATAGCCGATTCCATCATACAAAAATTTTGTCCGAGTGATGACATAAGGATTATCTTTCTTGGCTTTGTTTTCTTCTTCTCTTTGTTTCTCATCTTCAAAATCAGTTGAAATAAGGATTAAGTGTTTGGAATCAGGGGACCAAGAAAACTCCTCTATTCCTTGCTTCCAGTCTGTGATCTGGCTGGCTTCTCCCCCATGCTTCATGTCCAAAAGCCATATCTGATTTTCTTTTATTCTACTGGAGAGAAAGGCGAGGAATCGGCCATCCGGTGACCACCGGGGATAGGAAGAACCCTTTTCATGAGTTGTCAAACGGTGTAATGAATTGTCTTCGAGGTCGAGCATGAAAATATCCCGGGTTCGCTTGAGCTCGCCTTTTTTCTTAGGATCTGGGATGATCTCCCTCTTCACAAAAGCAATTTTTTTTCTATCTGGCGAAATCTGGATATCGGAGATGTCTTTTATCCTGAAGTAATCATCTACTATGATTTTTCTCCTTTCCTCCGCTGAAGCCAAAGCAAATGTCAAAACAAGCAAAAGCCCGATCATGATTTTTCTTCTCATTCTTCCTCCTTTTTATGATAACTATATTAGAAAACTACCTCTCGACTATTGTTTCAACAATTATTGGCTTTATTTTATTTAAATTCTTTGAAGTCTTCTCAAACAATAGTGACCCGCCTGCCTTCAGCTTCTTTTTGTCTCTATAAAACTTAGTTGTGCCGTCCTCTATCCATACGGCTTTTTGCATAAAAGTCAGATTGGGAATATCACGAAAAAAATATTTAGAAAATTTTGGCTCTATTTCAAAACTGAATATATGATATTCACAATTACTATCATTTAACTTCCTAAAAATCCTGGCAGAACAACTATTATGAGCGCCACAATCTATAAAATATTTCATTTATTCACTCCTGGTAGAATCCCATAGGGATTATGTACCTCACTAGTTGGGTATTCAGATTCCGGATAATCTAGGGCAAACATTGCATTGATTTTGGTCGATTAAGATCATGCTACCTCCTATGATCTAACCAAGCATTATAGCATTTTAAATGCCAATTTTCCTCTAGAGCTATAGATTTTAGGAATAACCTCATTGCCGCTAATATTTAAGAGGGAGGTGATCATTTGCTGAAAAATTTCCAGTGATAAGAGATGAGACTGACAATCGAGGATAGACTCCACAACAAATCCGCATACAAGTCCTGCAGAACAAGTCTTCAAAAGGTTGAGGAATTTCTAATAATGCTCTATGGCATCGAAGTTGAAAAAGATCAGTTTTTATTATTACTTACCTCGTCCAGGCATAACCCAGCTTGACGAAGAATGTTCGGTCAGCCTGGGTGATGTCGATTCCCGTCTCGCCGAAATAATTGTCTGAATAGCCGAGGCTATCTAATTTCTCTTATTAAGCTGAGCAACCTTGGCTGGAGCTGTCTTTTTGCCATCAAGGTAAATTCCTTTTTCGAGTCTCGTAAGCTCTGCAAAGCAACAAGAGTTGACTTGTCAATTTCATAAAAGTAAACAGCTGTTTACCTCTTTCCATTCAAGACATAACTTGATCTCTATCTTTTCCATGGGAAATGAGCATCTTCCGGCTTAATCAGGAATTTGGCATGTTTTCGGAATCATCTCTGCTTCAATGGCCGGGATATATCGTCAGCATCATCCAGAACGCTCTATCCTCTACAGAGTACTTTTCCACTACTTCGATAAGTTTCTCTCAGAATACGAGAACCGCTTTGAGAGAGAGTATGGATATTTCCGTCCGGTTATCCAAGAGGTCGTGGACAAGTACTTGGACTGCGGCAATCCGAAGTGTGGATTTGCAAGAATTCGATGTCCTGACTGTGGAACGGAAAGATTGTTGACCTTCTCATGCAAAGTTCGTGGATTCTGCCCATCATGCCATTCCAAAAGACGCGAGGAGTGGGGAGAGTGGATGAGAGAGAAGCTTCTCCTTGATGTGCCTCACCGCCAGGTCGTCTTCACTATCCCTAAGATGCTGCGCGTGTTCTTCAAATACAACCGTTCGCTTCTCTCAGGTCTTTGTCTCTGCGGGAAAGAGGCACTTCTGAAATACTTCAAGGCGGTTGCAGGCAGAGAGCTTACGCCCGGGATTATCGCGGTGATACAGTCGTTTGGAAGCCGGATAAATCTTCACTCCCACCTTCATTTTCTTGTTTCCGAGGGCGGTTCAGACCGGCAGGAGCGTTTCCACAGTTTGAGCTTTCTTCATTATATTTTTTGTAAATATATCTCTTCTCCCGATTTCTCTGTGTTTGACCACAAAGTTTCTCTATGATATAGGTTGTAAGGGATGTCAAAGGGCGGAAATTGGATAAAAATGTGAGTAAAGCACGGCAAGCGCAAAAACCAAATTCCTATCTTGTTTCGGACGAGGCATACGTCAAGTATTTAAAGGAGAATAGTCTGCCGCCAGAAGAGTACGTCATAGAGAAATTGAAAACCCACAATCTGGTCATGCTTGGAGAAGATCACTGGATTGACGCCCCCGCTCAATTCATTAGCGAGTCGATTAAAAAGATCTCCGATAATAAGACAGCACAGCTGGACTACGTCGCTATAGAATTTAGCTCGACGGCCCAGCAACATCTGGCTGATGAGTTCATAGACTCCCCTGAATACAGGGAGGAACTGGTTATTCAGATCCTGAGAGATGGCCCGGATTTTATCGGCTGGGGATACCAGGAAGTATTGGAGATCTTTAAAACGGTCTGGAAAGAAAACAAGAATCATCCTCGACGCAAGCCCGTCGGTTTTGATCTGTCCACTCCGTTATTCGCTATCAATGCCATAGAGTTTTTTGGCTACTGGAAAGGCAGGGACTGGGCAGCGTTTGTTCTTCCCTATCTAAAGGATCTGACTATCGATCACATGTTTGACGGGTATATTTTCCTGAAGCCCTTGGGAGAATACAGAGGAGCAACGATTATCCCAGGATATTTCGATGATGTTTTTTTCAGAGAAGTCCAAAGAAGAAGTGAAGGACTGGTAGAATTTCCAACTAAAAAAGATCTTTATGAATTTCTGTGTAAATTGCGTCCAGTTCTCAGAAAGCCGCAAAACCTTGAAAATGTTTTAAGGGAAAAGCCATCATTATGAGGATTTTTCTGAATCTCTGGAGAATGGGCCATCAACATAAATTGCATCCATCCAATCTTTAGGAGGTAAACGTGAATCAAAAAAAATTCTCTTTGATCGTTGGCATTCTATTTCTCTCTTTGGGCCTCTTTAGTGCATTCTCTCTAAAAGGTTCTCAGGGGCAGCAAGATGAATGCCTGATCACAGACTATGCGAGTAAAGGGTGTACCGTGATCATCGTAGGAAAAAATGCATCTGTCGACGGCTCTGTCATCACAACCCACACCTGTGACTGTGGTGTATGTGATTGGACCTGGCGCTACATCCCCGCAGCAGATCATGAGCCAGGTTCCATGCGTAAAATCTACCATATTGATCAGTTCAAGACATTTCCGCCTGAGGAAGGATTGAAATGGGAGGTGGTTTACGAGAAAAACTTCACTGGGCTTGAAATTCCACAGATCGCTCATACCTACGCATTCGTTCACGGGTCGTTTGGGTACATGAACGATCAGCAATTGGCGATAGGAGAATCCACAATCGGCAGCCGCCCCAAGATGAACAACCTGACACCTGCGCCAAAATTCGACATCACCATGCTCACACTGCTGGCCATGGAAAGGTGCAAGACTGCGAGAGAGGCTATCAAGCTCATGGGCTCTTTAGCTGAAGAGCATGGATATGGGCATACTGATTATGGAGAGATGCTGGCTGTGGCTGATCCCAACGAGGTATGGATCTTCGAAATCATGCCTGTGGGATCTTTGTGGAATCCAAAAACCGGAAAACCAGGAGCCATCTGGTGCGCCCAACGCGTGCCGGACGACCATGTCAGTGTCTGTCCCAACGAGTCAAGAATAGGAGAGATCGACCTCAACAAGCCCGATTATTTCATGGCTTCAGCTAATGTTATCTCCTATGCCGTAGAGAACGGCTATTATGATCCAAAAAGCGGTGAACCTTTTAACTGGAAAAAAGCCTATTCTCCGATAGAAGGAAGCGCAAACAGCACACATGGATGGCATAGCCGCCTGTGGAGATTCTTCGATCTTGTGGCCTCTTCCAAAAAATTCAGCCCCGATGTTCCCAACATGGATTTTCCGTTTTCTGTTAAGCCGGATAAGAAGTTGTCCGTGGAGGATGTCATACGTCTTACCCGGGATAAATACGAGGGAACTCATTTCGACTTGAGCGAGACCCTCCAGGCCGGACCTTTCTCCAATCCCAACTATCTGACCAGGCCCTATAAATTTGACGGAAAAACCTGGGATACTAAAAGATTTATCAGCGACAACCGCGCCGAGTACGTTACTGTTACCCAGTCGAGAGGATGGCTTCCCCATCCCATCGGAGGAATCGTCTGGCTTGCTTGGGGCGCTCAGGATACCTCCTGCTTCATGCCCCTTTATGGCGCCGGGATAACCGGGATACCCAAATCTTTCGAAATCGGAGACCATTTTGTCTTTGATAGAAAATCTGCCCGCTGGGCATTTGATTATGTCGGTTTCCACACCCAGGTCGCCTATTCACTGGCTATCGAAGACGTGAAAAAGGCCCGGGAAAAATGGGAAAAGCCGGCTCTGAAAAACACTGCGGCTATCGACAAGGCTGCTCTGGATCTCTACAAGCAAGATCCTGACCTGGCAAGAGAGTTTTTAACCACATATTGTCTGAACAATGCAGAGAGGGTCATCGAGGCCTGGTGGGAACTGGGCGACCAGTTGTTGGTCAAATATAATCATCTCTTCATCTATAACCAAGAGACCAGAGAGAGAAAAACCATCCAATATCCTGACTGGTGGCTCCGGATTATCATCGAACACCAGAAGCTCGAGCCGCGGTCTGAAACAGAACATAATTAAAAAGAGGGAAAGCCGAAGGAGAGTTCTCATTTGGACCATAGATTTTTTAAATAGAAGAATTTGGTTTTGGAGGAATATCAAATATCGTCCGATTTTTCACAATTTCCAAGCACTGACGTCTTGGAATGAGCCTATCACAGGAAAAAAGATGAGGTCAAGGATAAAACAAAGAAACAAAACGACAAAAAAAGCAAAAAAGTAAGCTATAAAATAGACTCCTCCTCTCAAATCGAAAAAAAGCAGTCAAGGATGCTCTCAGAAATACTCGCCCCTCTCTTCGGCTGCCATCAACAGCTCCTTCTGGACGAGTTGAGGGGGGGGAGGTGGTCGTTCGGCATGAAAAGTGAGCTTGCAGGCATACACCCCCTATAAAAGGCCATCTTTGATCCAGTCCTATGCACTCCCCCTGCATGACATTTAGTTCATTCATATTAATACTGAGAACTACAGAATTCGGCAGTTTTGAGAAACGGTCAAAAAGCAACGAAATAGATAAGAATTGGAATAAGCCTATTTGTTCGATAATACGTTTATAAAGATAGAGCGAACCAATTAATGCCGCGATATAAAACTTGCCCCTAAAGGAATAAAAAAATGTTTAGAAACAATATGAAATTCACCCTCAGAAATATGACTCGACTGCACTTTTTTTAAAATCAAAGGGAGGTTTCCACGAGAGCGAAAATCCCTCCACAAAATATCATAAACCATACAATGGATCTGATTTTATTGATCTTCTACATATATTTCTTTTGTGTGTGATCTTTTAACACGTCATTTCCCTGTATCCATGTTTTTTTCACAGTCAATATCTTTTTTTTGCAGAAGGTTTTTCAAAGGAGTTTCCGGTTCGTGGTAGCGCCTGTAATAGTGAGTAAGAGTCGTGAATGTGAAAAGCATGTTAATAGGCTTTATCCGGATTAGATGAAAAAAAATGAAATAGGCGATAATGTACGCAGGATAGAGGTAGATAGCCCCCACTATCCAAATCGTGTACCAATTCCTGATCCCATCGATCAGCGGAAATACGCTAGCGATGGAATTAAAAATAAACACGCCAACTGGAAAGCCCAGAGCTGCGATAAAATAGAGGATAACGCCCCATGAATGCCCGACCTCTACGGCTTTTTGCTGACAATAATTCATACATCGCAGGCAATCTTCGCAGTTGTGTTTCCAGTATGGGCGTGGATTTTTTCTCCCCTTCATGACGATCGCACCGTTCGGACAGGATTTCGCACACAGCCCGCATCCGATGCAGTTGTTATTGGCAAACATCATTTGTCCCATGAAAAATCGCCCGATCAAGAGATAAGTCGGAAGAAAAAAAGGGAAATATAAAAGCAGAAGCACTCCCCAGAAGTATTCCCAGAGATTATTCAGAGTGAACCAAATCGATTTCCCTGATAGTAACCCTGGGAAATATTTTTCAGCCTTTCGTTTTGCGCTGGCTTTGATGAGGTTGATGTTTTTCTCGCTCAGCCGGCTGTGGAGCGAAATCATATTCGCAGGCATGTCAAAGCTCAAAGAGCCGCGGATATTGTATCCTTTGAATAGAAGAATAAAAGTCGGGAGCATCGAGGCGAGAGCTGCAATACCGGGAATGATTACCGGGCCGAAACGTATACATCCACGGGTAGGCATACAGAAAAAATGGGCTCTCCTTTTGAAAGGCATTTTAAAGATGAATTTAACTGCAGACCAAGGAGGGAGAAAACCGTGTGTCGGATAGGAAAGCACAATGAGGTTTTCTGGTGAGGCCTCGATCTCTTCTTTGGGCTTTGCCTGATTGATCGGAATGATTTCAGAATCAATATTGTTTGCAGCGCAAGCCTCGTGTAACCAGAGTGCCACTCTATAGGAATTTCCCGTGCCGCTCAGAAAATATATCTTTGCTCTTTTGTAATCCATCTCGACTATTTTGTTATACGCGTGCCTAAAGGTAAAGTTTTTCTTCCATTCCTGGGCTTTTTTACATGAATTGAAGACATGTGATTCCTTCTACTCATCGCGAATTCTTCATTGACATGGTATGTTTCCTCCATCTATCATTATCTACTATTATAAACAGAACCGGTCAGAAGGTGGAAATTGAAGAGAATGAGCTGGGCTCAATGCAGTCCAGAAAAACCAATTTCCTCTATTTTTGGCTAAAATACATTCCCGTTTAAGGATTATGTGTGACCGGGAAGGGAGGAGTATATGAAAACTATAGGCATGATCGGCGGAATGAGCTGGGAATCATCTCTGGAGTACTATCGGATCATGAATCAGGCCGTTAAGGAAAAGCTCGGAGGATTTCATTCAGCGCCATGTATTCTCTATTCTGTGGATTTTGATGATGTGGAAAAACTGCAGCATCAAGGAGACTGGGAATCATTGACCCGGTTGATGATCGAGGCGGCTCAAAGGGTGAAGAAAGCTGGAGCTGATTTTTTAGTTATCTGTACAAACACCATGCATAAGATGGCTGATGAGGTCCAAAGGGCAATCCAGATTCCTCTGCTGCATATTGCTGATGTCACAGCAGGAGCTGTCAAGGCAAACGGACAAAGCCGAGTGGGACTGCTCGGCACAAAATTTACAATGGAACAAGATTTCTATAAGGGACGTTTGCAAGAAATACATGGGATAGACGTTTTGATTCCTGAGGATAAGGAAAGACAGGTCATTCACGATATTCTGTATAATGAGCTGTGTTTGGGAGAGATCAAGGAGCTTTCAAAAGGGAAATTTCAAAGTATCATCCAAAATCTTGTCAAACGCGGGGCCCAAGGTGTGATTCTAGGATGCACGGAAATTCCTTTAATCGTCCGTCAAGAAGATTATGAAATTCCTCTATATGATACAACAGCTCTTCATTCCAGAGCGGCTGTGGACTTTGCGCTCCAATAGATTGGAATCTTCTATACTTGGATACAGCCTTTGCAATCAATGCGTCCTTCTCGATAATCCTGTCCATGAGAGCCCGAAATCCGTATGAAGAACCTCCGGCGCGAATGAACGTCATTTTGTCTTTTCCGTTATTATAAGGGATAGACATAACGATTCCAGCCAGAGAAAAATTGGGGGAATGCGGTTCAAGAAGCATTTTTTTATTTTTTTCCGACAGAATATTATCTCCCTCGAAATCCAATATTTTCTGAAAACTGTACAGATCTTTTACGGTGCTTAGAATGTTGCCAGCGGCGAGGCGTGTCGATTCTTCCTCCATTCCAGCGAGAGCATACCCTTCCAGGCCCTGCTGATAACCAGTTGCCATATTCTTATGGATTGTCCTGTTGTTGTGCACATGGGTATTTTTCATGCCAAGAGGACCAAAAATATTTTCCTCTAGCAATTCAGCATAGGATTTCTCCGATACGGTCTCCAGGATAACGCCCAACACATAATATCCAGGGCTAGTATAGGTTGGCCGTTCACCAGGCTTGTGTAGGAGTTCGATATCCCAGAAATGCTTCATATACTCTAGAGGCGTGTGAAAGTACCAAAAAAACTAGCGCGTAAAGACGACATCTTCTCATCAATTCTTCTCCTTTCTGCATTATAGTCTCCATTATAGAAAACTTTATTTAAAAGGAAAAGGTTACTCTAAATGAGGAAAAATACGATTATTACTAATCCGTCCAGAATCGAACAGTCGCTGTTTCAGAAATGAACAAGCCTTCCATATGATGAACCACAATTCCCCCGGCTCCCCGTGGAGCCTTCATTTGGCATGAAATATGCATACATATATTGCGAATGTATCTTCGAGTATGAGGCACAAAATGATATCAAAAACATTGATGGCTGCATCAACCAGGCCCATAATTCTGGCGATTCTCTCCAGAGGAGAGGATTACGGCTACAGCATAATCCAGAAAGTTAAAGACATTTCAGGAGGGCATCTTAAATGGACGGACGGGATGCTTTATCCGGTCTTACAGAGAATGGAAATGGACGACCTGATCACTTCTAAATGGAAACTCTCCGGAGAAAGCCGTCCCCGACACTACTATACTATCACCGAGAAGGGCCGTAAGGAACTGGCATCAGAACTTGCAAGCTGGCGGAATATCTGGAAAGCATTAGTCCGGCTTACAAAGCCGATTCCGGCCGAGGATTAAAACCAGCGGGAGGAATGATGTTCGATCTGGGAAAAGAAATCAGAAAATGGAAAGAAAGCCTACAAAAACATGAAGTGTTCGAGAATGGGCTCATCGCAGACATCGAACTCCACCTCCGCGACGCCTACAATGCCCAGAGACAAGCGGGGCTTACGGAAGAGGATGCCTTCCGCCAGGCTGTTGTCCAAATGGGGGCAGCTGAAAGCATCGCCGCTGAATACAACAAAAACCGGCTCGTCATGCTCAACTGCCGCTCCCCCCTTCGCCCCGGCCGCTTCATGCCTGCCTTGGTCTGGAACTACGTAAAGACAGCCCTGCGCACGATCCGCCGCCATAAAGGCTACTCCCTCATCAATGTCTCCGGCCTGGCCATAGGCCTAACCGTCTGTATGCTGATCGTTCTCTGGGTGGCGGATGAATGGAGCTTCGATCGTTTCAACACCAACGCCGGCCAGATCTACCGGGTCTACCGCAGCGAATCCACCACACAGAAGAATTCCTCCAGCACGCTGACTCCTCCTCCCATGGCCGCGGCCCTTAAAAGAGATTTTCCTGAAATTATCAAGGCCACCCGGTTCGGCTACTGGCAGAGACAGCTCGTTACCTATAAAGACAAGAGCTTCAACGAGCCAGGGTCTAGGCATGCCGACCCTGATTTTTTCGACATGTTTTCCTTCCCTCTAGTAAAAGGCGACCCGGAAACCGTCTTCTCAAATCCCTACTCGGTCATCCTTACGGAAAAAACCGCGGCCAAGTATTTCAACGAGGAAGATCCCATCGGAAAAACCCTGACAGTCAACAACTCTTACGATGTCATAGTCACCGGAGTCATCCACAATGATTCACTAAATTCCAGTCTTGAATTCGACCTCCTGTCCCCCTTTGAAATCATCATCAAGGAATCCATCGGGGAAGACAACGCAGATAACTGGGGATTCAATTCCTTTCGTACCTATGTCATGCTGGAGCAATCAGCCTCCGCCGAGAATCTCAACCAGAAACTCACAGGCTACGTCAAAAAATATACCGAGGAGGACACAGATGAACTGGCTCTCCAGCCTCTAACCGACATCCATCTTTTCTCCAACCTGGGCCATGATCTCAGAAACAGGGGCGATATAAAATATGTCTGGATCTTCAGTGCTCTGGCCGTGTTCGTTTTGCTCATCGCCTGCGTCAATTTCATGAACCTCACCACAGCCCGTTCAGCCAGCCGGGTTAAGGAAGTCGGGCTGAGGAAAGTGCTGGGAGCTGAGAGGTCTCAGCTTATCCGGCAGTTTTTCGGCAAGTCCATTCTGATAGCGCTTTTCGCCCTGTGGATCGCCCTTATTCTCCTGGAGTTACTGCTTCCGCTGTTCAACACCCTCTCTGGCAAACAACTCACCTCAGGCTGGTGGAACAACCCCATTCTCTCACTCGGATTTATCGGCCTAGCCCTAGTGACCGGCATTTTATCCGGCAGCTACCCGGCGCTCTTCCTATCCTCGTTCCAGCCTATCCGGATCTTCAAAAGTACCGGGCGCTCATCTGGGGCCAATCCTCTGTTTAGAAAGGTACTGGTTATTTTCCAGTTTACGCTGTCTGTTTTTCTCATCATCGGAACGCTCATAATCTCCCGCCAGCTCTCCTACATGAGAAATATTGATCTGGGTTTTAACCGGGAGCACATCATCCATTTGAGTATCCACGGCGAACTCCATGACAGGTACGGATCCATCTGCGAACGGTTTCTGCAAGAACCCGATGTCATCCACGTCACCGCATCTATGGCTCTTCCCACCAATATCCAGAGCTCTCCCGGCACACCGATGTGGGAAGGAAGATCCCCTGACGCAAAAATGGAGATTAAGGCTGACTTCGTAGATTATGATTACATCGAGACTTTCGATATCCCCCTGGTTGAAGGCCGGAGCTTTTCGCGGGAATATTCCACCGATTCTGAAACCGCCTTCATCGTCAATGAGGAAGCCGTAAGACGAATGGGGCTTGAAAAACCCGTGGTGGGAAAGAGGTTCGGATTCTGGAATATCGACGGCCAGATCATCGGCGTCATGAAGGATGCCCATTTCCAGAACCTTCACTACAAGATCGAGCCCCTGGTATTTAAAATGTTTCCCGGGTGGCTGAGGCGCATGTATGTGAAGATCCGGTCCGTCAACGTGTCTGCCACTCTGGCCTCTCTGGAAAAGACCTGGGACGAGATGAACCTGGGCTATCCCTTCGAGTACAGGTTTCTGGATGAGGACTTCCACAATCTGTACAATAGTGAAGCAAGACTGGGAAAAATCTTTAAGTCCTTCGCGGCCCTGGCAGTGTTTATCGCCTGTCTGGGCCTTTTCGGCCTTGCCTCTTCCATCGCTGAACAGAGGACAAAGGAGATAGGGATTCGCAAGGTCCTGGGCTCGTCAACGGCCAGGATTGTGGCGCTCCTCAACAAGGAGTTCCTTAACTGTATAGCAGCCGCCAACCTCATCGCCTGGCCCATCGCCTATTTCGCCATGCAGGCATGGCTCCAAAAGTTCGCCTACCGGACCAACATAGAGATGTGGATATTCCTTCTCTCCGCCGCGCTCGGCCTGGCAGTAGCTCTGCTTACAGTAAGCCTGCAGACCTTGAGAGCCGCTAGAGCCAATCCTGTCGACAGCCTCAAGCATGAGTGAGTTGGTGTGAGTTGGGGAGTCTTATAAAATTAAGTGCCAACCTGACTTGATAACGCATGCCCTCCTTTATTCTTTTTCCAAAAGCTCTGTGCCCAGCGTATAGCCTTGCTCTGTTAATTCAAAACCTGATTCTATAGATTTAATCAATCTCTGTTCAATCGTATTGTTAAGAATTTCTGCGAATCCTTCAGGACCTAGCGAGTACGTGATAGGGTAATCTTTTTCCGCTTCCAACAAAACATTATAGCCATACTGAGGAGACTTCTTTCTTACGTACAAGATTAAATTCTTTGCCTTATCATCAAGAGTCTTGTTCTCATAATCTGTAATTATCCCTTTTAAGTAACCCGAGTCTTCCAGCTGAGGGGGTTCCTTGCTATGCTCAAAACAATCCCTTGTATAAGATGATATCATTGTTCTTTTTTCTCTAGGCATAGCTGTATAACTGCTCTCAAATATCTCCGGTGAAGCCAAAAAATATTCCCCACATATATCACATTTTATGAAATATCCCACCTTGCCTGGAATATGCGCTTTCTCTGCGTTTTTTTCACATAAAATGCAGATTGCTTGTTCATTCATTTTTCCACCTCGCCAACTGAGATTTATTTAATTATATGAAATCATTATATATAAATGGAAATGATAATTCAAGAACACACATTATGTATGGAGTTTTCTACTAAATGCATTTTTTAATAAAAAAGTAGCCTGTCCCCTTTTTTTATGATATCTTGATTTCGCCATTTCTGTAAAACATCATTAAGGAGAATTTCATGTTAAAAAAGCTTTTTTTAATCATTTCAATACTGGGGGTGCTCATGGCTTTTGCCACAACAATCCAGGCCAACAAAACCAATCCAAAAGTAATCATGAAAACAAGCATGGGAGATATAACTATCGAACTCTATCCAGATAAAGCGCCCATAACTGTCAAGAATTTTTTTTCCTACGTGGATGAGAAATTCTATGATGGAACAATATTTCACCGGGTGATGAAAGGATTCATGATTCAGGGTGGCGGACTGACCCCGGATTTTACATCAAAACCGGCTAAGCCTGCCATAAAGAACGAAGCTGCGAATAAGCTAAAAAACAACAGAGGAACGATTGCCATGGCTCGCATGCCTGACAAAGACAGCGCCACTTGCCAGTTCTTCATAAATCATGCGGATAATCCTGGCCTGGATCACAGAGACAACACTCCTGAAGGATACGGGTATGCTGTCTTCGGAAAAGTTATAAATGGCATGGACGTCGTTGATGCCATAGCTAACGTTACAATAATGACAAAAAGCGGCCGGGCGAATGTTCCGAGGGAAACCATAACGATTATCTCCATCCGCAGGGTGGAAAACGATTAGCTTTTTGGCTGATAATTCCGTCATTTTCGGAGTTTCGGACTTCTCCTGACTGCAATGTTCGACTGGATATTCACCTTCTTTCACCTTTTTGCTCTCCTTGCTACTTTTGTTTATGCTGTCTACTCTCTCATTCAAGGAGATGTTTCCAGATTCATCATTCTTATTGTCCTTTTGGGCTTTTGGTACTTTTTCATGCTCCATCCTGCTGTAAAAAAGGAAATCCAAAGAAAAAAGAAGAAAAAAAAGACTTGAAAGGAAACTAATCCTCTATGCCAGTTTTTTTTGCTTTCTCGGATGAATCAGGAAAATATAAAAAAGAAAGGTCCGATAAATTTATCTTAAAGTAGTCTTAGAGAAAATTTTTGCCGCAGAGGAAAAGAATTATCGTGTGAGCTTAGACGCAAAGTTGAAATAGGAAAAAGAGATATGGACTTTTTTGAGCGCGCCCTCCGCACCATGGCCTCAGTAGTCTGGGGCCCCCAGACGGTTATCCTCCTCTTAGGAGTAGGATTTTTCCTAACCATCCGCCTGCGCTTTGTCCAGATTCGCCGTCTGCGACTGTCTTTTCGCTTTGGTCTTGGGAAAAGAGATTTTGGGGAAACCGCAAAGGAGCGCAAGGGCGATATTACCCCTTTCCAGGCCTTAACCACCTCTTTGGCCTGCACAATTGGAAATGGAAATATTGCCGGAGTCTGCACAGCAATCGCCATGGGCGGTCCGGGAGCAGTTTTCTGGATGTGGCTCCTTGCCTTCTTCGGCATGGCCACAAAGCTTGTTGAAGCTGTCCTGGGGCAGAAATTTAAGAGGATTACTCCAGATGGCTCAGTGGCGGGTGGTCCCATGTACTACATAAGAGATGGGTTGAAACTCCCTTGGCTGGCAGGCATATATGCTTTCTTCATGGGCTGTAAGCCTCTTTTTGCAACAACTTCCATCCAATCCAACTCAATAGCCCTGGCTTTAAAGACACAATTGGGATTAGAACCATGGATTTCTGGCCTTGGCTTGGCTGTTCTGACCTGGCTGGTCATAGTCGGAGGAATTAAAACCATAGCCAAGGTGACAACATTTTTAAGCCCTTTTATGGTCTTTTTGTACATCTTTGGTGCCTTTTTTACCTTAATAGCTTTCGCCCCCCAGCTCCCCCACGCTCTCTACCTCATTTTCGTCGGGGCCTTCAAACCCTCAGCTATCACAGGAGGAGTGGCAGGTATGACAGTAGCACGGGCTATCCGTTACGGCCTGGCCAGAGGCGCTTATTCCAACGAAGCTGGAACCGGAACAGCAGCTGTCTTTCATGCCACCGCCCAAACCAGCGAACCTGTACGGCAAGGATTAATCGCTTCTTTAGATGTTTTTATTGATACCATCATTATCTGTTCCCTTACGGCTTTAACAGTTCTGGTGACCGGAGTCTGGAACACAGGGATTACCAGCACAGCGATGACCGCTGCTGCTTTTAACACCGCTTTACCGAAATACGGAGGCCTTATGGTGGCTGCAAGTTCTCTTCTTTTCGGATATTCCAGCTTGATTACAGTTCCTTACTATGGAGAAATTTCATTTAAATATCTGTTGGGCTCCTGGATAAAGCAACCATTCCGCTGGATCTTTTGCCTCGTCATTTTCGTCGGAGCTGTGATGAAGGTTGAGGAGGCCTGGTCTATCGGTGATGTATTCAACGGTATGATGGCTTTTACAAACCTAATCGGCCTGGTAGGACTGTCCGGAGTGGCGGTTATGTTGGTAAAAAGCTATCTAAAAAAATTGGATGCCCTTAAAAATAAAAATTATTGAGCTATCCGCCACACTGGGTGTTCGTTTGTCAGCTGATACTCCGCTTATAGCAATTTGGGCAATCCCAATGTTGACTAAAATGGCGAAATAAACTATTTTTCTTATTTAGGGCTTCCTCCAAATAATTATGCTTCATGCAAGTCAAGATAAAGACATATAGAAAAAAAAGGGAAATTCGGCGCATACATCTTTTATTGTTTATATTCCTCTCTTTCTCGCTATTCATTTTCCTGACCTTCCTTCATAAGGAAAAACCTTTGTTCGAAAAGGAAAAAGATGCTGCTCAACAAGAAGTTTCTTTTGTCCTCCCGCCTTTGGAAGAAAAAAAAGAAGTCATCCGAAGAGGAATGACCCTGACAGAAATTTTGAAGCCCTACAATCTCTCCGCCGCTGAAATACATGCACTGATAAAAGATGTAAAGCCTGTCTATGATCTGGCCAAAATCCGAGCTGGCCAAGAGCTTAGAATTTTTTCCTCTCCACAGGGAGAGCTCTTTTCCTTAGAGTACGATATCGATGAGGAAAATTATCTTCACATCAAGAAAAAAGAGGGCACCTATGGAGCTCAAATAAAAAAAACTCCCTATGATATAAGGGTCAAGGCGATCTGGGGGATCATCAAGGAGAATCTCATCTTTGCCGTAAGAGATAAAAAAGAGGGAGTTATCCTGGCTCTTAATCTTGCTGAACTTTTTGCCTGGGATATCGATTTTTATGCTGATCTTCGCCGCGGCGACTCGTTCAAAATCATATTCGAGAAGAAATATCTCAACGGCGAATTTGTCGGCTACGAAAATATTCTAGCTGCAGAATTTGTCAATCAAGGCAAGAAATTCCTGGCTTTCCGCTACACCTACCCTGACACTAAAGACTCGGATTATTTTGATCTTGAAGGTGAATCTTTAAGGAAACAATTCCTGAAATCTCCGATAAGGTACAGCCGGATTACTTCCCGCTTCAGCCGCAGGAGGCTGCATCCGATTCGCAAGGTTTTCCGCCCCCACTACGGAGTGGATTATGCGGCTAGCATCGGAACCCCGGTCCAGGTGACTGCGGACGGGACCGTCACTTTTGCCGGGAGGAGCGGAGCTTCAGGCCGCATGATCAGAATCCGTCATAAAAACAGGTATGAAACCATGTACCTCCATCTTAGAGGTTATGCAGCAGGAATAAGAAAGGGGAAAAAAGTCAAGGGAGGACAGGAAATCGGGTACGTGGGTTCATCAGGCGAGTCTACCGGCCCCCATCTGGACTACAGAATCAAGAAAGACGAAAGATACATCAACCCCCTTCTCTTCAATCCCGAACCCGTAAAACCCCTGAGAGCAGAGTTCCTGGATGATTTTAAGGAAAAAGCCGAGATTCATTGTCTTTGTTTCGAGGCCCCTCACATCATATTTTCATGTTTCAGTAATTCTTTTACCCTATAACTCACCCAAATGGCGTCTTACCCCACTTATTCCCACTTTTTGTTGACTTTTGAGGAGCGAAAAATTAAAATGATTTTTCCCCAAAAAAATACACGTCTTAGAGGAGGTTTCAATGAAAATCACCCTTAGTGTCATAAAAGCAGACATAGGCAGCATCGGCGGTCATATAACACCCAGCCAGGCCCTTCTTGATGAAGTCAAGAACTTTGTTCAGGAGAACGGCAAGAATCTTATTATTGATTTCTTCACAAGTCATACTGGAGACGATATCGCAATCTTATGCACTCATGAGAGAGGCGTCTCGGATGAAAAAATACATAAAATGGCCTGGGACGCATTTATTTCCGGAACTGAGGTTGCCAAAAAACAAGGACTTTATGGGGCAGGACAGGATCTGTTGAAAGACGCCTTCAGCGGAAACATAAAAGGAATGGGCCCTGCTGTTGCCGAGATGGAATTTGAAGAGCGGCCCAACGAGCCCTTCCTCTTTTTTGCCGCTGATAAAACTGATCCTGGTGCCTACAACCTTCCTTTCTACTTAGCCTTTGTTGATCCCATGTACTGCGCAGGCCTAATCTTGAGCCCTAAGATGAGTGACGGATTCACTTTCCATATTATCGATGTCGGACACATTGAAAAGGATAAAATTGTCGAACTCAACACTCCTGAAGAAATTTACGATATCGCAGCTTTGCTCCGGGACAATGAAAGATATGTCGTCCAGAGTATCTACTCCCGAAGCGCTGGAAATCAGGCGGCAGCTATTTCCACAACGCGCCTCCACAACATCGCTGGAAAATATACTGGGAAAGATGATCCGGTAGCTTTATGCCGTGTTCAGGGAGAATTCCCCGCAACCGGAGAGGTGCTGGCTCCTTATCAAATCGGCCATTATGTAGCCGGCTTTATGAGAGGAAGTCACATCGGACCTCTCATGCCCTGTAAGCAGAATGCAACCATCTCCTTTTTTGACGGACCTCCAGTCGTCACCGGAGCAGCTTTTTGTGTCAAAGAAGGAAAGCTTACAGAACCTGCTGATGTCTTCGATCATCCTTACTGGGATTATGTGAGAGATCAAGTATCTGAAAAAGCAACTGCCATAAGACGGCAAGGTTTCTCTGGAGCAGCGATGCTTCCTTACAGCGAGCTTGAATACGGAGGCATTGTCGAGAAGTTAGAAAAGCTGGAAAAGAAATTCAAGATTAAAGATTAAAGAAGCTCTGAAACTGTAATTCGCTCCAAACAGTCGTATTTCTCTAAAAGTCCTCAGCAATATAAGTCTAATTAGAATCATCATGAAAAAACACAAGTGCCCAATCCCCACAGTAGATATCATCATCGAAATCAAAAGAAAGAACGGACAGGAAGGGATTATTCTTATTAAAAGAAAAAATCCTCCTCATGGTTGGGCCCTGCCAGGAGGATTTGTTGACATGGGTGAATCCTTAGAAGAAGCAGCTGTTCGGGAGGCTAAGGAAGAAACATCTCTTGATATAAAGCTAAAAAGTCAGTTCCACACCTATTCGGACCCAAAGCGCGATCCCCGGAAGCATACAATTTCCACAGTGTATGTGGCCACGGCTCAGGGGAGGCCGATAGCTCAGGATGATGCCCTGGATATCAGGATATTCACCGAGGAGGAAATCAATTTTCCTCTTGCCTTCGACCATCAAAAGATATTAGCTGACTATTTCAAACAAAAAAATGATTATTTTTAATACATTCTTATTCTATGAGATTGCCACGCTCCTTTGGTCGCCCGCAATGACACATTCCATGTTATTGCCCGATCTTTCGGTTTTAATGACAAAGGAATAAAAAACGGGAAAAATGGATAAAATAAAAGAAAAAGAGAAAAAATCAGAAGAGGATTTAGGGCTAAAGGAAGTTCATACAGTCTGGGGCCCGGTAGAAGCTGATGTGATTAAAAGTTTTCTCGAAAGCAACGGAATTTCCTGCCTTCTTAGAGGAAAAGTGGTCCAATCTGTCCATCCCTTTTCCGCAGATGGCCTGGGGGAGGTAAAAATTCTTGTCTCTAAAAAAGACTATGCCCTTGCCAAAAAACTCCTTAAAGATAAGCCAGGGGATAGCTCAGGCAATCAATAAGTCATTTTTATTTATGCGATCAAAAAGGTGGGCTTGATGAATCAAACCCCTACATAAGAATACGTACATAAGAATCAAGCCCCTACAAAAACCCGTAAATAAGAAAAACAATACCCATTCAGTTTATCTAAGAAATGGGGCCTGGCCCCATTTTTCAAAAGCCCCTACAGAAGAATAAAGCACATACAAAAAAATTCTCTATATAGTAGCCAATCATAAATTCACACAATATATAGAAAACAAAAAAAATAAATGGTTTTTTTTTGAATTTTTTCCTTGACAACAGTTAATATCTCCCCTATATTTTACAAAATGGGATAAAACGGGACAAAATGGGAAATTTCTTGTTAGGAAGCTACACAGTAAGGCTCGATAAAAGCGGCCGAATAAAAATACCAGAAAAATTCCGCCTCGCTCTGGAAGAAGGATACGGAAAAGAAATATTCATAACTTCTCTCACCGATGAATCCGTCCAGGTTTACCCTCTCCCAGTCTGGGAAGAGTTGTCGGGCGTTTCCGAAGAGGCAGCTCTTCACCTCCAACCTACAGTGAGAAAATTCATGCTCCGAGTTAACAGAAAAGGAAATCAAATTCGTATCGACTCAAAAGGACGAATCTTGATCAGCCAGACATTAAGAGAGAAGGCGAAACTGGAAGATGAAGTTGAAGTTATCGGTCTTTCCAATCACTTAGAAATTTGGAACAAATATAAGCTCGACGGAACTCTCGAAGAGAAGCCTCTAACAAACGAAGATTTTGAAAAAATCGCAGAACTCATGCCCCGAGGAAAACCTAAATGAGCGGGAACGGCCATCTCCCAGTTCTTGTAGAAGAAGTTATGGATTACCTGGATATAAAGAGAGAAGGGATTTATGTGGATTGTACTCTTGGCCTGGGCGGGCATGCCCTCGAAATAGTCAAGAGAAATCCTAAGGCTTCTCTCATCGGTTTCGACATCGATGAAATGTCTCTTCTTAAGGCAGAAGAGAAGCTTAATCCATACGCAGATAGAGTGAAGCTTTATCACTCAGACTTCAGGTATATCCCAGATCTTAAAATAGAATTTTCCAACATCAGGGGAATTTTGCTGGACTTAGGAATCTCCTCTTTTCAGCTTGATTCTCCAGAAAGGGGATTCAGTTTTAACCAAGATGGCCCTCTCGATATGAGGATGGACCTCCGAAACAAAATAACGGCTTCTAAAATAATCAATAAGTATTCAGAACACAAACTCGCCCAAATTTTTCGAGAATACGGCGAACTCAGGCAGGCAAAAAGGCTCGGCAAAGAAATTGTCTCAATAAGAAAATCCGAAAAAATCGAAACGACAACCCAGCTTCGCCGCATTGTCGAGGGAATCTGCGGCTGGAGACCACAGAGAGGAAAGATTCATCCAGCTGCCAAAGTCTTTCAGGCATTACGCATTGAAATCAACCAGGAGTTAAAGAGCCTTTCCGGTTTTTTAGAAAGGATCACTCAAATAATTCCCAAAAAAGCCCATATCACCGCGATTTCCTTTCATTCCTTAGAAGATAGAATAATCAAGCACACTTTTGTCCGCCTTGCTGTTACAAACAATTCCCATCCTTTCCTTAAAATTTTGACGAAAAAACCCATTATTCCCTCCCAAGAGGAGATTGCCATCAATTTCAGATCAAGGTCAGCCAAGCTTAGAGCGGCTGAGAGAATTTAGATGGTAAGAAAAAAATACACCACAAAAAAGATAATGCTTTTTGTATCCTGCACAATTATCGTTATTTTTATTCTGACTTTCTACATCTGGCATCAGATGGAATCCATCAGAATAGGTTATGAAATAGGCACGCTCGAGGAGAAAGTTCTTACTCTCGGGAGACAAGTTGGTGAACTGCAAACAGAAAAATCTTCCCTTCTATCTCTTGACAGAGTCGAAAAAATTGCCAAAGAAAAACTGAATCTCGTCGAGCCAAAAAAAGAGCAGCTCGTCTACGATGAGTTTATTCCCTAACTTTAGAAAAAGAGTTTATGAGCATTTTCTATCAGAAAAGAGCGCGAATAAGAATTATCATTCTGGGCTTTTTTTTTATGATCTGGTTAGTAGGGCTCACAATTCGCCTTCTTCAGCTCCAGGTTTTTGAACATCCCCGCCTGAAAACAGAGGCTCTAGAGCAAAATCAAAACAGGAATACTATTCATCCCAAAAGGGGAACAATCTACGACTGCACGGGCAATATTCTAGCCCGCAGCCTCCCGATTCAATCCGTCTTTTTTTCTCCTTTCAAAGGCGAACCCTCTCATCTCCAGCTCGAAAAAATAAAGAAGCTCAAGAAAATTTTAAACTTATCGGAGAACGAGCTTCAGAATATATATAAGAGAATAGAAAGAAATGCTTCTTTTATCTGGATAAAAAGAAAAGTTAACCCCGAAAAAGAAGAAAAAGTGAGGAGACTCTCCTTGAGCGGGATTTATTTTTTGGAGGAAAACAAAAGATTCTACCCGCACGGAAAGCTCGCCGCCCATCTCCTGGGAAGAGTAAACATTGACGATATCGGAGCCAGCGGGATTGAGTACAAATACAATTCAGTATTAGAAGGAAAAAAGGGGGAACATCTTATCCTGAGAGACGCCAAAAAGAGAGAGTACCGCTTTGAGATCCTGAAAGAACCAGAGGCCGGCAAAGACCTGGTCCTGACAATAGATGAAACCATCCAGTATTACGCAGAAAAAGAGCTGGAAAAAGCTATGCTCAAAACCGGAGCTAGCTGGGGAACAGTTATCATTTCTCAACCTTCAACAGGAGAAATCCTGGCTATGGCGAATTATCCCACCGGCGACCTGAACAATCCTCCCCCGATGCCGCTCTCACTCGATAGGAATAAAGCCATCCACCATAATTTCGAACCCGGCTCCACTTTTAAGATCGTCACGGCCTCGGCAGCCCTGGAAGCAAGAAAAGTAAACCTCACCGACTCCTTTGACTGCAGTAAAGGGTTCATCCGTGTTGCAGGGAAGACAATCCGAGACCATGAACTATTCGGAGTTCTCTCTTTTCCTGAAATCATTATCCATTCTTCCAATGTGGGGACAATTCAATTCGGCCAATTAATAGGAGAAGAAATCTTCTTCAAGACGATAAAAGCCTTTGGTTTCGGCCAAAAGACAGGAATTGACCTCCCTGCTGAAGAAAAGGGGATTTTCAGGCCGCTCGATAACTGGACCAAAATTTCCGCCTCCTCACTTTCCATCGGCTACGAAATCTCAGTAACAGCAACCCAAATGCTTCAAGCAATAAACGCTATTGCTAACAAAGGTTTTATCATCAGCCCAAAGGTTGTAAAAAAAATCCTGAATTCCCCTGACATTGCGACTGAAAAGCCTTATAGGCAAAGAAGGATAATATCAGAAAGAACAGCTTTATTATTAACCTCCATTCTTCAAAAAGTTGTTCAAAGAGGAACAGGGATAACCGCCCGAATTAGAGGTTATAAAGTTGCCGGGAAGACTGGAACAACCCAGAAATTCGATCCTTCCATCGGCGGCTATTCCTCCACCGCTCATACCTCCTCTTTTGCCGGTTTTGTTCCTGCAGACAATCCCGTTCTCTCCATGGTTGTGGTTATTGATGAACCCAAAGGTTCATACTCCGGAGGGGAAGTTGCCGCCCCAGTCTTCCGGGAAATTGCCAGCCTGGTTCTCCGCTATCTGCACATTCCCAAGCAACAAGAACAACTAAATACTATTATCGCCAAACGCCCCTTGAGGCAGGTCGAAAAATGAAACTCAAAGACTTGCTCCAAGGAGTTCCGCGTGTGCGCTTTAACGGAAACGAGAGAGAAGAAATTCAAGGAATTGCCTATTCTTCCAAGGATGTCGAGCCAGGCTATCTGTTTGCCGCTTTAAAAGGAGAGAAAAAAGACGGCTTTGAATTTGTACATGAGGCTCTCCTCAACGGTGCCGTTGCCTTTCTTTCAGAAAAACCGAAACCGGAAAATATCGAGAAAACCTGGCTTAAAGCCTCTGACTCCCGAGAAGCGCTCGCTCTATGCTCAGCCAATTTTTATTCTCATCCCTCCCAAAAAATGAAAGTCGTCGGCATCACAGGAACAAAAGGAAAAACAACTATCACCTACTTACTCGAGGAAATAATAAAAAAATCCCAATTTCTCCCCGCAGTGATCGGGACAATCTCCTACCGGGGTCCCAGCATAAATATCTCTGCCGAAAGAACCACTCCTGAGGCTTCTGACCTGCAGAGAATGCTGGCGGAAATGCTTGCGCAGGGAGTTACACACTGTTTGATCGAAGTCTCCTCTCATGCTTTAGACCTCAAGAGGGTTGTGGGCATAGAATTTGATATTGCCCTTTTTACAAACTTAAGCGGTGACCATCTGGACTACCATCACACCATGGAAAGATATTTCGAAGCCAAAAAAAAGCTTTTCTTCCTCAACCATAAAAAAAGAACGGCAGTAATCAACTCCGATGATCCGTGGGGGAAAAAGCTGATAGCAGAGCTTCCCTCCGGAGTCGTCACCTATGGCCTCGAACCAAGTGCACAGGTAAGAGGCGAAAATTTCAAACTCACCGAAAAAGGAATAGAGCTTTCGGCAATATATTCAGCAGGCAAGCTCCCTGTTTCCTCGCCTCTTCTGGGCAAGCCTAACCTCTACAACATCCTGGCCTCGATTGCCGCGGCTCTATCATTGAACATACCTGTATCAGCGATAAGAGAAGGCATAGCCTCACTTCAAGAGGTACCAGGAAGGTTTGAGAAAATAAAAAATACCCTCGGACTCCATATCTTTGTCGATTATGCCCATACTGACGATGCCCTCAAGAATTTACTGGAAACCGTTCGCGAACTTAATCCCAAGCGCATCATTTTAATCTTCGGAGCCGGTGGAGACCGGGACAAAACAAAAAGACCAAGGATGGGGGAAGTTGCCGGAAACCTTGCTGACTGGACCATTCTCACCTCTGATAATCCTCGTTCAGAAGATCCTCTGGCTATAATCGCAGATATAGAAAAAGGTGTTAAAAAAACCGGAGCAAAGAATTACAAAATTCTGCCAGATAGAAAAGAAGCCATCGGACATGCTCTCTCCTTTGGAGAAAAAGGAGATTACATCCTTGTTGCCGGAAAAGGACACGAAGACTATCAAATCATCAAAGATAAAGTCATCCCTTTCAAGGATGCCGATGTCATAAGAGGCATTCTTGGAATAAAGGAGTCAACCTGAAATTGGTTAATCTCCGCTTGAGCGAAACAGCAGAAAAAATGGGGGGGAAAATCCTTCAGGGCTCGCCCTCTCTCTCATTTCATAAATTCAATATAGATTCTCGTCTAACAGAGCCGGGTGAACTCTTTTTTGCTTTAATTTCCGAACGGAACGGCCATGATTTTGTCCCCGCAGCAGTCAAGAAAGGAGCTTCAGGTGCTGTTATTTCCCATAAGATAACCATTCCCGACAAGGACATCGCTCTGATTCAGGTTAAGGATACTCTCGAAGCTCTCCATAAACTCGCTGGACAGGTTCTCTCCGAGCACCCTGTCAAAGTGATCGGGATTACAGGAAGCATTGGAAAAACAACAACCAAAGAGTTCACCTGGCGCCTCCTTTCTCGAAATTTATACGTCCTCAAGTCTGAAGGAAACTTTAACAACCAGTTGGGCGTTCCCCTCTCCCTTCTTAAGCTGACGGATAAGCATGAGGTCGCAGTAATGGAGATGGCCATGTCCGCTCCAGGTGAAATAAAAACTCTGACCCGGATTGCTCCTCCAGACATAGCTGTCATAACTAACATCAAACCCGTTCATCTCCAGTTTTTCAACTCCATAGAAGAGATCGCCTTAGCCAAAAAAGAGATTCTCGATGGGGCCAAAAATGACGGAATAGCGGTCCTCAACGGAGATGATCCCCTGGTCAAAAAAATAGCAGAAGATTGGAAAGGCAAGAAGATCTTATTCGGTCTTTCTGCGGAATGTGAAGTTCGGGCCCAGAACATCCAAAAAGTTGGGTGGGAAGGAATGTCTTTCGAGTTAAGATACGGAAACAGGGAGGAGAAAATAAGCCTTCCTTTCTTGTACGAAAGCCACCTCTACAATTTTCTGGCAGCTGCGGCTGCAGTAAAGGCTTTATCCATCCCCTTCGAGGATATTCTCCCTCAAATAATAACACTCAAGCTCTTTTCCCATAGAGGTACCCTCGTTTGCTTAGCAAAAAACATCAGGCTTATAGATGATTCTTACAACTCAAACCCGGCAGCACTCGAAGCAGCTTTGAAGGCGCTGGCTTCTCTCCCTTCCAAGAGAAAAATAGCGGTCTTGGGCGATATGCTTGAGCTTGGAGAAAAAGAGGTTGAATACCATATTCAGGCTGGAAAACAAGTTGCAGAATCAGGATGGGACATCCTGGTAACAGTGGGTATTCTTAGCCAGCATATGGCTGATGGAGCTCTTTCTTCAGGAATGCGGGCAGACCAAATTTTCTCTTTTAAAAATTCAGAGGAGGCTGCAGAAGAAATATTAACTCTCCTCCAAGAAGGGGATCTTATCCTGGTCAAGGGCTCAAGAAAAATAGAAATAGAAAAAATTGTCGAAAGATTAAAAATGGAAAGGCGATAACGTGCTTTATTATCTTCTGGTTCCGCTGAGAGAATTCTTCATTTTCTTCAATGTGTTTCGCTACATCACAGTAAGAACAGCCCTGGCCGGACTAACAGCCTTTCTTCTATGCCTTATTTTTGGCCCATGGGTCATCAAGATGCTGAATAAATACCAGATAGGAGAGGAGATCAGCCCTGACGGACCAGCATCTCACCTGGAAAAAAGAGGAACTCCCTCGATGGGAGGAATTCTTATCATCGGGGCGACAATAATCCCTGCGTTTCTCTGGGGAGATCTGAGTAATACTTATGTGAGACTGGCAATGAGCACCATGCTGTTATTTGGCCTTCTCGGCTTCTGGGATGATTTCCTGAAAATCAAAAGGGCAAAATCTAAAGGACTCATCATACGCCATAAGCTTTTTTTTCAAATTGGCATATCTGCAGTCATCGGGCTCATTCTTATTTATCTTGGCTTTACAGGGGAGTTCAGCCTTCATTTGAGCCTTCCTTTTTTTAAGAAATGGTTTCCTTATTTTGGTTGGTTCTATCTCCCCTGGATTATGCTTATTCTGGTGGGGTCATCAAATTCGGTCAACCTTGCTGACGGACTTGATGGACTGGCCATCGGTCTTACTTTCATCAGTTCCAGCGCCTTTATAGTTCTTTGCTATGTCGTGGGTCGCGCTGACTGGTCTGAATTCCTGAATATTGTCCGGGTTCCCGCTGCAGCCGAACTTACGGTATTTGCGGGAGCTATGGCCGGAGCCTGCTTAGGCTTTCTCTGGTTTAACTGCCATCCTGCCCAAATATTTATGGGAGATGCCGGAGCATTATCTCTGGGAGGAACCATCGGTATCATCGCTATCTTGATAAAACAAGAATTTCTTCTTTTCATGGTTGCTGGAGTCTTCATCCTGGAAGCAATATCTGTTCTTCTTCAAGTTTTTTACTTCAAACTGACCGGAGGAAAAAGAATTTTCAAGATGGCCCCTCTCCATCATCACTTCGAGCTCACAGGATGGTCTGAGGAGAAGATCGTCATTCGGTTCTGGATCGCTGGAATCGTCTTTGCCCTCTTCAGCCTCACCGCTCTGAAACTGAGGTAAAATGAATCTGGAAGGAAAAAGAGTTCTGGTCGTAGGCTTAGGCAGTACAGGGGAAGCTCTCTGCAATTTTCTTCTCCATCACGGAGCTCGGGTGAAGGTCAGCGAAAAGAAGAAGCTGGAAGAAATGGATCAAAAAATCTCATCCTGGGAGGAAAAGGGCGTTGCAGTAGAAACCGGAACGCACGATCAAAAATCCTTCATGGAAGCTGATTTGATTGTGCCCAGCCCGGGAGTTCCCTGGCTCCCCGAGCTTGAAGCCGCCAGAGCGAACGGAGTAAAAATTATCTCCGAAATAGAGCTGGCCTATAAATTCTTAAAGGGGAAAATTGTGGGCATAACCGGATCGAACGGGAAATCCACCACAGCTACATTAACCCAAAAAATTCTGGAAGAAGGAGGACTCAAAACTTACCTTGCCGGCAATATAGGAACACCTTTGATAGGTTTTGTCGATAACAGCGAAGACGATCATATTTATGTTACGGAAATCTCAAGCTTCCAGCTTGAGCATATCGAAGAATTCAGAGTCTCTGTCTCAGTTCTTCTCAACATTTCTCCGGATCACCTGGACTGGCATCCTTCCTTCGCAGATTATTATGAGGCAAAAAAGAAACTCATCATCTCTCAGAGAGAAAACGATATTGCTATTCTTAATAGAGATGACCCGCTGGTCTGGGCATTAAAAGAGGAAGGGGAATTTCAGGTTTACGCTTTCAGCCGAAACGGCAAAGTTTCTCCAGGATGTTTTCTTAACGGAGATTGGATCGTTCTCTCTAACAAAGAAGAGGAGAAGCTCATAAAAACTTCTGTAATTCCTCTTCTCGGAATCCACAACCAGGAGAACATCATGGCCAGTGCCCTGGTGGGTCATGTCCTGGGTATCCCGCCCTCCAGAATAAAAGAACCGATCAAAAGCTTTCGAGGTCTTGAGCACAGGCTTGAGAAAGCTGCAACAATAAGAGGAGTTGATTTTTATGATGATTCCAAAGCCACAAACGTGGACGCTACCTCAAAATCTATCCAGAGCTTTGACCGCAAAATCATTCTCATCTTAGGAGGAAGGGATAAGGGAGGTGATTTTAAAAAATTAAGAAAACCTATCAAAGAAAACGTAAAAATGATCATCCTCCTTGGCGAGGCCAGGGAAAAAATAAGAACTGCCCTCAAGGGAATTGTTCCGATGGAGACTGTCTCCTCTATCGAAAAGGCAGTGAGACTCGGTTATTCACGAGCAAAACCGCGAGAAGTGGTGCTTCTTGCACCGGCCTGCACAAGCTTTGACATGTTTCAAAACTTTGAAGAAAGGGGCAGGGTTTTCAAGCGCGAAGTGCTATCCCTTGCCAAAGAGCTCGGGAAAGAGAGGCCATAAGAATTATGGAAATATTCAGACCTTACGGCTTTGATAAGCCTCTTTTCTTCACGACTCTCATCATGATCGCCATGGGGCTAATCATGGTTTACAGTTCTTCAGCCATTTTAGCCAGTGAAAAACATGAGAATTCTTTTCATTTCTTCATAAATCAAAGCATTGCGGCTGGGATTGGAATAGTCCTTATTTTTCTGATGATGCCCATAAGGAAGCCATTTTTCCAAAATTTTTACTTTGTCCATGGACTTCTTATCCTCTCTTTTGCTC
The DNA here is from genome assembly GCA_964435925.1 of uncultured Eubacteriales bacterium. Classification (GTDB taxonomy): domain Bacteria; phylum Acidobacteriota; class Aminicenantia; order Aminicenantales; family Aminicenantaceae; genus SOIV01. The sequence goes on along the minus strand of CAYTBG010000002.1, from coordinate 39,220 downwards.
TCTTAGTGCTCTGCTTACTCATGCCAGCTTTAGCTAATACAAACCGCTGGATCCACCTCGTCGGCCTCAGGTTCCAACCATCGGAACTGGCAAAAATCAGCCTTATTTTGTTTTTTGCCTCCTATTTTAACCGGAAAAAAGAAAAATTGAATGAATTTAAGACCCTTCTTTTCCCCCTGACAGTTCTTTTTCTGTTTATCCTCTTGATCATAAAGGAGCCTGATTACGGTACTGCCCTTCTCATCTTTATCATCTGCTCGATAATGCTCTTCATCGGGGGAGTAAAGTTCAAACACCTAAGTTACCTGGGAATTCTCTTTTTGGGTCTTTTTGCCTTTTATCTTTTCCAGGCTTCATACAGAATAAACAGAGTCTTCACCTTTTTATCGCCTACAAAAGATCCCCAGGGCGCTGGTTTCCAGAGTATCCAATCAAAGCTGGCAGTTGGCTCAGGAGGTTTCTTCGGGGTAAGTATCGGAGAAAGCACCCAAAAACTTTTCTTTCTTCCCTGCGCTCACACCGACTACATATATGCAATTTTGGGCGAAGAAATAGGCTTTATAGGCGCCATGTTCACCCTGCTTCTCTTCTTTGTTTTTTTCTGGAGAGGACTGGTGATTTCCCAAAGAGCACCCAATTTTTTCTCGCAAATTGTCGCCGCAGGATTAACGATGGCCATCTTTTCTCAAGCTTTGCTGAACATAAGCATTGTTCTGGGCTTGGGTCCACCAACCGGCATCCCTCTTCCTCTGATCAGCTTCGGAAGGTCTTCTCTCATATGTACTCTTTTCAGCATAGGCATTCTTCTCAATATCTCGCAGAGAAGGAGTACCAGTCGAATAAGAAAAGGCGGGTTTGATAAATCAAACCTTACAGATAATTAAAAATGAAGGAGAAAAAAATCATCATAAGCGGCGGAGGAACTGCGGGGCATCTTTACCCGGCCTTAGCTGTGGGAGACAAATTAAAAGAAAAAGACCCTGCTTTTCATTTGACTTTTATCGGGAGCAGGAGGGAAGTGGAAATAAACATAATGAAGCATTATCATGTGAATTTTGTCACATTGAATATCGAGGGAATTAAGGGAAGAGGCCTGAAAGCCGTAAAATCTCTTCTTCTCCTTCCTCTCTCCTTCTTGAAATCTTTCGTTATTCTCCTCCGCATAAGACCCGGGCTGGTCATAGGGGCAGGAGGTTATAGTTCAGGACCCGTTGTGCTTCTTGCCTCCTTGATGAAAATCCCAACGCTTATCCTTGAACAGAATCTTTATCCCGGTTTCACAAACCGCCTTCTGATTCCCTGGGTGCACCAAGCAGTAGTCTCTTTTAAAAGCTCTCTTCCCTCTTTCAAGGGAAAAGGAATATTTATAGGAAATCCTGTAAGAGAGGCGTTCTACCATCTCTCTCCCAAGGAAAAGTCGGAAAAACTCACAGTCCTTATCTTCGGAGGAAGCCAGGGATCTCATTTCTTGAACAAGACCATGATAGCTTCTCTTCCTCTTCTCAAAAAAGAAATAAAGAATTTAAGGATCTTCCATCAGACTGGAAAAAAAGATTATGAATGGGTCAAAAAAAATTACGCTCAAAACGGGCTTAAGGAAGTAACCGTCGCACCCTATTTTTTTGAAATGGCCGATTATTTTCAGAAATCAGATTTAATCATAAGCCGAGCAGGTGCGACCACCATAGCCGAGCTTATCGCTTCTCAAAAGGCATCTTTGCTGATTCCTTTTTCTCAAGCTACGGACAATCACCAGTATTTTAATGCCAGAGAATTGGAAAAAATAGGGGGCGCTGAGATCATTCTTGAAAAGGAATTCACGCCCGAAATCTTTGCCGATAAAATATTTTCTTTTCTGCGAAACAAGGACAAGATAACCCTAATGGAAAAGAACTTGGTTCCGCTGAAAACAGAAAAAGTATCAGAGAAAATCTCGAATCTCTGCTTTAAGCTTATGGAGGCGTAGCTAAAGGAGTGAACCAGTGGTAAAACGCGTTTACAAAAAGCTCAATAACATCCACATGGTCGGCATCGGAGGCACGGGCATGAGCGGCATAGCAGAGGTGCTCTTGAACATGGATTACAATATCTCAGGAACAGATATTGAGGAGAGCGAAGTGACTCAGCGCCTCGCTCGCTTTGGAGCAAAGATATCTATCGGTCATAAAGCAGAAAAAGTAGAGGGGGCTGATGTAGTTGTTATCTCTTCCGCCATAAAAAAGAACAATGTCGAAGTCGAAGAAGCAAGGCGCCGCAAAATACCTGTTATTCCCAGGGCAGAAATGCTGGCAGAGTTGATGCGGATGAAGTACGGAATTGCTGTAGCAGGATCCCACGGCAAAACATCTGCTACCTCGATGATTGCTCAGGTCCTCGAATCGGGCGGCTTTGACCCGACCATTATCGTCGGCGGCCGTCTGAGCACAATCGGCGCCCACGGAAAACTGGGAAATGGGGATTTCATCGTAGCCGAAGCGGATGAAAGCGACAGATCATTCCTCTATTTATCTCCTTTTATCGCTGTGCTTACAAACCTGGATGATGAACATTTAGATCAATACATGACAGTGGATGAGGTCAAAAAAACATTTATCCATTTTGCCAACAAAGTTCCGTTTTACTGCCCTATAGTTCTCTGCTTTGACGACTCAAATCTCAAAAATTTGATTCCCTCGCTTGATCGAAGAATAATCAACTATGGATTCTCACCCTACGCCGATATTTTTGCCAGATACAGACACTTTGATAAATTCTCGACCTCTTCTACACTCTACTGGAAGGGCAAGGAATTGGGGAAACTGAGGCTAAACGTTCCCGGAAATCACAATATTTACAATGCGATGGCCGCAGTGGCTGTCGGTTTGGATTTAGATATCCCCCCGCGCCTTATCCTGCAGGCTTTAGAAAGTTTTAAAGGTGCCGGCCGCCGTTTTGAATTAAAGAAAATAGTCCGGGATATCATAATCATCGATGACTATGCCCATCACCCAACAGAAATAATAGCCACTTTAGAGGCGGCGAAGAGAGGCTGGAAACGAAGGCGTGTTGTAGTCTTCCAGCCACATCGCTTCAGCCGCCTCTCTCTTCTCATGAAAAGCTTTGCCACAGCCTTCACCGACGCAGATGTTCTCATCACTACAGAAATATACGCCGCAGGAGAGAAACCCATTGCTGGTGTCTCCGGCAGAGTTCTTTATCAGGAAATCAAACAGTCCGGGCATAAAATTGTTTTTTTTGAACATAATATGAAAAATATCCCCCCGCTCGTAGGTAAAGTTGCTCAGAGCGGGGATTTAATTCTTGTCCTGGGAGCAGGAAACATCTACAAGATTATTCCGGATATTATAAAAACCCTGGAGGGAAGAGGATAATAGTGGCTTCTTACCTTAATCCGCCTTTGAAGACAAGAGCAGGACCCTTCTTTTCCCAGCATATGCAGTTCCAGCGAGGAAAAGGGAAAACAAAGACAAAAAAAGTCCAGAAAAAAGCGAAGCTCAGATTCTGGCACATCTTTTTCTATCTCCTTCTTATAGGCGGAATTTTCTATTCCGTCCAGAAGTCTTATCTTTTTCTGATTTCTTGGGATAATCTAGAAGTAAGAGATATGATAATCGTGTGTCGTAATCCTGACGTAAAACAGGAAATCCAACAAAATTTAGAGAATATAAACGTGGGAAATATTCTTCTTTTTGATATCGGGCACCTCCAGGAGACGTTGGCAGCTCACAGATGGATTAAAGAGGTCCGCATAAGGAAAATTTTACCCTCTACTCTAAAGATCGAAATAAAAGATAGAACGCCCCTCGCTCTGTTGAAAAGAGAAAATCTTTATCTTATTGACGAAGAAGGTATTCATCTCGAGAGAATCGAATCAACAGAAAAATTAGATCTTCCCCTTCTCGTCGATTCGAATAATTTTCAAAAAGACTATAAGGAAAAACTAAAATTAGCCTGGGAATGTCTTCGCAGCTTATCTCCTTCGGAGAAAGCGCAGCTTGAGGTTCTGGACCTTAGTGAATACGAAAATATTACTGTTCAACTTAAAAAGAAAAAGACAAAGTTCATTCTTGGCAATGATCAGTTTTCCCAGAAGCTCAAAGCGTTCCAAAAATACAGCGCCAGATTAGGAAAGTTTGGATACCTCGAATATGTTGACCTCCGCTTTCCAGATCGGTTCATCATCAAACCAAAGAAAAATCCATACAGAGCACGCATTCCCAAGCCTAAGAGGGAGGCAAACTGATGCCTAAAAATAATTATATTGTCGGACTCGACATAGGGACAAAAAAAACTGCAGCTATTATCGGTGAAATCACAGAGGATAAAAAAATCGAGATTATTGGCATAGGGACAACCGACTCCAGAGGACTTAGAAAAGGAGTTGTGGTCAACCTGGAAGCCACAGTTAATGCGATCAAAAAAGCCCAGGAAGAGGCAGAGCTTATGGCAGGAGTCGAAATAGATTCGGCCTTTGTTGGAATTTCCGGAGCACATATAAAAAGTTTTAACAGCAGAGGAGTTATTGCTGTCTCGGGTAAAAACAAAGAGATAACCCCGGAAGACATCGAACGAGTTATCGACCAATCCAAGGCTGTCTCCATCCCCCCTGATAGAGAGATCATTCATATTATTCCTCAAGAATTTGTTGTTGATGAGCAAGATGGAATAAAAGACCCACTCGGCATGAGCGGAATAAAGCTCGAAGTCAATGTTCACATCGTGACCAGCGCAACGACTTCTGTTCAAAACCTGAAAACATGCATCGAAAGAGCTGGAATTGAAATTGAGCGAATTGTTCTCAACCAGATCGCAGCGAGCAGCTCTACCCTTACACACGACGAAATGGAGCTTGGAGTTGGCATGATCGATATGGGCGGAGGAACAACGGAAGTAGCCATTTTTGAACGAGGAAGCTTGTGGTACACATCCATAATCCCGATCGGAGGAGATAATTTCACCAATGACATCGCTGTCGGACTCCGCACACCAATCCCTGAAGCAGAAAGGATAAAGAAGAAATTTGGCTGTGTATCCAGTCCCCCCATGGACGAGGAAGATACTATTGAAGTCCCCTCAGTGGGCAGGGGGAAAAAGCCTCGTATACTATCCAGACAGTTATTAGCTGATATCATTCAACCCCGGGCAGAGGAAATCTTCCGTTTGGTTGATAATGACATCAAAAGGATGGGATACGAGAAATCTCTTAATTCTGGAATAGTCATCACAGGCGGAACAGCGCTGCTGGAAGGACTGGAAGAAGTCGCAGAGGAAATTTTTGATTTGCCTGTGCGGCGCGGCGATCCAAGCGGCATAGGAGGGTTGGCAGAGAGAGTCAATACCCCGGATTATGCCGCTTCAGTTGGTCTTATCCTGTTCGGGTATGACCGGTGGAAAGAAAAAACCCTATCTAAGGATAGAAAAAGAAGTCTTTGGGTCAAATTTAAAGATTGGCTCAAAGAGGCATAGGAGGTAAGAATGAGTGAAGAAATAAAAAGTAAATTAAAATTTCGCTTGGTAGAAGAACGTTATGGGGCCAAAATAAAAGTTGTTGGGATCGGTGGAGGCGGTGGAAATGCCATAAACAGGATGATTGAAGCAGGAATCGAAGGAGTGAAATTTATCACAGTCAATACAGACCTTCAGGCTCTCAACAGCACCAAAGCAAGGACTAAGGTCCAGATTGGAGAGCAGCTTACAAAAGGACTGGGATCTGGCGGAAGACCGGATATCGGAAAACAAGCAGCCATGGAAGATACGGAAAAATTAGTCAGTGTCCTTGAAGATTCAGACATGGTCTTTCTGACCGCTGGCTTAGGCGGAGGCACAGGAACAGGAGCGACTCCGGTCCTGGCAAATCTCGCCTCAGAAATGGACATTCTGGCGATTGCCATAGTAACCCTGCCCTTTCAGTTTGAAGGAAAAATCAGATCTAAGCAAGCAGAAGAAGGCCTGGCAGAATTAAAAACTTCTGTTGACACGGTTATTTCCATACCAAATGAAAGACTGCTCGAGACAGTCACGCTGGATACTTCTATCCAGGATGCCTTCAAAATGGCTGACGACATATTACGGCAGGCAGCCCAGGGAATTTCGGACCTCATTACCAAGCCAGGGCTGATCAACCTGGACTTTGCTGACGTCAAATCAATCATGAAAGGCATGGGTATGGCCTTCATGGGGACAGGATTAGCATCCGGCGAAAACAGAGCTGTGGATGCTGCCCAAAAGGCAATATCCAGTCCTCTTCTAATTGATACCTCGATCGAGGGAGCTCAAGGAGTCCTGATCAATATAACCGGCGGGAGAGATCTCACTCTTCACGAAGTCTCTACAGCCTCGCAGCTTATCCACAGCCAGGCTCATCCAGAAGCCAATATCATTTTTGGCACAGTGATCGACGAAAGCATGAAAGAAATGGCTAAAGTTACTGTCATCGCCACAGGTTTTGGGCTTACACCGCGGAGGGAAATTGCACCTCAAGCAGACATCTCTTCCCTTGCGCAAGAAGCTCCTTCTCCTAAGGTTAAGAGTGATACACCTCCTTATTTATTTGAGCCAAAGGGAAGCGAGGTTCTCTGGAACAGACCCGCTTGGGAAAAGCAATGGGAACCTTATGAAACGCCCTCTTTCATCAGAAAAAACAAACAAACCCCTATAAGGAAAATCCCTCGTGAAATCAGCTGACCTTGCAGTTGTAAACTGTGAGCAACTTCTTACCTGCAGGGGGCAGATACCTAAGAGAGCAGGCGCCCTCCAAGATGTCGGGCTTCTGGAGAAAGCCTGCATTGCTTCATTTAAAGGAAAGATTATTTTTTTGGGAGAGGAGAAAAAATTCAAAAAAGAAGTTCGATTGGAAGAAGATGGCATTTATATCGATGGAACCGGTCTGGTCGCACTTCCGGGCTTTGTTGACTCTCATACACACCTCCCTTTTGCTGGAACAAGAGAGGAAGAATTTGTTCTCCGTCTTAAAGGCTACTCATACCAGGAGTTGGCAAAAAAAGGCTTGGGAATTCAGACAACAGTAAAAGCAACCCGTCAAGCTTCCAAGAAGGATCTCCTCTCCCTCTCTCTTAATCGCCTCGATAATATGCTTCTTTTGGGAACTACGACTACCGAGGCCAAGAGCGGCTACGGCTTGAACCTTAAAGACGAGATAAAACAGCTTGAAACGCTCGAAGAGCTTCGAAAGCTCCATCCCATCGATATCGTCCCCACCTTTATGGGCGCCCATGAAATCCCAGAAGAATACAGGTCTCGAAAAAACGATTATATCGAGCTTCTCATTCATAAAATCCTACCCGAAGTAAAAGAAAAAAATTTGGCCGAGTTCTTTGATGTCTTCTGTGAGGAGGGAGTTTTCTCCCTTGATGAGACAAGAAAATTAGTCAGGGCTGCCAAAGCAGCAGGATTTAAAATCAAAATCCACGCCGATGAATTCTCTCCTTTGGGAGGAGCGAAGCTTGCCGCAGAGGAGGAAGCCACATCTGCTGACCATCTCACCAATATTACTGAGGAAGGAATCCAGGAACTCGCAAAAAGCCAAACAGTAGCTACCCTGCTCCCCGCAGTCTCTTTCTTCCTCATGCATGAGAAAAAAGCGCCCGCGCGAAAACTCATCGAAGAAGGAGCCATCGTCGCTTTGGCCACGGATTTTAATCCCGGAACCTCGATGACAGAATCCATGCTTTTTGTCCTCCAGCTTGCTGTTCTCACCCTGAAGATGAGCATAGAAGAAGCCATCAATGCCGCGACGGCAAATGCTGTCTATGCTCTGGCAAAGCATGAAGAGGTGGGAAGTCTTGAAGTCGGGAAAAAAATGGATGTTGTTTTATGGGACGTTCCCAATTATCCCACCCTTGTCTATCACCTGGGCATTAATCCCTTGAAACATGTCATAAAGAACGGGAAAATTGTAGCCAGGGATGGGAACATTGTGGTTCAAGAGGGAAAAGTTTGAAAGAAGAATTAAACCTCCTTCTCCTTAACCTCCTTTATATACGTAGTCGGGGTCAGACCTTGCTATTGGAGAGAAAAACACATCAACCTCTGATTTTTCAACCTTCATTTTGCTAAGGGCTGACCCCACTATCCTCTATTCTCTTCTTTTTTTCCTTACAGCCTCATCTGTTTATACTTATCAATGAGGTGGCGGTGACAAACTTGAATTCAAACATCAGATATGATATGCAAATTATAGAAGATAATAAATTAAAAACATTTATAAAAAGTATCTTTCATGATTCCCATAGAGCATCTAGCGAGGTTAACATCTAAGATTCCAGCCCCATTCTTAGATAGAATAGCTAAAGCTCTGTCCTCAAGTAAAAAAATCAATAATTTTTTAAAGAGATTAGAAACTAAACATCTTAATAAAATAGACAAGCCGAAAAGAATATTAATTATTCCTGATATCAATATTGGCGATGCAATTATTACCCAGTCATTCATATCTCCATTAAAATCTTTTTTTCCAGACATGGAAATTAGCTATGTCTATCAACGCAAAGCTTACCCTCTAATTAAAGCAAATCCTGATATCGATAGACATTTTCCGTTGTTTAGAAATCTCGGCTATCCTTCTAAAAGAGATTGTAAAATTTTGAAAAATTTAATTGAAAGATGTGATTTCGATTTAATCTTTAATTTTTGCCCCTATTTCCCCGCTAACAATTTTAAATCTGCCAATTCATCTGTTATCAATCCAGTAAGATTTATAGCTAATATTATTCGCGATTACACTTCAGATAACCGCAAAGCTCAGATTGCTTTTCAAATGAATAAATTCGCCAAAGAATTGATAGAGGAATTTCCTTCTGATATTAAACCTAAAAATAAACCAAAGATAAAATTTTCCGAAAATCATCTTTTCACAACTCAACAGCTTTGCAATAAAACAACAAAAGCAATGGACAAATTAAACATAAATCCGCATGCGAAAAAGATTCTGTTTAACCCCGATACTGCTTCCCCTTACACATTAATTCCACTTAAATTTCAATTAGAACTATTAAAAGGAATTTTACCACACAAAAAGTTAACCCTTCTTATGAATTGTGGATTTATTTTTAAAGGCATTGAAAAAAAACTCCTCAATGAAATTCCCTCATCTCTTAGGAAAAAAATTGTTGTCATACCCAGGGATATTCCAATCGATGTCTATGCTGCCTTAATCGATAATTCTGATATGTTTATTACTGGAGATACAGGGCCCTTGCATATTGCTGCGGCAAAAAAAATCATTGTGAATTCTGATAACCATTTTAGAAACTCTACTGCCGTAATTGGAATATTTGGAGCAACAAGTGCAAAAATCTATGGCTATGATTCTTTTTCCGATGAATATTTATCAGCATCGCAAGCAGCCCCCTCAAAAACCTTTGAAGCGTTTCCAGCCTGTAAAAATCTTACATGTATCGATAAGATATTTAAAAAGTGCCCGGAAGTGAGGTGTTTTGATGGGCTGGAACCTGAACAAGTTATTGACTACGTCCAAAATTATTTATCTTAAGAGCTTTAGCTTATCCAAGAAATTTATCGTTTATTTTTTCTGAAGCCTCTTAATACATAATAAATAATGGGTAGAAAAAGGAGGAAAATAGTTAATAAAATTGTCCTACCTTTTCCAAATTGTTCAATAAATTCATAAAGCTCATCAAACCATAATGTCCAGGAGATGATCCCAACCCACATCGAAGGGATAACGATTAAAAACGTTTCTCTGATATCGTAGCCCTCCAAATGGGCGATATAGGAACCTATTACTGCTCCTGTCCAGGGCAAAGGTATCCATACAAAAAGAGAAAGGCCGAACCAATTCCATTTTTTAAACAGTCGCTTTTTATTTTTAGCCTTATTCTGTATAGACTCAATATAATTTCTTATAAATTTTAATTTTTTAACTCGTTCATAGAAAAAAACAAAAATTGAATACATCAGTAAAAGATAAGTTGTGTTGTAAAAAACTATGATAGGAATGATGAGATAAGAAGAAAGCCCGTTTTCAAGCCCGACCGCGATAAAAGCAAGTCTCCCCCCCAGGTGATTAGCTGCCACCATTGACAAAATTTTTGTGGCAAAAGAAGAGTCCACGAATAGCCAAAAAATAAAAAAAGCAATTTCAATTCCCAGAAGTGCAATCCCGACTATGATAGTCGCTTGTTTTTTCATTTGAATCACGGAAAAATATTTTTAGCTTTAAAACTCAACGAATCTAAGATATGCCACGAATCCAAAATATGAAAAATGAAGTTAATCCATATAACCCAAGCTGCGTAGCTTCTTCTTTATTTTTTTCTCTTCTTTAGAATTTTGTGCAATCCTTGAAGAACTTCCTTTCAGGACTTCATGGATTATACAAGATAAATATTCTTCGCTGGATTGGAATTCGGTATCCTCGATTCTCCTTTTAATCTCCTTCATTATTTCCTCGGGAAATTCTAAGGTAACTTTTTCTTTCCTAGTTGACTGTCTTTCATTTTTTTCATTTTTCATATCTGAAAATTCCCCCTTGACCAAATAATCATCATCTAATCTCCCTCTTTCTCTTAATCTGAAAATGCTTCCGCTGATAAACTCCTTTTGTTTTTTGCTGTTTAAACTTCTTATTAAATCATTAAGTCCTTTTTTCATTTCATCAGCTACAATTTTGCTTTCAACAGCGATATTAACCTTCTCTTCGGGATCAACCTCTAGATTATATAACTCCTCTTCGCCCCCGTGTACCTGCTGGCAATAATTGCACATACCAACACCATCAGGGCTAAAAATATACTTAAATTTTTTTGTTCTAAAACCAATCTTTCTCTGCACATATGATTCCTCATTGAATACGAAGTGACGTATTTCCCTTTTCTCTCCCCGAATCAAAGGCATCAAACTAGCTCCATCTAACTCATAGTCTTTGTATTTGATATTTAATAACTCATATATAGTCGGTGCCAAATCTATGTGCTGAACTAAGCCTTTCACTTTTTTTGGTTCAGAAAAGGCTTTAGGATAATAAAGGATCAAAGGGACATGTGTTGTCACATCGTAAAGACCATGATGATCAAAAAAAATATCGTGTTCCGTTAAACTCTCCCCATGATCTGAAGTAATAATAATCAGCGTATCTTCCAGAAGTCTTTCTTCTCTTAACGAATCGAATAATCTGCCGATTTGCTGGTCAACATATCTTACCGCTCCTTTGTATTTCGCTAATAATAACTCTTTGGAAGTCATGTGGCCTTTTTTCTTTTCTAAAAAATTCCTGGGACAGCTGTACGGGGTGTGTGTGTCCCAATAATGGAGAAAAAGAAAAAAGTTTTCTTTTCTTGACTTTTTAATCAATTTCTCAGCAAGCCCTTTAACAAAACACGCATCCTGAATTCTTGCCAGCTCAAAAGTAAATAGAAATGTTCGAAATACGTCTTTGAATCCTTTCCACAAAGAAGCGGCGGAAAATCTTCTCTTTTTTGAGTAAATTCTTAGTAATCCAAGATGGGCAGCCATATATTTTAAATGGACATAGGGAAGGGTAATAATATAATAAACGAGCTTTCTTAAAAAATTTCTTTCTGGGTTATAACCATAATAATCAAATCCTCTTTTAAACCATCTAGCCATCCAATCAACTGCGAGGGTTTCATATCCGTTCCCCTGCAAAATCTGAGATAGCAATCTTACATTTAAGGTCTCAAATGCGTTTAGATCTTCAGGTTTTATCTTATCACCATGGTGGACAATCCCATGGGTTCTTGGATGTCTTCCCGAAAGAATAGTAGTTAAACTTTGATCTGTCGTATTCCAGCTGCAATAGACATTTTCAAAGAGAATACCTTTATCCGCAATTTCATCAATGTTTGGACTCGATTCTTCACCTCCTCCGTAGCAACCTAAATTTCTTGCACGAAGAGCATCGATGACAATCAGAATGATATTCGGATATTTATGCTTATTTTTTTTCACTGTAACTATGTGCAAGAGATATATATTTATTTTCTTGACAAGTAATAAATATTTCCATTTTTACATTATTCCATCTCATTTTCCTTTCAGAACTTATAAAAAAGGAAAGTAGCTAAGTCAAACGATGGAGCAAGCTAAAAGTAAAAATACAGAAGACAATGCTTGATATTTTAAATTTTAAAAACATCCTTTTTTTTCAATAGTAATCTGCAAATGACTCTAATTTTTCGCTTCGGTTAGGATGCTTTAATTTTCTTAAGGCTTTTGTTTCGATCTGCCTGATTCTCTCACGAGTAACTTTGAATTGATCCCCGATTTGTTCCAGGGTATGCTCATTGCCATCACCTAATCCAAATCGCATCTTTAGAACTTTTGCCTCTTTCTCTGGGATAGTTTTTAGCACATCTTCAATTTGCTCTATCATATTGATACGAATGACTGTATCGGCAGGCGAAGGGATATCCTCATCTTTGATGAAATCACACAGTCGACTGTCTTCTTCTTCTCCGATGGGGGTTTCAAGAGAGATGGGTTCCTGGGCGAATTTTATGATCTTTCTTACTTTGCTGACGGGTATTCCCATTTTACTGGATATCTCTTTGCAAGTTGGTTCTCTACCTTTTTCCTGGACAAGAGTTCTCGATATCCTTGTCAGTTTGTTTATAGTTTCTACCATATGCACAGGGATTCTTATTATCCGTGATTTGTCAGCTATGGATCGCATTATAGCTTGTCTAATCCACCAGGTGGCATAAGTTGAAAATTTATACCCTTGTCGATATTCAAATTTATCCACAGCTCTCATCAGACCTATGTTTCCTTCCTGGATTAAATCAGAAAACGGGACTCCGCGGTGGCTGTATTTCTTAGCTATGGAAATTACAAGTCTTAGGTTGGATGCTATGAGCTCTTTTTTCGCTTGATCGCTGATCTTTTTTGCCGTAGCGATAACTCTCAGAATTTTTCTTAAACCTTGAGAATTAAGGCCGATTTCTTTCTGGTGTTTCCTCAAGAGCTTGTTGGTTTCTTGTACTTTGCGTTTCAGCTCAGTCTTTTTCTTTTTGCCTCGGGCCTGTTTTAGCGCTAAATTTAGATCTTTCTTGATATCTTCTAATTCGTTGATGACTTTTAATTTTTCCTGCAGATTGTCAATGATTTTTTCCCATTGGGCTCGTCGAATAATGAGTTCCCTGATGAGGCGGTTCATTTTGACCATAAGCCGCCCGCGGGTAAAAGAATATTTCTTTGTTAAAGGGATACTCTCTAACCGAGAACTCAGATCTCTGATCTTCCTGATTTTGGCCAGAATGTGTTCCTTTTTTTCTTCAAGCTTTCTCTCTGTAATATCATCTTCGCTGAAATCGAACATTCCATGGATGACTTCAAAACCTTCCTTTATCTTCTCTTCCAGAGAGAAAACTTCATCGAGGATAAGCCGGGTGTCAAAAAGAGCTCTGATAATATTCATCTTGCTTTTTTCGATTTGCTTTGCTATAGCTATTTCTTCCTGGCGAGTAAGGAGCGAGATAGTGCCCATTTCTCTTAGATAGAGTTTTACTGGATCTGTTGTTCGCTCTAGACTTTCAAGTCTAACGAACTTACTTTTTTTTCTTTTTGGACTAAACATATTTCGTTTATAGTAGATTTTGATCCCATAGCCATCAATAGAGTTGAGAAATTCATCAAAGTCTTTTCCATCGTCTACGTTATCCTTAAATGTTTTGTCTATTTCTTCAAAAAGAATATACCCTTGCTTTTTTCCTTTAGAAATGAGCTGATGAATTCTGTCCATTTCTTTATTCATGACATACTTTTATCTTTTATTATCTTCTTCCCTAAAACTGTCACGTTTCGTTTTTTACACATATGTTTCTATCTTTTCCATTTAGAAATTAACTCCTTACTATATTCAACTGTTGCTTTTACAGCTTGTTTCTTCGTCAATCCCTCCTTGAGTCCTCTTGCTATATGCATCCTCAAGATAGCATACAGCATATCAATATTGCTCTTATTCTCCTTAATTGTCTTTTTTATAAGCTTTCTTTCCACTTCGTTAGATTGTTTAAGCACTAATTTCAAGTAGGATTTCTCAACCACAGCCAAGTAACAGACCTCATATACAACATTGAAGACTTCTCTTATTATTTTGTTATACTTTCTGTCTTTCTCTTTCCCTTCGGGTAGATGATTAAGGACCCCTTTGGGTATATTAGATTTTACTTCTTCCCATAAGTCTCTTAAAAACTCTTTAAGGCTATAATCTATCTTACCCTCTGTCACCTGTGTTGGTGTAAAGTTCCGTTTCATCCTTTTAAAATCTCCTTATATTTCAATTTCCATTAATAAATTCTTCCTCGTTCTTTAGGGAGCCGAAAGCAAAATATCGCAGCCTAAGATGCACCCGACTCCCATGTAAAATGCATTATCTAAAATTATGCTGATCCTCCCTCATAATTCATGAATCAATCTCTAAACTAATTATTCCTCTTTATGAGTAGCTCTAATAGTAAGTACGGGAGTCGAGGAAAACCGCACCACGTTCTCAGCAACCGATCCTAAAAAGAAATGTCGCCGGCCAGTACCTTGAGTTGCAATAACAACAAGCTCAACACGTTCCCTTTTGGCAATGCGATTGATTTCAACAGCTGCATCTCCATTGGCAACAAAAGCATGAACTTTTAATCTTTTTCCAACCTTTTTATCAATCACTCCCTGAAGCGATTTTTCTGCGGAAGATTGGAGCTCTTTCCTGTACAACGAAACATTAAAGCTTGGCCGATCTCGCGGAATTTCCACAAGAGGGGGCATGGGTGTGATAACATGAACGAGATATAGCTCAGAAGAGAAATACAAGGCTAATTCTTTCGCTGTTTTAAACGCCTCATAGGATGGCTCACTAAAATCGGTTGGCCAAAGAATTTTCTTAAACATAATCATTTTTGTTCTTTCTTTAAGGTTTATGGGGTACTCGACCAAACATTCATGGGTCTATGTCACTTGGCCGTCCACCTAGAGGTTTGTGCCTTATCCCATGAGTAGGATTATTCAGCCACACCGTCGTTTTACTCATTTATATAACTCCGAATACCGAGCATACGATTCCAGCAAATATTATGGCTAGCGTGTATATTATATATAGTTCTATTTCAATGACTCTGAGTTTATTATCTTTCCAATTTCGTTTCATTAGCGAGAATCCCCACACTGCCCATGCTACCGCTATCACGACTCCTGTCTTTTGGTAGATATTATGCATACGTTTTTATTTGAAGATCTTGTTTATTAATCAAGAAAAATGATGGCATAAGCTTCCTCTTTCTTTAGTAAAAAATCATATCTCCTTCAGAATTTTACTTCCTTAATAACTTTGGCATAAGGTGCTGATTTAATATTTTCAAAGAAACTATTTTTATCAATTGTGTTCAATGCAGGAAATTTAACCGGACGAGGTGGTTTGTTGCTTTTCGATAAAAATTTTCGCCTGATCATATCATTATAGACTTCCCTTTTGAATTTATCGGGACAGATAGACGAGTGATATATCACCTGCATTGCTACATAGCTCATCTTATCAACGTGTTCTGTTTCGCCCGCCTCATGAAGGTGCGGATTTCGGGACTCTATCTGGAAAACTTCGACACCCTTTTTCATCACTTCTGGGAATGGGCTTTCTTTAATGCCGCCAAATTTCTCAACAAGATTGATGATGTGGTAAGGCTCCACTGAGAAACCGGCTGAATAGTCCAAAAGTTTTGCCAATTCTATTGTCATTGCGTGTTCTCCAGCATTTCCGGTTCTAATTAACTCACTTTCAAATCCGTAATAATGACTTAGCATTTTATTTAATAGACGATTGGTATTCTCTGAAGTTCTGCCCCATTTCCGAAAAAAAAGCTTTTTTTCAACAATCTTGGGCTTGCTTTGCCAGGCAATTCGTACCATCGAATAAGGGGGGTTATTCATAGAAAAGGCAGCTGCATATTCGCGAATATACTCTTCCACCGCACCGGGGAAGTAATTGTCAGCATCAACAAATCCAACGTACTTTTTTTCGGCAAGCCAGGCAAGTATAGTTCCAATAATCATGCCTTCTGCCTTACCGTCTCGGACCTCTCCATTTTTGTTTAAGATATTTGTATAATTGGCTTTTTCAAAGGCCTTGGCTAAGTGTGGATCCTTTTGGTGGGTTATAATAGCTTTTTTGTTGACAAAAATGCAGAAATTTTCCAGCGCTTCTTGTTCTATCTTAAAGCGGTCAATGGGTCCTCGGGGGCTATTTGATACCATAATAATAAGGCATTTATGAGGAATACCACATAAAACACCCTCAATCAGCCTAAGGCGCTCATTACGTATTGGGACTATAATAGCCATCTCTTTTTGAATCTCATAAAACGCCTCGTAAGGGATTTGCTGGATAGTTGCGATCTGATTTAGGGGATTATCTTCTTTTAGGCCTGAGTCCAGTTCGAATACCTTTTGTAAACCATAAAAGCGAATCGCTCCAAATCGATCTATTTCTCTAGGGATTTCTATTTTCATCGTATACGCCTCCTTTAAATGATACTTTTAGCCTCTAGCCTGCAGGTTATTTCTTCCCAATGGCTTTTTGATTTTGGTGAAAGGAAATTAATACGACTAGCATGGGAGTCGAGATAATATTGCATGTGAGGCATGGGCTCCCACAGATGGTGATCACCATAACGGAATCCGTAACGAGATGAACTACCGAGCTTTTCCATAATAGATTCATTAGGATCGTATCCAGCCTTTTCCAAATGGGCTTTATTAACTCCAGTTCTACTGGCCAATATTTCAAATACATTATGAATATTAGCGCCGTGCTGAGCCGCTTCTTTTTTACGAAATGCTATTTTTTCAGGTATTCCGACTGATACACAAAATTCACGATGAATTCTCTTCCCCAGTTGATCATTATCACACAAAATTTTTAATTTGGGGGAAATTTGGAAGGCTGCTTTTATTACTGCGGGATCCAGATAAGGAACCCTTAGTTCAATATTGTGTGCCATCGCTATTTTGTCCTCCCGTTCTAAACATTCCTTATACAAGAGAAAGGTGTCGTTCCAAGAGTATCGTTCGAAACTTTTATAGCCTTCTTGATCAACAATTTTTGAATACCAGGGATAACCACCAAAGAGTTCATCAGCTCCCTGACCAGTTAAAATTACCTTCTCACCATTCTCCTGAGCCATCCGGACGGATGCGTATATCGGAATTGCTACCTCAACTTGATTCAAACTATAGTCTTCGATATCCATTATTATTTGTGGGATAAGGTTTTCTATTTCGTCTAACGTAAGTTGTTTTATTTTTATGGAGAGATTGTATTTATTTGCTAAATTACACGCCCACTCAACGTCCGATGCTCCATTTCTACCGGCTGTATAACAGGTAAAAGAAATATTTAGACTCTTAAGCATATGAGCTATTAGAAAACTATCAATTCCTCCTGAAAAAATTACTCCTACTCGTTTTTGGCCAGTAGTTCTTTTTATAATGGAGTCCATTATAGCTTGATTGTAAGCTTTAAGTGCTTCTTTCCTATCATTAATGTACCGCATTGACCAAATTGATTCAGGCGTCCAAAATATAAATTCTCGGACATTGTTTGTTTCTACAGCAATCATGTGTCCTGGAAGGAGACGACGAATTTTTCCGAAATTACCGCAAATCGATGTTAGAGGCTTCTTTTCGGAGGCGAAGGCAAAATACTCATCATCAGCATAAAAATAAAGTTGACGCACACCGATTTTGTCACGAGCTATTACGGTCTGTTTATTGTCGGTAACTGCCAGAGCATAGACACCATCAAGTTTAGGTAATATCTGTTTTACTGCAGTAGATAAATCACCCTCATAGTGTTTTTCCAGAAGCTTTAAGATGACTTCGCTGTCAGTATCTGTTTCAAATTCATAATTGCCATTTAGTTCTGAACGTAGTTTTCGGTAATTATATATTTCGCCATTATGTAAAAGGCTAAGGCGACCGTTATTTTCCTGGAACGGCTGCATCCCGTCCATGCCTCCGGTGATAGCTAATCTAACGTGACCCAAACCAATGTTCCCTTCTTTCCCATCAAAATTCAGGTCGTTTAACTTTCTCTTCCGTTCAACAACTCCTCCAATCGTAAAACCTGCCCCGTCAGGACCGCGATGTTGCATTGTTTGGAGCATCCTTTTGAGAAGGTTACCTATTCTTTTTTGGTTGTTTTTACTTATTATTCCAGCAATTCCACACATATATGTTGCCTCCAAATGAAAAGGGACGAAGTGATATATTTACTACATTTTGATCATCAAGGGGACTGGGCTCCCACGTGCAAAATCACACGGGAAGCACCGCCTGCTAAGCTAGCACATCCCTCGCAGAGACCACTTCTTATAAACCATTTCTCTCCATTGCTTCTTCTAGGATCCGCATAGCCAGATACTCGGCTGGCTTGCCTATTTCACTGGCCATTTTGGCCATTGGGCTAAATTTCGGATAAATCCCTGGGAGTGTATTTACCTCGAGAATCCAGGGAATCCCTTGTTTATCCAGGCGGATGTCCACTCGCGCATAGTCAGTACACCCAATCGAACGATAGGCCCTTGTCGCTGCCTTCTTCACAGCTGTCTCCTCATTCGATTTCATTTCAGGCACTGTTACGTTATAGTGCCAGTGGGTAGATTTCTTCTTCATCTTTTCTGTAAAGATTCGAGGTGCTCCTCGCTTAGCCTCGAAACGCTTCTCTAGGATTGGCAGGATTTGCAATTTTTTGTTTCCTATGATGCCGACGGTTATCTCGCGTCCAGGAATGTACTTTGTTATGACTGCTTCCTTGTCTACTGCAAGAACAGCATCTATTGCTGCTGGCAGATCTTCGGCTGACTCGACGAAAGACTCTTCTGATACTCCTTCGCTCGCCCCTAAAGAACAGGGCTTCACTAGGATTGGAAATTCTACCTGACGAGATGGCTCCCGTTGTTTTCGATTGACCAAGGCGAACTGCGGCACCGGCAATTTGTCATATCGAAGGACTTTACCCGCCAGCCCCTTATGCATTGCCACAGCATGGCACAGAGCACTGCAACCAGTGTAAGGCATTCCTATTTTTTCCAGGAGCGCTGGTACGTATAACTGGACTCTGCCAGGCATTGAGTACCAGTTGAACACTATATCTGGCTTGGCTCTCCTGATCTTCGCAAATAGGTTGCCGAGTCCATCAATAGTCACAACCTTGTGAGGAGCACGTTCGAATGCCTTGCGCACACGGGTAAGAGTGGGGTATAGGAGTTTGCGGCATGATCCATGGATTTTATCTTCGGTTGCACGCATTCTCGTCGGCTGGTATACTATCGCAATCTTCATAATTTGCTTGTTACCTTTATGATTTCATGGCTTTAATCGCCCGATGATTTTTATTAGCAGGTTCTGAACCTTCCATGCCTTCCACATCGGCGAATCTTCTGCGCAGCTGGAAGCCCAGTTTATGTTTTGCCTTGCTACAATCAATAAGACTTTCTTTATCAGAAAGAGGTCTTCTGATTTCCGTTTTAGGAAAAAAAGTAGCCAACAGATTCGGGATATCCGGATTCGAAAGACAAACATCTTCAGCCGCGATATGGAATACATCATACCCTTTCAGGTCGGACGCAAGAGCACATACAATGGCGCAAACTGCATCATCTACGTGCACCCAGGCCCATAGGGACTTACGCCTTGCTGATGGATCTTTTGCATCAGTCAAATACTTTTTCTCATCACCTGGACAGAAAATGTTCGAAAACCGCAGGGCAATGATATCTATATCATATCTTTCCGTAAAGCAGCGGCAAATCTCCTCTCCGTGCATCTTGCTGATTCCGTAAGGATTCTGTGGCATTAAGGGATGTTTCTCGTCTATCGGTATATATTCGGGAGCAAACTCAGTCATACTCTGTGCTATTCCAAGAACCGCGTCGCTGCTGGAGAATAACAACTTTTTCACTCCTTCGCTCCGTGCTGCCTCGAGCACACTGAAAGTTCCTAAAATGTTTGTTGCCATCACCTTCATCGGCAGATGGTTGCAACGGGACCGCAGAGCTGCCAGATGTACCACCCCGTCTGCACCTTGAAAAGCCTTGCTCAGTTTAGCACTATCTGTGATATCACCCTTCATATATGGGAACTGGCTCTGCTATGGTCGCTGTTTATCATAGAGCAAGATCTCGTGCTCGCGTGCAAGCACGGGTGTGAGGTATCCGGCCAATTTTCCGCTTCCGCCCGTTACAACCAGTTTTATCTTTTTCACTTATGCTTACAGCCAAAAGAGAGGTTAATATTCTATTTATCGAACCTTTAGATATCAAGATCTAAAGATTCTTCTAAATCATTCATGGAATTCTGTATTCTTTTTTCGAGATCCCCATCTGGCTCCTCTTCAATCTCTTTAAGTTCCTGGAGTTCCAATTTTAACAAATCCCGCGTTGCTTTTAATTTTTCAATCTGCTTGTAATAATCAATTCCATCCACTACATTTACCTTCTCGGCTTTGGCCTTTAATTTATAAATTTTGGGGCTCACTTTTTCTAATTGAGCTTTAATCTTTTCCTGATAAATTATTTTTTTATCCATAATTGGGCTCCTTAACAAAAAAATACAACACCACGAAAAAAGCTCAACAGAAACAGGGGTTTTTGTGCTGAATTAGAAGAATTTAATTCTCATTACTTATATTTATTACATATTATGAGTGGAAAAGCAAATTTTAAAATAAAATGCGATTTCTGGGTCAAATTCAGCTGAATTGTACTGAAATTATGATATAAGGATTGAAAGGATAATCTCCACTTTTTTTCTGTCGCTTTCCTTACATTATCCTATTTTTTGCCCTTTTTCTCACTTCACGGCCGATTTTCAGCACAAAGCGGATGACGGAGTCGACTTCTTGCTCGCTCAAATCCGCATTTTCTCCCAAGTTGCCGACGATTAAAGTCACTAGTCCTGTGATAGTCCGCTCCTTATCATCCATCTTTTGATTCTCTTTGAACAACTCCATCGTTACTGTTGCATCAAATCCATCGAACTGCTCTAGGGCCTTCATTATGGAATCAATAACATCAATGATTCTGACTTTCTTGTGTATGTTCTTTATTATATTCATTGAGACTTCTTTCTAATTATGGTGATGAGCTGGGGGAGAATGCCGGAAATCCAGTAGAACATAAGGAAGCATTGGGTGGACAACTCAATAAGCGCTCTTTTTTTACCGCCGTCTTAGCTTATCAATTATCAACTTGTTGACATAATATTAACATTAGGTGAGATCGAAAGCGGTTGCAATGCCCCGGTCCATCTTCTATTAGAATTGTTACGGGCTGCAATCGAGTGAAATGGCCTTGAAAAATACCTAGACTGCCTTAAGGCCGCCAATTTTCCCTTTCCTGCTTTCTCTTGAGATATCTTATGATACGCTTGCGTGCTCGTGCTTCTTTCTGTCTCCTTCTATCGCTGGGTTTTAGATACACAGTGCTCTTCTTGTAATCTTTCATTATGGCTTCTCGTTGGACTTTTCCTCTGAATCTTCTTAAAGCATTTATTATAGATTCATTTTTTTCAACAATCACAAAAGCCAAATTTATCGCCTCCTTTCAATCTTTTTTCAATATTCCTTTTAAACCTAAGCAAAAAATTTCTTATCTTGCGTTCCGTTAATGTTCCGCCATCCCCTTTTGTTATTCCTACGACTAAAATCCCTTGGCTTCGGAATCACATCAGAATAATTGAGACAAGATGATGCACAATTCTCAAATGAGAAACCAGACAGGGATGTTAGTTATTTAAAAAAGGCGGGAATCTCTTAAAAAATTTTTATACATCTTTAGTTTAATAATACCAAAAATTCCCAAATGTTTGCAAGTTTTAAGTCACATTTATCAACTCAAATCCACAATAGCAAATATGCGACACAGTTTTCTCGGGGGAAGAGAAACTTTAAATTCACTCAGCTGGCAAAATCTGACATTGACTTTTTGTTTTTCTAATAAAAGTTCCATCAAATTCATCTCCAAAATAATCATAATCATAACGGATTTGCCAATTCATAATCTAGCCACCTAAATCGCATTCTAGTCTGGTTGAACAGGCCAGCCTGCCCGGTCGAGCTTATTTCATTAAAACAGCTTGGGGAAAAAAATTAAAAAGAGAATTAGCCCCGCAACATAAACGATCAATAATCCATAGCTTATTTTCCAGGCTCTTTCCTCAGGGCTGATTTTTATTTCGAAGGAGCTCTTGAAAGCTGACTGGAAAAGTAAGCTCCCCAAAAAAATGACTGCAGTCGTGAGCGCAAATCCAATCGCATTCCACCATAACCAGGAGATTGAAGGCACAAAAAGCCAGAGGAAGAGGTTTCCAGTTACTCCGCTCACAAGACCAGCAATGGCGGGAAGAGGTTTGGCTTTTGAGGAGATAATTCCCGCCAAAAAGACGGCAAAAACAGGGCCGTAAAAGGCAGACCCGATTTTGTTTATTGATTCTATGATAGTAGGAGAAATATCACCAACAAAAAAGGCAAATCCGATGCAGACAACTCCCCAAAAAAGCGTAAACATCTTGGATAATCTCATCTCTTGCCCTGGCTCTATCTTTCTTTTCCTGATCTTTTTATAGATGTCTTCCACAGTGGCAGCAGAGAGAGAGTTTATGGAAGAGTCGAGGGAAGACATAGCTGCAGCCATGATAGCAATAAAAATCAACCCTACAACTCCTGGAGGCATTTTTGCCAGGATAAAAGCGGGGAGGAGGTAATCAGGTCTTCCCTGAGGAAGATTCCCAAGGAATTCAGGATGTTGGACAACATATGCTCCTAAGATGAGTCCCAAAGCACAGTAGGCGAGGACTATGGGGAAGCGGAAAAAACCGTTGAAAAGAAGGCTCAATTTACATTCTTTAAGGTTTCTGGCAGAGAGTTCCCTCTGGACCTGACTTTGATCGCAGCCATAGTAAGAAGCATAAAGAAAAAAGCCTCCAAGAAATAATGGCCAGAACCCGAAATCTTGGCTATCGCCAAGTCCATGAGCAGAAAAATCCACTGCGACAAGTCGTGCAGGGTCTATTAGCTCTGAAATCGAACTCCATCCTCCGATAAGATGAAGGCCGACCAACCCGGTTATGATTATTCCCAGGAAGATAACAATCATTTGGATTGTGTCTGAGACAATATCCACATGGATTCCTCCGAAAAACTCATAGACAACGGCCACCGCGCCGATAAGGAGAATAGTTATCGAGAGAGGAATTTGGAGGGTCACTGAGAGAACAATAGCAGCAGCGTAGATGGTAACTCCTGTGGCTAAACCCCGGCTTACTTGGAAGACAAGGCTCATCACAACCCTTGTTTTCTCATCATAGCGCCTTTCTAAAAACTCGTAGACGCTTATGATTCGAAGCGAATGAAATACAGGGAAAAGAAAAGCCATAAGGACAATCATGGCAAGGGGAAGAGCAAGCTCATATCCCAGCCATATCATGCCGCCGCCTTCCCTAAGAGCAACGAAAGCCGGAGCAGAGATAAAAGAAATGGCCCCCAGTTGGGTGGCCATAGTGGAAAATCCTATGGGAAGCCAGGGTAACTTTCTTCCCGCCAGGTAATAATCTTCTGATGTTTTCTGCTTGAGTCCCAGCCACCATCCCAGGACGATGAGGCCGCCTGCATACAGGATAATAATGATCCAATCGAGGAAGGTCATAGGAATCTTTATTTATTTTTGGGCGTTATCCCAACTGGGTTCTGTTTTGAGGCGCGACATAAATACCCTATTAGGTGACACAGCAGAATTTTCTTTCTCGATGTCAACAAATGTCAACATTTTCTCCTGATCCACTTCCTTTATTTTTCCATTACTTTAACGGCCTTCTCGATAGCTCTCCTGCAGCGCTTCTCGTCCGAGCTGAGATAGATAATCCTGCTGATCTCCGCCGGCCCCATTCTCTTGAAAGCCTGAATCCAGGAATACCGCTTTTTCTGAGTGATCTTCAGTCCGGGCATAAGATTTCTGAGCAGTCCGAGGACGAGTCCCCCACGACCAGGGAGTCCGGGAATCTCGAGGTCCTCAATTGTTTTCTTACTGGGCCTTGCCTTCATTTCTTTACTTATGCTCCTTCTCTTTTCTTTTTTCGATGGGCTTGAATATAAGACCCATGCCTTCCATGAATTCTGAGGCCAGCTCCAATGAAATAAAAAGTCCCTTTGCTGTCGGCCTCCACTCCTTTATCAAAGGCCCGTCCCGGACCCACAACCGGATGTTAATATAGTCCTTGCCTTTGAATTCGGAGATGTCGAATATTATCTTCTCCAGATCGTTTTTTCTTAACTCGTAAACGCTCATTTTCTCAGCTCCCTTTTGAATCCTCTATGACTTTTTCTAAATCAGACAAGTTGTTGTCGATTTCCTTCCCTTTCTTCTCCATGAGCTTCTTAGGATAAAATTCAAATAGCACAGAGAATAATTCCAGACATTTAATAAGAGTGTTAATCCAGCCTTTCAAAACACACGATTGATCCTGGTGAATTTCGTTATCAGCTTCCCACAGGATGATTTTTTTTCTAAATACTTCTAAGTATTCCAGCTTTTTCTCTGTGTCTTTTTTGTTCATCGCATCATTTCAGTTCGCTTTGATCGACTAGATGTGAAAATGGCACCCGGAAAACAGTATTTTTGTTGACGATATAATAGCCGTTTGCTCTCAAAAATTTTATAAAGCTCCACAGGATTCCGATTGTCTCTAAGCTAAATTTTATCCGCTTATGCGCTTTCTATAAATTCCAGAAAAATCAAGCCGTCTTTACTTTTCAATTCCTGTTTTGTGGGTTTGAAAAAGTGATCTGTCGGATTGAGCTTGACGGTATCCGGCCATATCTTTTGCCATGTCTTTTTAGGCAATTATCCACATCCTTTCTATGAAAATTTAAGAAGGCGGCAAAGCCGGAGAGTGCCAGAACCGGCTAGAATAGATGAACCAAAACGAGAGGTATGATGGGACACCCTTTTTTTGCCGCCTGAATTCATCCATTTTAATACGGAGATATAGACCCCATCATATTCAGGCATGAAAAGCTCGGACCCGCCAAAGTAAATATCTTGGTCTGTGGGACTCGTGCTCGTTCTTGTCGGAAAAATTCTGGCTATTCTCATCTTCTATTCCTTTTCCTTCGCTTGAAATTCCCGTTCGGCAACTTCTGCAGGATTTTATCCTTCGGTACTGTGGCACAGAGATTTTGGGTGCAGTCCGGACATATGACAAGCCTGTTATCGCGACCGACATTGTTTCTTTTCGTATCTATCGGCCTAAAACATTCCGAACAATAAACTTTCATCTAAATCCTCAGCATTATTTTTTATTTAATAAGGGAAGGCCCCAGCAGATCCGGTTTCCCCCGAACTGGTCAATGACAAAGACAAATATATGGATCGCTAGGGCCTTAATTTATAAACTCAAGAAGGCCTCGGCAAATTCTCTTCAAGGCTCAACGTTTTATTGGAAATGACCAGCTCGATTTTTAGACTCCTGGGATTCTCCAAAAATAACTCCTCAATGCCGATGTCCAATTCCTGGCAGATCGAGACCAGGTATTTTATGCTGATGTTCTCCTGCTTTCCCAGTTCAATTTTTGAGACAGCATCCACTGACAGCCCGACCCTTGTCGCCAAGTCCTTTTGCCTCAGCCCTTTGGCTTGCCCGTGCGTCCGCAGGTTCTTTCCCATAATTTCTCTCTCGTTCATTTTTAGTCCTTTATGACCTTCTATGCCACGCTACATTTTCAGCGACTTTCAATAAATCCTTATTAAAAAAACGACTCCAATTGATCTGATTGAGGACGTCCCTTGGGAATTCAAAGGAGACTACAGGTTCCCAGGTCATATTTCCATACCTATCTTGAAAAGGTCCTCTAATTAAAATAATAACATTTTCTATTTCCGCGTGCTTTTGGTAGAGTTTTTTTATTTTTGGCATTAGCTTCATGCCCAGCTCATCCTCATATTTGAACAGTCCAAGGGGAAAAAGGTCATAATGGACTGTGCAATTGGGCTTGGCATACCGAATGGAAACTACTCCGCTATCGCCAGCTTTTTTAGCCTCGAAGATTTTTTTAATCGAGTCTTCGACTTTCGCTGTCTCTTTCTTGGCCATTTCTTCAGCTTTTAGTGCTTCTTGTCTGGCCATTTCTTCAGGTGCTATTTTTTTTCTTTCTATTTCGGCTTTCAATGCCTCTTGCTTGGCCCCCTCTTCAATTGTCGCTTTTTTTCTTTCGGCTCTGGCTTGGGCGGATTTTTGCAACTCCTCTTCGGGGACAAATATGTTTATGAGGACAATGAGCAGGATGAAGGCCCCTATAATAGCCCCTATGGTGACCAAGATAATTTTATATCCTTTTTTTTTCATTCTTGCCTCCTTAAAGAAGCCCTCGAGTTTTTGAAATACTCATCGTCTCACATCCTTTTTTTCAGGCGACAGCTGAGGAACGGTGCCAAACCTCAGCAAGGTAGGATCCACATGGTTACGGGAACCAAGAACTGGTGAGACATCGTTTTTTTATTCGCCGCCTCATTTTTAATCAGGCGACAGCCGGGAAAAACGCTAAGCTATCGACTCAATCACTATGAAAAGGCAGATTAAACGACTTATATTTCGGCCTCCTTCGGCTTAAGCTCCATGCCGAGTTGCATCATCATACCCAACTGGTCAAGTTCTTCCTTATCCTCTACAATTTTTCCATTTTCAATGCGGGTCATCATAATCCCACTAACTTCAATTTTATTCCCAGTCGCAGGAATTCCTTGAAATTCTCCTTCGTGAGTGCCTCTCGCTATAAACCTGGATATAACTCTGTCCTCTACAGCAATTAATTCTTCAATCCTGTAAGTAATATCAGGAAAAGCATTATGAAGCATCTTTTCAAATTCTATTGTTTCTTCTCGGGACATGGGTTTGGTACTTCTTGATGGCAAGTACCAAACATACTCAGGAGCTACCACCTCCTTATAAGCCTCAAAATCTCCTTTGCCCCACGCTTCATACATACGATTTACAATAGCCTTATTTTGCTCCTTAACCTCTGCCTGGGCTTTCATCTCTTCAAGTTCTGCCTTTTCAGCCTGCTTTTGACAGCTAAAGGCAAAACAGAGAAGAATAGTCAGAGGAATAATCGTAGTAAATTGAAGCAACGATTTTTTCATTTTAGCCTCCTTATTTTTTTAATGAGAAATTTATAAATCTAAAGCGTCTCTCCCAATGAGACGCTAATCGCGCTCTGCTGTCTTTTTCAATCAGGGGAAGCCAAGGCTTTAGGATCTTTTGCTTCCACTCGCCTCTTTCCATTTCAAGCATATCTTTAATCCCATTTCGCTTTAGTATTAAAACCGAAGTCATAAACATATCCGGAATCTATTAACCCAAATAAAAGAAATGTCAACTAGCTTCTCAATTGTACGGCCATCATCAATGTTCTGGAAACTCAAAACCAATAAGAATCTTTCCGTTTTTCACTAGTTCGCATTCATTGTGCTCTTCGTTCCCTCTGACCGCCTTTCGAATAAATTCAATGTGACGGACACTATTTGCGGCGATGGAGGGAATCCTATATCCAAGAGCTCCCATGTATGATTCTTGGTCAAATACCTCGTCTGGCTGAGGGTTTGGTTCTGAGTACTTATGAAACCAAATTATTCCAGAACCACTATCTTCGTTCCCTACATTTAGGGCTCCTCTGTCTAGATAGTAAACAAGCCTTTATTCAAACTACTTTTTTTTAGTTTCTATTTCCTCAAGCCTGGCTGTAGCTTTTTTTGCTAATTTGCTTTGAGGAAAATCAGTTATCAGTTTGGTGAAATAGGGGATACTCTGCTCGACCAATGTCGCTTTATAATAAGAATTACCTAAATAGTAATAGACTCTATCCATTTTTGAAAAATTAGGGAAGGTGGTCAGGATCTCTGTTAGCCTGCTTATGGCTGCGTTATACGCTTTTATTCTGTAATAATGGACTCCTATTTGGAGAGTGTGTTCTGCCAATCTATCTTCGCAGTCTAATATTTTTTCCTGGGCAGATTTTGCTTCTTCACTCAATGGATAATTAGTAACCACTTTTTTAAATTCTGCAAGGGCCTGTTTTGTTTTTGTCTGATCCCTCCCAGGCTTCAGGACTTTTCTATAGAAAGTCATGCCAATTTGATGCTGAGCAAGGGGTGCAGAAGGACTATAGGGAAAGAGGGATATAAACTCCCTGTATTCAGATGCAGCCAGTATCATACTTCCTTCGTCTCTCTTTCGGTAATATGAATCAGCAATGGCCAATTTGGCCTGCTGAGCATAAAAGCTCTTAGGAAAGGAATCAATGACTTGCCTTAAATATAGACGAGCTTTTTCGGGATCTTTCTTAATAAATTTCTCTCCAAGCTTAAAGAGGGCTTCATCGGAGGAAGCAATTTCTGGTGAAATTTCTGTTGTCTTTTTCCCACAGCCAAAACTAATTATAAGACAGAGGAGAGAAATGGTAAGAGCATGTACATATTTTTTCATCATATTCTTGAGCTCCTCCTCTTTATCCCGTCACTACCCATATTATCACTACCGTTCCCACTATCATCACAATTGTTGCCCCAATAACTAAAGCCATTATCACTATCCCCATCTTTCGTAATATATTTTTCATTTTATTTTCTTTTATAATTTGCTTAGGTTTTATCCTTTGTTTTTTAAACCTATATTCCTACTTTCTCCATTTAGAAATTAACTCCTTACTATATTCAACTGTTGCTTTTACAGCTTGTTTCTTCGTCAATCCCTCCTTGAGTCCTCTTGCTATATGCATCCTCAAGATAGCATACAGCATATCAATATTGCTCTTATTCTCCTTAATTGTCTTTTTTATAAGCTTTCTTTCCACTTCGTTAGATTGTTTAAGCACTAATTTCAAGTAGGATTTCTCAACCACAGCCAAGTAACAGATATCACATACAAAATTAAAGACTTCTCTTATCGCTTCATTATATTTTCTGTCTCTCTTTTTCCCTTCTGGCAGACGATTAAGGACCTCTTTGGATATATTAGATTTCACATCTTCCCATAAATCCCTTAAAAACTCTTCAAGGCTATAATCTACCTTACCCTCTGTCACCTGCGCTGGTGTAAATTTCCGTTTCATCCTTTTAAAGCCTCCTTATATTTCAATTAATAGGGGAAAAGTCTTCTTCGCCTTTTAGAGATCTAAAGCGAAAAATCGCAGCCTATTGTGCAACCGATTCCCATATAAAATGTGTTACCTAAAATATGCTGATCCTCCATAATTAATTAACCAATCTCTAAACTAATTATTCCTCTTTATGAGGAGATCTAATAGTAAGTACAGGAGTGGAGGCAATCCGTACCACCTTCTCTGCAACCGACCCGAAAAAGAAACTCCGCCTGCCAGTGGTACCTTGAGTTGCAATAACAATAAGTTCAATATGTTCCCTTTTGGCAATGCGATTGATTTCAACAGCTGCATCTCCGTTGGCAACAAAAGCATGCACTTTTAATCTTTTTCCAACCTTTTTATTAATCACTTCCTGGAGTGACTTTTCTGCGGAAGATCGGAGCTCTTTCCTATACAACGAAACATTGAAGCTTGGCCGATCTCGTGGAATTTCTACAATAGGGGGCATTGGCCTGATAACATGAACAAGATATAGCTCGGAAGAGAAATGCGAGGCTAATTCTTTCGCTGTTTTAAGCGCCTCAAAGGATGGCTCACTAAAATCCGTTGGCCAAAGAATTTTCTTAAAAGTAAACATTTTTGTTCTTTTTTTTATATGAAGTTCTTATTCAAACCGTCCAGTCTAATGAACCTTGACTGTATCTCCTGTTTTTACTTTTTGTGTCATAATAAATCTCCTTAGAAAAAAAAATAAAACATCACAAAAAAAGCTTAAAAGAAATTGGGGTTTTTGTGCTGAATCAAAGAAATTTAAGTCGCATTTTCTTGTATTCTTACATATTCTGAATGAAAAAGCAAATTTTAGAATAAAACGCGATTTCTTGGGTCAAATTCAGCTGAGTTGTGCTGAAATTATTATATATATGATATAAGGGTTGAAAGGATAGTCTTCACAGGAAAAATCGGAGTAATTTTTTATTTCTGAATTTTAACCAACTTACGGAGCATACTCCTGGCTGTTTGGGGGGATTCCAGATAAAACTTGGCTTGAGACGGTCCGTAGCTTACTTTTATTGAATAAGCCGTTGCTGGTAACATTTTAAATAGATCTTCATCAGTCCAGTCATCTCCCAAAGCAAGAATAAAATCCCACCTTTTCTCAGAAAGCCAAGGTATTACACCATTGCCTTTGTTTATTCCAGAAATCCTCACCTCAATAACTTTATTGCCGTGCATCACCTGAAGATCTGTATTGGCCAGAAACTCATTTAAGTAATCAAATAATTCACCAGACCTGAGTTGACCTAATTCTGGATTAGCCTTTCGATAATGCCAGGCAATTCCATACTCTTTTTCTTCCACCAGAGAACCTGGAACGCGAAATTCATAAGTCTTGAGAATAGGTTTTAATTGTTCTTTCCAATCCCCGGATAGACTCTTTTGCTTTTCCCAGCCATGACGAGCGTCTCTTTTAACCCAGGCACCATGTTCAGCAACCAGACCACAAGGGACCTTTCCCAGCCAGCGCTCTATTGTTGTCCGGTCCCTTCCGCTAACGATAACCAAGGTATTGTGAGGATCCTTGCCCATTGAAAAAAGAAGCCTAATCAATCCTATATCTGGTTTTGCCTGCTCAGGTTTCGTAGCAAAAGAAACTAATGTGCCATCATAATCCAGGAATAGGAGTCGATTCTTACTTCTTTTGAAATCAGATATGAGTTTTTTCTCCCATTCTGCATTAAGCTTTCTATGTTCACGTTGAGACTGAATTTTTTTAACATCTTTAATTCTCTCGATAAAACTTCTGGCCCAGTGCAACACATCATATTCAAAGAGCCGCTTTCTCATTAATTCCATCCCTCTTGCCTGTTCTTCTTCACTCATATCAAGAGCCTGAGTCAATGCTGAGGCAATGTCTTCTTTATTATTCACATTAACAAGTAAGGCTTCTCCCAGTTCAGAAGCAGCCCCGGCTGTCTCGCTGAGCACAAGAACACCCTTATTATCTTTTTTAGAAGTGACGTATTCTTTAGCAACCAAATTCATCCCATCGCGTAAGGGAGTAACGAGAGCAACATCGGCTATAGTATAGAGGGGGAAAAGTTTATGAAAAGGAAGAGAACGATACATATAATGAACAGGAATCCAACCTGGCACGCCAAACCGGCCGTTAATTCTTCCGACCAGGGAATCAACTTCTTCCTTGAGAAGAGAGTAATGCTTAACTTTAGTCCTCGAGGGAACACATAACATGATATAAGTAAACCGGTTGTGCCACTCGGGATTTTTCTCTAAAAACAACTCAATGCCTTTTAATCGTTGCGGGATTCCTTTGGTATAATCCAAGCGATCAACAGAAAGAATGATCTTTCTCTTCTTTGTCCATATTTTTTCCTCAAGCTTTTTGATTTCTTTCTGTATTGAAGGCTCTTCCAGAAGATTCTTCAAACCCAGGGAATCGATCCCCATGGGAAAATTCTCTACCCTTACAATCCTGTTGCCCACAAGGATCTCTCCAAACTCGTGTTCATATCCTAATAATAGCAACACGCTGTTTAAAAAGTGCTGAGCATACTCATAGGTATGAAAACCTATGAGGTCAGCTCCAAGGAAACCTTCGAGAATCTCTTCTCGCCACGGCAGTGTCCGAAATATCTCAGAAGAAGGAAAAGGGATATGCAGAAAAAAGCCAATTGCACTTTGAGGTAAACTTTTTCTGATAAGAGCAGGAAGAAGCATAAGATGATAATCATGAATCCAGAAGGTATCCTGCGGATCGGCTAAATCGAATACCTTCTGAAAAAATTTTTCATTCACTCTTTTGTAAGCAATCCACTCTGACTCTTCATAAGCACAATAAGTCGAAAAATAATGAAAAAGAGGCCAGAGAGTTCTGTTTGCAAAACCATAATAATATTTGCCGATTTCTGCTGGAGAAATAAAGATAGGATAGCTCTTGTAGTTATTTACGAGGTCGTTCTCAATTAATCTTTTTTCTTCAACGTTTGCAGGCCAATAGCCAGGCCAACCGACAAAAATAGCCTTTTCCTCCTCTTGGATAGCACGGAGACAAGTCGCCAATCCTCCCGGACTCTGTTGAATTTTCAGCTTATCTTTCCTTTTGCTTATCGTTACAGGCAGTCTATTAGAAATAATAATGATTTTACCTTTCGACTTTTTATTTCCCTTCATGATGAATTTTGAGGGGTTATTTATTTATTATTTTACTCTTTAATAAAGACAATATCAAATTAGCTCGAAAAGGGGTAAGCATTTCCATCTCCGTTATTAGAAAAGGTTTTGGAGATGCTTCCGAAAGACTGTCTCTCTTTTTTCTATTTGCCTCGTTAGTGCTTAATATTGCTAATTTGTAAGACATAGTCTGAAAATAAATAAATCAAAGAAAAGTTTGCCCTGGAATATTTCCCTTGAAAAGGAATCAATTAGGGAAGAAAAGGGATCAGTGATATTAATAATTATCAAAGACATCTATAAAAAGTGTCAAATAATCACTTATATGCCTTGTCACAAGGAAATTATTTCTGATGAATTCTTTTCCTTCTCTTCCCATTTCTTTGGCAAGTTTTTTATCCTCGAGGAGAGTAATCACTTTATCAGCACATCCAGCAAAATCATCGGGGTCCACAAGGAATCCTGTTTTATTATTAACAACCTGTTCAGGAATTCCGCCGATTTTCGAGGCCACAACAGGGATTCCCTTCCATTGAGCCTCAGTAAGTGACAAGCCAAAACCTTCCCTTGTGGATTTTTGAAGGATGACCGAAGATCTTCTCTGCAGAGCATTTACTAAAATCTGATTATCTCCTCGTACGAACAAAATATCACCTTTTTTCAAATACTTCCTGGCTTTCTTCTCTATTACGCTATATATCACAAATCCCTCGGGATCATCAGCAGCCATGTTATAACAATAGACAAGACGGCAATCCACTTTCTCTTTTACAATCTCAAACACTCTTAGCACTCCCTCTGGATCCTTCCAGGGATCAAAACGAGAAACCTGAGTCATGAGGGGTTTATCCGTTGGAATATCAAACTTCTTAAAAATCTTTGAAATAGTATCATCTGATATATCCATGTTTTTGGGAGAAAGAGGATCAATCGAAGGATGAATAACTCGTTGCTCAACGAAAAGATCATTCTTCTTGAAATGCTTAGTTGAAATTATCATCATATCATAACGGAGAATAAAGGGCTTAATATAACTCCATAATTCCTTGTTGGGGTCAGTGAGATCAATATGACATCGCCAAATCCACGGCTGCTTTTTTCTGTGAAATTTAATCAGAGGGAGAGGTTGAGGGTCGTGTACTATAACACAATTATGATCCAGATGAGTAAATTTGGAAAACCGCTCATTTGTATCCAAATAGAGATTTTTTTTGTTACTAGATAAATTAATTTTATCGCCCTGAAGGGCATTGTGAAATTTCTTTGTCACAGAAAAGAAATCCGCTGGCCCTAGCAAGACTCTCCAGCCTGTGTCTATTCCAACATCATTCATTAAAAGCACAAGATTGTTTAGTATTTCGGCAACACCCCCTCCCTGGGCAGTTGAATTTATATGCACAATATGTTTATTGATCAGGCGATGAGCTTTTTGATAAATATTCCCTATGACCTTTTCTCCAACAATAGGAAGATAATCATCCAAACTCTTCATATCTCTAATCTCCGATAATAAGCTTCATAAAATATCATGATTGCTTAATTGCATGACTCTTTTACTATCTATCATCAAATAAATCAGGAGTCAAACCGCCTTTTATTTGGAGTTCGCCTAAGAACTATAGACCGAAAGGGCTTCTCTATAAATTTTCAGCATTGAATTTATGCTCTAAATGCCTTTCCTTTGGTTATAAAGGAAATCTTGAATTCCATATACAAAGCATAATGGAGGAAATACTCCGGTGTCTATGATAAAATTTGAATAGTATTAAATAATTTAATTTTTTATATTAATTTTTTTGGTCATAACAAAATATCAACAATAAAAATAAACTTAATTTGAGGTTTTAAAATGTTAAATTTTGACTATCTAATTCCGACAGAAATTCTTTTTGGCAAAGACCAGATAAATAATTTAGAAAGCAAAATTAAAAACTATAACAGGATATTATTTGCTTGGGGCGGCGGGAGTATCAAAAAAAATGGTATCTATGAAAAAGTTATTGATGCGTTAAAAAATAAGACATATTTCGAATTGTCTGGAATAAAGCCAAATCCAAGACTCTCAAGTGTAAAAAAAGGGATAACGATATGCGCAGAAAACAATGTTGATTTTATCTTGGCTGCTGGAGGAGGGAGTGTTATAGACTGCTCTAAAGCAATCGCGGCGGGGATCTATTATCCAGATGATGTCTGGGACTTATTCATGAGAAAAGCAACAGTAGAAAAGGCCCTTCCAATCGGAACTATCTTGACTTTGGCTGCAGCAGCTTCTGAAATAAACGCAAGCGCAGTAATCAATAACGAAGAAACACAACAAAAACTCTCAATAACATCAAATCTTCTAAGACCAAAATTTTCAATACTTGATCCAACATATACGATGACTGTGCCCCGACCACATACAGCAGCAGGGATTGTTGATATAATGAGCCATGTTTTTGAGCAATACTTCGATGCTACAAAAGGAGCATATCTGCAGGATCGTTTAGCTGAAGGCATCTTAAAAACATGCATAAAGTATGGACCGATTGTTTTAGCGAACCCAAATGATTATGAAGCAAGAGCAAACATAATGTGGGCTGGAAGTCTTGCCTTAAACGGCCTTTTATCATTCGGCAAAAAGGGAGACTTTGCAACACACAAAATTGAACATGAAGTCAGTGCAATATATGACCTAACACATGGTGTTGGCATGGCAATACTGTTTCCCAACTGGATGAAATATGTAATGAACGAGAATGTTAATAAATTTGTAGAATTTGCTCATAACGTGTGGGACATCCCTAATACAGGAGAAAAAACAGGTATTGCTAACTTAAGCATACAAAAAACAGGGGATTTTTTCAGCTCTTTAGAGATGCCAAAGACATTTTCTCAAGTAAACATTAATTATGAAAAATTTGAAGAAATGGCAACAAAGGCAGTTTATTTTGGCGAGATTGGCAACTTCAAGAAACTGAAAAAGGAAGATGTCTTAGAAATTTTAAAACTATCCTATTAAATTATTTGTTCTAGGATTTAATTTGCTTGACTATTCAAAGATTGTCTTTACTTGACACATTGATGAGAGTCTCGTGATGGAGTTTTTCAAAATGGGCTCCCACCTCATGTACTCATTCCTCAGCAAGGGACGAAGTGATATATTTACTGCCTTTTGGCCATCAAGGCGGCCAGGCTCTCGCGGCCAAAATCGCGCAGGGAGCACTGCCTGCTAAGGCTAGCGAATCCCTCTCAGGGATCACTTCTTATAGACCGTGCCTCTCTTCGGCTTCTTCTAGGATCCGCGTGGCCAGATACTCAGCTGGCTTGCCTATTTCACTGGCCATCTTGGCCATTGGGCTGAATTTCGGATAAATCCCCGGGAGTGTATTTACCTCGAGAATCCAGGGAATCCCTTGTTTATCCAGGCGGATGTCCACTCGTGCATAGTCAGTACAGCCAATCGAACGAAAGGCCCTTGTCGCTGCCTTCTTCACAGCTGTCTCCTCATCCGCTTTCATTTCAGGTACCGTTACGTTATATTGCCAGTGGGTAGATTTCTTCTTCATCTTTTCTGTAAAGATTCGAGGCGCTCCTCGCTTAGTCTCGAAATGTTTCTCTAGGATTGGCAGGATTTGTAATTTTTTGTTGCCGATGACGCCGACGGTTATCTCGCGGCCAGGAATGTACTTTGTTATGACTGCTTCCTTGTCTACTGCAAGAACAGCATCTATTGCTGCAGGCAGTTCTTCGGCCGACTCGACAAAAGACCCTTCTGATACTCCTTCGCTCGCCCCTAAAGAGCAGGGCTTTACCAGGATTGGAAATTCTACCTGCCGAGATGGCTCCCGTTGTTTTCGATTGACCAAGGCGAATTGCGGCACCGGCAACTTGTCATATCGAAGGACTTTACCCGCCAGCCCCTTATGCATTGCCAGAGCATGGCACAAAGCACTGCAACCAGTGTAAGGCATTCCCATCTTTTCCAAGATCGCAGGTACGTATGACTGGACTCTGCCAGGTATTGAGTACCAGTTGAATACTATATCTGGCTTGGCTCTCCTGATCTTCGCAAACAGGTTGCCTCGTCCATCAACAGTCACAACCTTGTTATGAGCACGCTCGAATGCCTTGCGCACGCGGGTAAGAGTGGGGTACAGGAGTTTGCGGCGTGACCCTTGGATTTTATCTTCGGTCGCACGCATTCGCGCCGGATGGTAGACTATCGCAATCTTCATAATTATCTAGTTACCTTTATGATTTCATGGCCTTAATCGCCCGATGATTCTTGCTAGGAGGCTCTGAATCTTCCATGGTCAGCACTTCGGCGAATCGACTGCGCAGTTGGAAGCCCAGTTTATGCTTGGCCTTCCTGCAATCAATAAGACTTTCTTTATCGGAAAGAGGTCTTCTAATTGGAGTTTTAGGAAAGTAAGTAGCCATCAGATTCTGGATATTCGGATTCGAAAGACATACGTCTTCAGCCACTATATGGAATACATCATACCCTTTCAGGTCGGACATAAGAGCGCACACAATAGCGTAAACTGCATCTTCCACGTGAACCCAGGCCCACAGGGACTTACGCCTCGCTGATGGATCTTTTGCGTCGGTCAAATATTTTTGCTCGTCCCCAGGACAGAAAATGTTCGAAAACCGCAGGGCAATGATGTCAATATCATATCCTTCCGCATAGCAGCAGCACATCTCCTCTCCTAGCATCTTGCTGATTCCGTAAGGATCCTGTGGCTTTAAGGGATGTTTCTCGTCTATCGGTACGTACTCGGGAGCCAACTCATTCACACTCTGTGCTATTCCAAGAACCGCGTCGCTGCTGGAGAATAACAACTTTTCCACTCCTTGGCTCCGTGCTGCCTCGAGCACACTGAAAGTTCCTAAGATGTTTGTTTCCATCACCTTCATCGGCAGATGGTTGTAACGGGACCGCAGAGCTGCCAGATGTATCACTACATCTGCATCTCGAAAAGCCTCGCTCAGTTTAGCCCTGTCTGTGACTTCACCCTTCATATATGAGAACTGGCTCTGCCGTGGGTCCTGTTTATCATAGAGCAAGATCGTATGCTCGCGTGCAAGCACGGGTGCGAGGTATCTGGCCAATTTTCCGCTACCGCCTGTGACAACTATTTTCATCTTTTTCACTTATCCTTGCACCCAAAAGAGAGGTTAATATTCTCTTACTTGAGCTTTGAAACAGCAATGTCTAAAGTTTCCTTCAAATCATCCATGGAATTCTGTATTCTTTTTTCGAGATCCCCATCTGGATCCTCTTCGATCTCTTTCAGTTCCTGAAGTTCCAATCTCAGCAAATCCCGCATAGCCTTTAATTTTTCAATCTGCTTGTAATAATCAATTCCATCCACTACATTTACCTTCTTGGCTTTGGCCTTTAATTGATAAATTTTAGGGCTTACATTTTTTAATTGAGCTTTAATCTTTTCCTGATAAATTCTTTTCTTATCCATAATTGAGTTCCTTAACAAAAAATACAACACAAATAAAACTCAACAGAAACCGGAATTTTGTACTAGATTAGAAGAATTTAAAACTCATTTTTTTTCATTATTACATATTCTGAATAAAGATTCAAACTTTAGAAGAAAATCCCTATCTTCATGTCAAGAATCTAAAAAACCGCCTTCTCTTCAACTTCCTTTATATTCTTAGTTGGGATCAGGCCTTGCTATTGAAGAGAAAAACTTTTCATCCTTTGATTTTTCAAGCTTCATTTTGATAAGGGCTGACCCCATTATCCTCTTTTCTTTCCTTACAGCCTCATCTGCATATACTTATCATTGAGGAAGGCGAGGGGAAGCATCTCCAAAGGAGTATGAATACAATAGGGGTCTTGTTTTTTGCTTTTTTTGCGATTCTACTTACCCAAGAATAATGCAATCCTACAAACTTACCTACATCTTCTAAGCTATACCTCCACCGGTTAATGGCGATTGCAATACCTTCATCCCGTTCTTTCCAGACCTGACCCCCAAATCAATATGTCACTTTATAAATTATAGCGTCTCGATAACCGGTAATAACCTTAAAATAATCATTTAACAGTCGATCAGTTGCTTTATCCCCTGTATCGACTAACAAAGGACGACCATACAGTGAATTTATTTTATGCTTTGTAGCTACAATGATTATATTGTCTTTTCCGACATGTTTAATGACTTCCGGGCTTATTTGCTGATTCCCTCTTCCGAATAGATAGCCCTGGCCGCCGATGGGTGTAATGATTAGTTTAGTTTTTTTTCCTTTAATTTTCTCGAGTAGATCTGCCTCATTCAAATCTTTTCCGACAAGCTTTTTTTTATGAATAAGGTCTATTCCTAATAAGGCATCATTTAAATTGAGCTTTTCCATTATTGACCTGGTAGTGGTTCCGGGCCCGACGATATAATAAAACTCATCAGACATATTTTCTGTAACGTCATGCGCGATTGCTTCCTGAGAGTATTGTTCACTAACAGGACTCCCTGCTTTTACTCTCTGAAGGTATCTTCTTTCAAAGGGTATTTTTAAATACCCGTATAATTTAGCTCGTAATCTTCCTTTTCTATAATCTTCTTCGTCAATGTCCATCACTTCCGCTTCCAGGATATTTTTTGCCTTTTCCTGAAAAAATAAAAGCGCCAACTCACCTGCCCTCACTGGATTACAGGCATACACAGCAGAATGAATCTTAACCCCTGCAGGAATTCCTAAAACTACCATTGAACCGCCTACAGCAGTGTATATATCCCTTGCCGTTCCATCTCCTCCGGCAAAAAGCAGCAGATCTACTTTCAAATCCAGCATTTCTTTGGCCGCTTTTCTGGTGTCGGAAGCAGCTGTCGTGGCGTCTGTTATGGTCCCGATGATATTAGGAGAAAAGCCACACCGAATGGCTGCTTTTTC
>CAYTBG010000001.1:0-78676 GCA_964435925.1 uncultured Eubacteriales bacterium | reverse complement strand
ATGTAGCTGTTGCTGCGGCCATAGCAGTTTTTCCAGTGGTCATATCTCGATTTAAACGCTTCAGGTCTGCAATCAGGTCAGCGGAAGTCTGATACCGCTCGGAAGAGTCCTTCTCCAGGCATTTGTTCACGATTGCCTCAAGCTCCAGAGGAACGCCGCTGCGCAAACTCGTAATGGGCTCGGGGCTTTTATTAAGGATGGAATGCAAAATCACCTGTTCGTGTACCCCTTTGAACGGAACTTGCCCGGTAAGCATCTCGTACAACACAACTCCCAGAGACCAGATATCTGTGCGGTGATCCAGAGGTTTTGCGCTAGCCTGTTCAGGAGACATGTAGGCCACTGTCCCCATAAAAGTTGCCGGCTTGGTTATCTCTGTTCCTCCGGCTAGTTTGGCTATGCCAAAATCCATTATTTTGGCCTGGCCTTTGTCAGCCATCATTATATTGGAGCTTTTGATATCTCGATGAAAGACACCTTTCTCGTGAGCCTCTTGCAATCCCTGAGCAACCTGCATGCCGATATCCAGGACTTCTTTCAGTCTCAGAGGAGCTGATCTGACCTTGTCATTCAAACTTTGACCTTTGATATAAGCCATGGCTATGAAGGTTTTTCCTTCGTATTCATCAATTTCGTAGATCGTACAGATGTTGGGGTGATCCAGTGCCGCGGCAGCCTGCGCCTCACGCACAAAACGCGTTTTTTCCTCCGCTGCTTCCATGGCCTGCGTTCTTATGAATTTTAAGGTGACAGTGCGTTTGAGTTTTGTATCCTCGGCTTTATAGACCACGCCCATGCCGCCTTCGCCGAGTTTTTCAATTATTTTGTAGTGGGAGATAGTTTTGCCGATCATCTCTTGTGACCTTAAGCTAATCTTACCCAACCCGATTGTACTAATAATAGGTGTTTTCTCTTGCTTTGATAAGGGTAATATAACATGCTTTTATTGTCAAACCTAGGATTAAAAATGTTGATCGATGGCAAAAGCAAGAACGACTCTAGGTAAGAGGACAGGAACAGACAATAATTTTTGTAGTGCCCTCTTATCCTTTATTTTATATCCAATACAATCAATGATTACTATTTCTACTTTTTTTCGATAAAAATTTTGGGCTATTTCTTTCCAGCTTTTTCCCCTGGCATAGGGAGATTTAACTTCCACAATAACTTTGTCTTTTTTCCACTTTTTCTTTGCCGCATCAATTTGACTTTCCAAGGGAACAACTACTCCAAGGCGCTTTACATTTATTATACGAGTGATCAAGAACTTTAGAGAATTAAAGGGGAAAATGACCGATGGGGAAGATTCTGTCTTTTGAAAGTCATGGGTGCAGAGCACTCCCACCACCTTCACCTTCATTTTCGTTTTCATTGAATTAATAGCTTCAGGCAGGAGAGAGCTTATTTTCTTCTCGCTAAGCTGAACCGAACTGCCTTTCCTTAAACGAGTGACTAACGGTATTTCTCCAGTTTTAGGCTTTAAGCGTCTAATTTCCTCAGGGTTGAGATTATCCAGCAATCCTTTTTCCAGAATTTGTATTTGAGGAAGAAAAAAAGGGTTCATTTCAGGCACCACGTCTTCCCTGGGAGACTGGCCAATCGTGAGAAGTCCTACCTTGACTAAAGCCATTCTGTACCCATTAGAAATAGAACCATTTGCTTTTATCCAATATTTATCCTTTATCTAATAATCAGGCGGAATTGTCAAAAGATATTCGCCTCACATCGTCATTGAAAATCGCCACGCTCCCTTACGTCGCTTGAAAATATATATTTTTATGATATTGCTTCGCTTCACTCGCAATGACATATTCCTTTGAGATTGTGACGCTCCCTTCAATCGCTCGCAATAACGGTTTATTTATTTCCCAGAGTTTTTAAGTGCTCTAGAGTGCCATAAAGGGAAATTAATCTCTGGAATTCCTTCTGATCGTAAAAGGAGCATTTTCCCTCGCCGTAGGCTTTTGCCACTTCAACCACAAATCTGACAGCCATTTCTATATCTACCGTGTGATTGGCGCCGGTGGCACATCCTGGGACAGGAACCTCGGTCGTAATTGCTACTCCAACCACCGGAGCACTGGTTGCAGTGGCTGGCTGCATAATACTGTTGAGATGGTAGATTTCATTCCCGTAGGGGGTTATATCCTGTGTCGTAATCGGAAAAACAACAGGCAATTTGCCCGTTACTATTTGCATGATATCCAACAAATCTTCGCTCACTCTCAGTACGTAGCCATCTTTTAGGGTGGGGGAGATGGCAAAGCCTCTGCAGTTGATTACTCGGTTCCCTTTAGTCGTATCAATAGAGAGGATTGCCTCCATTCTTTCATCTACCTCGTATTTATTCATCGTCTCAATAGAAACAGGTGAACCCATAAAAGGAACAGGCTCATGGGGGATAATAGGGGAGCTGGGACATAGATGGGTGGCGACAACGACGTCGCCTTTAAGTACATCTCCTTTTTTTCTCATTACCCCGATTTTCGCTGCAGCAGCCAAGGCTGTTATTGCCCCGTCAGCATCAGATACAAGGCCAATCTTATGAGGCCTGGCTCCTATTCCTCCCAGGCGGCCTATAATGCCCAGGGTAGGGGCGTGGTCCGTATTTGATCTTTCCAATTTTGATTTACGCTCTTCTTCTCCTTTTGACTTTCCTTCTTTCGCTTTCTCTGACTGTCCTTCCTTCCCTCCCTTTGACTTTCCATCTTTCCCTCTGATGGTTATCTTCACAAATTCTGTCTCTCCCTTATCTTCTTTTATCTTTCGAGTTTCAATTTCTGATTCATCTATCCCACGCTTCAGAAAGAATTCTTTTATTTCATCTCCCTTAATTACCGGAGTTTCCAGTAATTCGTAAACTTCGATTACCTGTTTAAAAGACATGGCTTTACTCCTTTTCAGGGAAAATTTTCATCACCGTATAATAAAGAATAACAGAAGAAATTATTCCGTTAAAGGCAAAAACGGAAAAGGGGAAAATTTTGATCGTGAAAGGATATCCGGAGGTAGTCCAACCTATTAGAAAGGAGACAAGATAAATACCTAAAGCCTTATAGTTTACTTTGGAAAAGGTTTTTTCCCTGAAATCACGCGCTTTTAATCTTCTCAAGATATAATAATCGCAGATAAAAATACCACCGATTGGTCCAATGCTCACGGCCAAAATTTTTAAGAAAAGTTCCAATCTTTCTAAAATGCCAAAAGCAGCAAACAAAGAGGCGAATATACCTGCTCCGATAGTTACTATCCACCTTTTCGTCCGAAAAATATTATTCAAAGCCAGTACAGATGAATAGATGTTGCTGTCATTGGTTGTCCATTGAGCTAAGAGGAGAACGAGAAACCCGATGAACCCCAACCCAAGATACTGGTTATCGATTACGAGTTCTGGAAGTCTTTCGTGGTAAACTCCGGTATTCATCGATAAGACAGAACCAACAAGGTGAAGGAAAGCACTGACCAGCATGGCCAGGGTTGCTGCCAGGAA
Source organism: uncultured Eubacteriales bacterium (assembly GCA_964435925.1). GTDB lineage: Bacteria > Acidobacteriota > Aminicenantia > Aminicenantales > Aminicenantaceae > SOIV01. The sequence continues at coordinate 75,186 of CAYTBG010000001.1, read as the reverse complement.
GATATCCTTCTTTCGAGGACGGGCATAGCGAAATATATCTGCGCTTGTTATTGCTCCCACGATAAAACCTCCTGCCACAATCGAGGCCGCTGCTCCCAGAGTTAAAGGGTAGGGATCAGGTTTGTGGTTAAGGGCTAATGAAACCAGAGTTTCAGAAGGCAAGAAATGAAAACCCATTTTTATTAGTCCCCACAAAAAGATTGCGATCATGAACGGAGAAGCCATCCAGCTAAGAGCACTCAGACCTCGGATACCAAAAATAGCAGGAATCATCATTACAATTCCGCATAAAAAGGAAAAAAAAGGCAGCGGGAAATCTGTTTTAAAATAGAATTGAATTGTTCGGGCAAAAAAAGCTGCCTGGACTCCAAACCAGCCGATAAGGGATAAAGCTATGGAGAGAGAGATTATTATTGCTCCTATTCTCCCGAAGGAAAAATTGGCTATCAGAGGTGTGGAAAACCCTGTTTTTGCCCCGATATACCCTGTCAGCCCCATCATGACGATAAGGATAATCTCTCCCAAGATATAGGATATCACCACGCTTGAGATTTTCCCCAAGCCCAAGCCAATCATCATCCCCCGAAATATGGCTGACATGACAACAGCTATCCCAATCCAGATAACTGCAAGGTTTATCCAGGTTTTTCTTTGAGTTAAAGGTACGGATTCTAAAGAAAAATCCTCTAAGACTTGGGAAGTTTCCCTTCTTTTATTCATCAGTAATTAGTAAAGTAATATAAGAAAAAGCAAGCCTCGTCAATTCTACTTTTGCTCTCTGACAAAAAGTGTTATGGAAAAGTAGGGAAATTATTGAAACAACAGCCAGAACTAACAAGCCAGAACTATCTATTTGACATCAAATTTTCCCTGTGCTATAAATTTTCAGCATAGATGAGAAAGACTTGTTTGTGGGCTATGCGGAGGCTAAATTCAGCTGCCACCAAGCTGGAATGATTAAAGATTGGGGAGAAATGGAGATTAGCAAAAACACCAGATTTTTGCCCATTATTGAGTTTTTATTGGGCTTTGGATACGCTGTGACAACTTTTGTTCTCTCGAGATCTATTTCCCTTGATTAAAACAAATGGCTAAACCAGGCGACAAAGTAAAGCATTACGAAATTCTCGAGCAACTCGGGAAGGGAGGAATGGGCGAAGTCCACCTCGCCCAGGACACAGCCCTCGACCGAAAGGTTGCCATAAAATTCCTGCCAGAAGAGATGCAAAAAGATGAAAGTGCCCGAGTCCGGCTCCTTCGGGAGGCCAAGGCTGCTGCCTCCTTAGACCACCCCTTCATCTGTAAAATCTACGAGGCAGGGGAGTACGATGGTAAGGTCTTCCTAGTGATGGAGTATATTGAAGGCAGAGATCTGAGGGCAAAGATAGATGAAGGGATTCTTCCTTTAAGGGATGCCCTACAAATGGCATTAGAAGTCGCTGAGGCTTTAGAAAATGCTCATGACAAAGGAATCGTCCATCGTGACCTTAAACCTTCGAATATCATGCTTACGCCACAAGGCCATGCCAAGGTAATGGATTTCGGCTTGGCGAAACATTTTTTGACCGAAGGTGAGCAAGATATTACAAAGACACTTACGCAGACCTCAGTCACTCAGAAAGGTGCTGTAGTGGGCACTTTGGCTTACATGTCTCCTGAACAAGCTAGGGGTGAATCAGTCGATGCAAGAAGTGATATTTTTTCGCTCGGAATAATCATCTATGAAATGACAACAGGTAGACATCCATTTGCTAAATCTAGCCCCTTAGAGACAGTGACCTCGATACTTAGGGATGCCACGCCTCCTATCAGCGTCAAACCGAAAATGATGAATCCAGTGCTTACTCCACTCCTGCGAAAAGCTCTTGCTAAAGAGCCGTCGAATAGATACCAAAACATTAAAGATTTAATTTTAGATCTTCAAAAATTACAGAGGGAGTTTTTCGGCGGTGTTCGCTTTGTTTTCCGTGGCTGGCCGATGATAGTTGGAGCAGTCTTAATCGTCGCTGTATTACTCACAGGAGTATATTGGTTATTTCTTCGACCTAAGGCGGGTGTTCCAGGAAACGGGCCAGAGCCCGTTTCAGTCCTCATTGCCGACTTCGAGAATAAAACTGGCGATCCAATTTTTGACGGTGCTCTAGAACCTGCTTTGGGAGTATATTTGGAAGGAGCCGCCTTTATTTCTGTCTATGATCGCACTCAAGCAAGGAAGCTGGCGGTTCAACTCGATCCAACCTCTGAAGGAAGACTCGATGTAGAGAGAGCACAAATCGTCAGCAGGAGAGAAGGAATCGACATCATCGTATCCGCCAAGATAGAGCCGAGTGGTGAAGGGTTTGCCATAAATGCTTTGGCTTTAGATTCTGCAACCTTTAAAAAGATCGGTGAAGCTTCTATTCCGATAGAGACAAAAGCCGGATTCTTCAAGGCAGCAGACCGACTTGCTGCAGACTTGAGATCAGACTTGGGTGATATTTCCGCTGATACTGCTCAACCGGTAGTCAGAGAAACTGTTACTGCTTCTTCTCTGGAAGCTTGGAAACTCTATGTTCATGCCCAGGAGCTAGCCGCAGAGGGCAAAGATGATGAGGCCATCCAAGAGTTTCTTAAAGCCATCGATCTGGATCCGAAACTAGGACGTGCGTATGCAAATTTGGCAGTGGTTTATCGGAATCTTGGCAACATTGAAAAAGCAAAAGAATGTTATGAAAATGCTATGCCTCTTCTTGAGACTATGACTGAGAGGGAAAGATACAGAACCCGGGGGAGCTATTATTTCATAAACAGAAATTACAACAAAGCTATAGAAGAATATAGTCGGCTTTATGAGCAGTTTCCCATGGATTCAGCAGCGCAAATAAACCTGCCGCTCGCTTATTTTTACGCAAGGGATATGCAAAAAGCCTTCGAGATTGGAAAGCTGGCAGTGGAGCTCAATCCTGGAAACATAACTCCACTCTATAACCAAGTCTGGTATGCCATCGGGGTTGGAAAATTCGTTGTGGCAGAACAGGAAGCCCAAAAAGTGTTAAAGCTTAATCCGAAATTCGGCTGGGTTCATGCCTGTCTTGCCCTCATACAACTTGCTCAGGAGCGACCAGTGGAAGCAGTGGAGTCTTATCATAAGATGGAGTCTTTTAATCCTCGCGCAGTATCGTTGGCTTCTGTAGGCCTGGCCGATTTTGCTCTCTATGAGGGCAGACTGAATGATGCAAAAGATATTCTGGAGAAAGCAATTGCTGAGGATCTTAAGAACGGTTTCAGCGAGGAAGCCATTCATAAGAGGACAATTCTTGCAGAAACGCTTATCCATCTGGGAAAGAATGCCCTTGCGGTGGAAGCTGCTGGGAAGGCAGTCGCCGGAAGCAAGAAAGAGAGCATATTGTTCACATCTGCGCTAGTCTATATAGAGGCTGGTATGGACGATAAAGCACTTAGCCTCTCCCAAGAGCTTAACAATCTTCTGCAGCCAGAGCCCCAGGCTTATGCCAAGATAATTGAAGGCGAGTTAAGTCTTAAAAAAGGCAAATTAACTGAAGCGGTCAATATTTTTCAAGAAGCACAGGCTCTCGTGGATACATGGATCGGCCATCTAGCCTTAGGCCGGGCCTATCTTGATGCAAAAGCTTATATAGAAGCCCATTCGGAGTTTGAATTGTGTCTGAAGCGCATGGGGGAGGTTGCAGCAGTTTTCCTGGATGATTTTCCTTCCTTCAGGTATTTTCCTCCTGTTCATTACTACCTTGGAAAGGCTCAGGAAGGCCTCAAGAGCCCTGCCGCCTCTGAATCTTTCAGGAAATTCTTGAATATCAGGAAAAATGCCGATGAAGGCGATCCGATGGTTAAAGACGTCCTCCGCCGAATTAACTCCCTTTAATCATACAGGAAAAATATAAAATACTACTTGCATTCATTAGGAAAGATAATCTAATGTAAATTTCACCCTTTTGACTTCAAAAGCACGTGAATATATAACTCCAAAAATCCTGCCCGCTTTGTTATAGTGCCCTAGTTCTTACCCGCCCAGCTTATCGATAAGCACTATTTTAGAGTCGCTAATAAATATCAAACGGCACTGAGGATACTGAGTTGCCGCCAGCTGTAGCAACAACGGTATAGCCTACGTTGCTCGTACCGATTGAAAAACTGAGCGTTGCAATCCCTTGGTCATTGGTAGTAGAGGATTTTGGAGTAAAAGTTATACCACCAGGATTTGCTCCAATATTCAATGTAACCATGATCCCAGGCATTGGATTTTGGGAGCCATCATGCACCCTTACTTTTACAGAAATTAGCTGGCCAGCCGAAGCGTTAGTGGGTTGAGTTGTGAAATGTATGTATTGTGTTGTAGCACCATAGTTTTGAGAAGTTGTATCTGCGGTTACATTCGTATACGTTCTATATGTAGTTGAATAATTGTACAAATCAGAAGGAACTACTGTTCCTGACCAGTTGTAAGGCACTGTTTTCTTATAGTATCCACCAGAATTTGTAAGGGCCGGGCCCACTCCTCCAGAGAAGTAAATAGTCAATCCTTGTACTGGTTGTGGAGGGCCAATCGGTGGCTGATACATTACATATCCAGAGATTCTGGGATTTATGGTTACTGATAGCGGTGGAGACCAGTCTGATACAAGACCTTCTGTACACTTTCCACGCACTTTCACCTGGTATATACCAGGTGAACTCCAGGAATGAGTTTCGTTCGATCCGCTTATCCAGCCAGACTGACTACTATCACCCCAATCGAACTGATGTGTCACAATATGACCGTGAGAGCAGATGGAAAAGTTAGAAAGAGAATACCAATAGGAGGTGTTCGGTATTCCGCTTGTCGTGCCGGTCGGTGCATTAGGAGCAGATATCGTGTGAAGTATGTTAAATGTTGCTGTTACCGTAGTGTTTTTTGTCATCGTCACCTGACAAGTACCTGTCCCGCTGCACTCACCTGACCAGCCAGAAAATTCTGATCCTGACTCGGGCAAGGCTGTGAGGGTTACTACAGTGTTGTAATCATAAACTTCTGTGCAATCATCGCCGCAGCTAATACCAGGAAGTGAACTATTCACCTCTCCGCTTCCTGTGCCGTCCCTGACAACTGTCAGTGTGTAAGTGTTAAGCGTGCCAGTGAAGTCTTTGCCAACAATGTTATCAGTTACTGCCTTGTCAATCATTTGATAGATAGGAGAGAAGGTATACCCTATCTTCAAGGCTTCAAGACCGGTTACATACTGGTCGTATGGTACCTCAACGCGGTAATTGCCATTTGCGTCTGTGTCGTCCCCCCAAGCCCCATTAATACTAATTACCTGAACTCCTGCAATAGGATTACCGCCTCCATCAGTCACTGTCCCTGAGATAGTAGGCCAAATATCTACTGTAAATCCTGAAGACAAGCTGGATTCGATACTATTTGCTTCCGAACACCTTGCCTGGGCTTTCACACTGTAGGAGCCAACATTTGTGTAAGCGTGAGAAGCACTCGCTGAACTTGACCAACTTGAGTATGATCCATCTCCCCAATCAAACCGATACTCTACATTGTGCCCACCAATGGAGCAAGTAGCCCCCCCAGTATTGTAAGTATAAGAGATGTCTGATATTCCCCATGTTGGTCCATTTGGTGTATTTGGCGTGGAGACCGTGTGAGGCGCGATGGTGATACTTAGAGGTTGCTGGGCGGTTTGAGGGTAATAGCTAGTATCGGTAACCTGGACTTTGAAGTTGAAAGTGCCCATAGTTGTAGGCTCACCATTAATCATACCATTGCTTCCAAGGCTCAGGTTATCAGGCAGCAATCCTTGGCCTTCAACTAGGCTCCACGAATAGTCTCCATTGCCTCCACTTGCGCTGAGAGTTTGGTTGTAAGTGATAGCTACTACTCCATCTGGAAGGGATGACGTTTCTACATTCAACGTATCATAAACATTAATGGTCATCTGCTTAGTGGCGGTTTGGATAGGTGTTCCATCGTCGGTGACTTGAACAGTGAAGATTTCCGTTTCAGCTTGTTGGGTGACCACCCCGCTAATCTCGCCACTGCTGAAAAATTGCAAACCATCAGGTAGTTGGCCTTGAACTAGGCTCCATGACCATGGCTCAGTCCCTCCTGCGGCCTGCAAATTAAGAGAGTAACCTCCTCCTCTGAATGCATCGAAAAGCGTTGCGGTAGTAATTACTAATTGCGGCGCAAGGTAAACGCTTAATTGCTTATGTGCAGTTTGGGTGCCATCCTCGCAATATACTTCGAGTGTAAAGGAGCCTGTTACAGTTGGTGTTCCATCAATCACACCTGCGCTACTTAGGTTCAGTCCTTGTGGCATAGTGTTGCACGACCACTCATAAGGCGGAGTCCCCCCTGAAGCCTCTAGTGTTACTGGGCCGTATGCCTGTCCCTGAGCTCCAGAGGGAAGAGGAGGTACGGTTGAAATGAGAAGAACCGGTGGCAATACATCGAAGCTATTGCTTGTGCCACTCTTTGAATCGCCTGATGTTTGTATCTGTACACCCGTATGAGTTTCGTGAATTGTGACGTCACCAGTCCAGACGCCATTAGTGAATGTTCCGGTATTGGTTGGGGTAATGTTGCCTGGTTGTGTAAGTGATAAACCATTGGGTCCTGGATGGCTCGTTACCGTATTTCCACCTACGTCTTTAGCAGTAATGGTTACACTAAACGGCAAATCCGCCCTTTTATTCCCAATAGGACTAAAGTCAAAATGATCTAAAGGACCTACATTTACGGTGATTGTACCAGTAGCATCATCTGTGGCTGGGGCATGATGTGCCACAATGGTTCCTGAGGTGGGTGCAGATGTGGGCATAAAGATTCTACATTGTGAAGAACTTGGATTTATGGGATCTAAATCTCCTGTAGTAGACCAGGTCACATAGACATCCTCTCTATAGTTACCATAAGCATCATAGCCCACAGCGCAACAATTTAAAGTTTCACCTGCTGCCATTTCGTGATCGCCTATTTCTTCTTGATAGCCTCCGCCTACTGACTGTATCTTAATGTAATTCAATGGAGCTGGGGTAACGGTAAGGTCATAATCATATGTATCAAATGCAAAGGAGTTAATTCCTCCCACCTCTTCAACATCTACTGAAATAGTTTCTGCTTCATAGGCGATCAAAGTAACTGCAGGATCACTAACACCATTAGTAAAGTTGATTGGAGTTACAGTTCCTATTGGAGTTGCAGTCCCTGCGCCTACACTTATAGTTGGCTCTGTCCCGAGACGTGCAATACCAGGCCCTGAGAAGATTAAGTCTTTAGGGCCTGTATATCCTGTAGCCACATTATCATATGCATCATATGCGGTTACAGTTAGCTCTTTTGAATCACCAGCCATCACAGTGCTGTTTCCAGTTACCTTGAGATAGCTGGCTTCACCAGGGGTAATCCTAAAAATGTAGTACTCGGACAAGCCGTAGGTCCAATTAACCATTACTTTCCCAATCCAATTCGAATCGTTATGCCCCATAATGCGGAGTGCGTAGAATTTTTCCCCTTCACTCGGAGGCAAGGGCCCCAGAGGAAGTGAATTAGTGCTAATACCTGTTCCATGATTTACAAGAACGTTATGTTGTGGATCTGAATAATCATATTCCCTTAGGGAAAAATTATATGTTATGTCCTGTCCCTCAGCTACCGGCTCCCAAACAAATGTTATTTCAGGTTGGTACGTATGATCTGTAAAATCCTTGTCTGGAGGATACGGGTTAGAATGATTAATTGGCGATTCATCGATATAAGAATCGTTATAAGCACCCGCGGGTGCGGTCATGCGCATGATTTTCTGAGTATTATGATTATAATTGACTACAGCGTCGCCAGCGATCACTAGAAAAGGATCACCTTCTCCATGATAATTATCAGGATACTTTTTAAAATCTACTCCTCGGGTATCGACCGTTGCATAGAATTTATAATTGGCGGGAAGAATATTAGTAACAGTATAAACTCCAGTTTCGATATCATATGTTATATTTTCAGATGGGACTGATTCTTCACTTGGTTCCTGATAATGCTTGCGTCCATATATGTGTGCATCGGATGTTTCTGGAATATCATCCACAACTGAAGCTCCATTCCACTGTACTGTTCCAATAATCTTTGCAAAGATGTTAAATGCAGCGGAAGTATCCGGATTAAGAGTACCTGAGGAAGCGTTTAGAGTATATCCCTCACCACATCCACTTACACTGAGACTATCAAAAGTAGCAACGCCATCTATTGCTTGATTAGGATCTCCACCACTTAAAGTGGCTCCTGCGCCGGGAATATCATTGAGCGTTATTGTCACTAAGTCGTCAGCAGATGTCACAAGATTGCTGAATTCGTCCTGGACCTCAACAGTTACTGCAGGTGATATAGATTCATTTGCATGAGTATCTGTGGGTTGGTTTTTGAACGCGAGTTGGAATGGAGGGCCAGCATTTACTTGCAGCTGATGGGCAGCAGGATCAAATGGTATGCCACTTATTCTTGTTGCGGTCACTGTCTGATTAGCTGCCTCTGTGTCTGAATAGTAGAAGGTAATAGAGCTATTATCTGCGAGTATTGCCACCTGTGGGGGGATAATGGTAGGAGGATTAAAGTAGAACCGTACTGTGCCACCTGAAGTGGAGGTAAGATTGAATATTGTATTCTCTGTGACATTAGAAGGATTTCCGAAGCTATCCTGACTTTCTAATGTGAAGGCCTCTGATACAATCCCAGCCTCTACCGACGAGGGCCCAGTAAGAGCTACCTGGCTTGCCTCACCTGGATTTACTGTTAGATTATAGATGCCATCACTAGTGCCTTCCGCATCTTGTCCGATGTCTGCACCGTTTATAGTTCCAGTAATCTCGTCGGGGCCGCTTACTGTAGGCGTGTAACTTGCAGTATAGGTTCCATTACCAATATAGTTTACTGTTGGAGTAGCCGGGTTGGATTCTGTGACCTCTATGACTACCGTATCCTCTCCTAAAATGAGAGCATTTTGGTACTGGTCATATGCGGTCACTGTTATTGTGACACTGGTTCCAGCCGTTGCTGGATCAGGTGAGACTGACGATATAGAGCTCTCTCCACCACTCGCAGGAGCAGGATTAACAATTAACTCAGGGGAGGTGGTGTTTGTCTTGGGAATAGCTTGATCGTCACTCACGATGAAAGTACCTGTAGCGAGGATCTCGGCATTGTAAAGGGTAGTTGTAAAACTTGCCTGGCCGGATGAGAAGGGGATTGAATTGGCGAATACGGGATGATCCCCGCTCGGAGGAGTCCCCGCGCCGCTTATAGTATAGGTTAAGCCATTAAGCAGAGCGTCGATGCTAGTTATTACGTTGTTAGCTTCATCTTGGGCGGTGACAGTTGTCGTAAAAGACTGGCCAGCTGCAGGATTGGTGGTTCCCAGGCTGATTTCATAGTGATCGATGGTGTCGAGGGTCTCCACATACTGCACCACAACAGCTTCTTGATCAGGCGTTGAGATGCTGCTGTCGTCTGCGTGGATGCGGATCTGTTGCGCTACAGTGTAGGTGATGTCGTCAACCTGTGCGGGGCCTGTTGAGGTGTCAATACCCGTGGTCGTGCCGCCAAGGGTTGAGCTTGTGGACGGCCCTGAGAGGCTGACAAAGCTAAGACTGACGTTGGCACTTCCCGCACGGTCGTTTCCATACTCATCAAGGGGCCAGATTTTAATACTGATGGGTGTGGTGCCGTCTGCGGGCACAAGATCCGGACCTGCGTCCTCACGGGTCGTTTTATAATGGTGCAATGCAGCAGGTTCAACAGTTAAATCAAAATCATATGCCTCATTTGCAAAAGAATTGATTGTTCCATCATCCACCTCAATAGAAATAGTTTCAGCCCTGTAGACAACTAAGGTTGCAGTTCCTGTAACACTGACACCATCATTGAAGTTGATTGTCGTGGTATCTCCAATCTCTATTCCTGCCACTGTAGGAGGAGTCCCATCAGGTGCATCATGAGGACCTGAGAAGATTAATCCTTTAGTGCCTGTATATCCGATGGCCACATTGTGATACTGATCAAAGGCAGTAATAGTGAGTTCTTTCGAGCCTCCGGCTGTCACTGTACTATTGCCAGTTACCGTGAGGTAGTTGGCATCTCCTGGATTGATTGTCAGATTATATGTCCCATCACTCGTACCATCAGCATCCCTTTTTGTGGGATAGCTATTTATTTCTCCAACGATATCATCAATGCCGCTTACGGTCGGCATATAGGTTGCTGAATAAATACCGTTATCAAAAATGATATTGCTTAAAACTTGTGGATTAGCACTTCCTGCAATAATAGAAATAGATACTGAATCTCCTCCGACTGTCCTTAGATTCTGGAATTCGTCATAATTCGTTATTTCTATGGTAACAGTGTCCCCTGCCACTGCTGGAAATGGATATACATTTGATACTGAGCTCTCATTGGGATCGAAACCAGCAGGATCTACGGTTAAACCAAAGCCATAGCTCGGATCTGCAAGAGAGTCGATCAGCCCATCAGATACGTTAATCAAGGCTGTCTCTGCATTATAGGCGATTAAAGTTGCGGCCCCAGTATCACTCACACCTTCTGTAAAATTAACTATAATGGTTGTGCCGATATCTGCGCCTTCTACAGTGGGCACTGTCCCATCAGGGGCATCACCTGGTCCTGAGAACGTTAGAAATTTCGGCCCACTGTATCCAATAGCTACATTGTCGTATTTGTCATAGGCAGCTATGGTTAACTCTTTTGATTCACCGGCATTCACAGTGCTGTTTCCTGTTACCTTGAGATACTCGGCAGCGCCTATAATGACCGAAATCGGATGGCTGGCAGAATCTAAATCATCAGGTCCTGAAGCATAGGCTGCTGTGATTTCGTGGTCACCTACTTGCGTATCTTTGTAATAAAACATCGGACTGCTTGAACCAGAGATGATTTCCACGTGAGTAGTCTCGCTGGGTTCTCCAGAATTAGAGTAGAATTTAGCTTCTAAAGAAGTAGAATTAAGGTTAAATACTATGCTTCCTGAGACTTTGGCAGGATTTCCGTCACTATCCAAACTGACCAAAGTATAGGCCTTAGAGATTTCCCCTGCCTGTACCCAGGTCGGTCCTGACAACTTGACTTGAGATGCTGTCGTAGTTGATGAAATCACATATAATTTCACGCGCACAAACTGAGGATTGTTGGATGCCTCGTAAGTCGGATTATAGATGGCGATATTACCCGTATAGGTTCCGGCTGAAAGGCTAGTGATATTGACTGAGACAGTGTGAGGATATGATTCGTTATAAGATAAAGGTCCACCGCTGGGGGAAACAGTTAACCAGGGAACATCCTTTGTTACAGCATACTCCAAGGTTGTTACTTCTTCTATATTCATTACTTGGAAGGTCTGAGGAGCGGGATTCGCTCCTCCCTCTTGAGCTGTAAATGACATCGATTCAGGCGAACGCCATATCTTAGGAGCAGGATCTGGCCATTCTCCAGGTCCATGTCCAGGGGGGTATCCTATTTTTGGTTCAGTTTCTCCTGTATCAGGCGCCTGCGCAGGCATATCGATTGTGACATTGTTAGGGCTAAAAACAATGCTATCAGTCGTATCATCATCCCATACGCGCACGGTGACATAGCCTATTTGATTCGGCTCTAGGTAGATCGTAGGCTCTGGGATTTGCCAATCCCCAACACTCTGGCTTGTTGCTCTGCTTGTTGGGGCGCTACCCTGAACGCGGGGGCCTTGGACGCGGGGATTGTATATGTTAGCGACGAGTTTATCATAGTGTACCTGTTTCAGCTCACAACCATCAGAAACAGGGGAAGTGTGGACCTTATAGATGAGAAGCTGGGCTATTAATTTTCCTTCATCAAAATCTTTGGCGAAAAGTGAGCGGACATTGATACTGTAAGCTGAGGTGGTGTTGCCGTCATTCACTATAGGATAGGTGACGTCAGTTAGAGCTGTGCCCTGAACGCGGGGGCCTTGTACACGGGGATTAATAATACCCTGGTTTAGGATGTTGATACCTTGCACGCGGGGGCCTTGGACGCGGGGACCCCAGACTCGAGGACCTTGGACACGTGGGTTGAGAGGATCTTCGCCCTGGACGCGCGGGTTGATAAAACCTGTGTTGATAGGGGAAAAACCCTGAACGCGGGGTCCTTGGACGCGAGGGTTGAGCTCGCTTGCATTTCCAAGGTCATAACCCCAAACGCGAGGACCCCAAACCCGGGGATTATGGTATTCATCACCTAAATATTCGGGATTATTGGGGTCAGAATAATCGATTACACCAGGATTTGTGGGATCAGGATTTAATAAAACATAGCCATAAAGACCACCTGGAACGGGAACTGGAGAAGGTCCTGACACATCCATTTCGACAACATCGATCCTGATGGCAGTAGAATTTTCCCCAGTATATGGATCAACGAAGACCGTAACAGAAGCGGATGATAAGGGTGCAATCGTCACATTCAACTTATGATCATTTGAATATAGTTCTTGTTCGAAAGAAGCAGTTGCGGATCCAAGCTCATTGATCCTGAATTGAAAATATCTTTCCTCTGCAGTTGTGTTATTTGCGTACACGACAAACGTACGCTGAATGAATGGGACGCCGAGTTGCTTTGTGTTCTGGGGTGAGCCGACGATTAATCCATCGCTGATGTTGGCAGTATAGATATTCTGGTTGCGCATTCCTGTATTGAGATCATTCGAACAAGGTTCTCGCGGAGGAGTTTCGTCAGAATTTGGTGCGTTGTATAGGGGCCACTCCGGATAATTTTGCCAATTTCCCCACCAGAAACCCCCAGGAGGATTCACATCCCGGTTATCAGTCCAGACCATTAGAGATGTTGTTGGCTGAAGCGGGCTTGTATTAAAGGACCATTGTCCGTTCGATGAAGGCAAAATCCAGGGAGAGGGTGCAGCATCCATCCAGTCACCACTGAAAGGTGTTGTGCCCTGCTGGAAGAGTGGGAAATTGATTGGATTAAACTCAGCTTGGTCGATTATCCAATTGCCTTCCCCATCTTCAATTGGGTTGCCGTATTCGTCTACATACAATGTATAGAGGTATCGAGAAACCTGTCTCGAGGGGCTAAATGAGGGATACAGACCTAGCGTGCCATAAGCGACGCGAACGTCGATCGTATGGCGACAAAGAGAGTCTTCAATGTAAGGAGTAAAAGCTTGATCTCCAATATAATCCTGAGCAATATCATGACGCTGGTCATACCAGGCCAGCATCAACTTGCCACCTGCGTAGGTTAAAGAGGGCATAAACTGATGACCTTTAACCTCTTCTTCTGCATGGTCAAGCTCGACATATTTCATTTGCCCTGTAGGCCAGTCTAATCCATCCTCAGAAGCTGCGATAACAAGCCGTGCAAATCCTTCTGGTCCATTCATCCTTTGTGCCCAGGCTAAATAGACAATTCCATTGCCGTCAACGGTTAAAGATGGATAGGCGTTTGTGCGGAAGGAAAAGTTGGATGATCCCTGATCGAAGGGATAGAAAGAAGTAACCTCAATGGCTTTAGTGAATTTTCGGCCTCTATCAGTGGATTTGAGGATAATGATTGCATGGGGCTGATTTATCTTCCCTTTTTTATTCGCCTTAGCAAACCGCCGGAAGGCGACATAAATTGTGTTGCCTGTGGGATCACTCGGATCAATGGCGATTGTCGGTCGTTGAAGGATATGCTGGCTTTCGCTCAATTTGATGGGCTTGCTCCAGGTGGTACCACAATCGGTTGACCTAGCAAAAAGTATTTTACTACGAACGTTTTTTTTCGAATGCCCAGGAAAGAGGCTGTAAGCGATATAAACATTGCTTACAGGAATTTCTTGTCCTTTAATTGTAACCGTGCCACTGTCTCTTGGTACATCAACGGCTATATACGGCATATCTATGAATTGTCCCGAGTTTCCTTGATCGGGGATATTTGTATCGACGTATTCTATTGTATCCAGGAATTCACTGTTATTGTTATCGATATATCGAGCAACAAAGACAACTCCAGCTCCTCGCTCTGCTCTATCGGCAGCGATACCACTGTAATAGAAAAGGCCGTTGGCTCCTGCGCGAACGGTCGGATCACAGGCGAAATCGTATCCGTATAGAGGTGACGATGTTCCTTCAGGAGAAGTGTCCTGTGGATATCCTGGAAGAAGAGTGCTTATCCAGGATTCACCCCCGTTGAACGATTTGAATACACCCACCCAGGCATCGCGTATTTGCGCTAAGTTTTCTTCCATCCCAGGTAGAACATCCTGATAAGGCACATCGATCGTGCGGTAGTCGTTTGCACCGGCGAGGAGATGCATCGGATTTCGAGTGGAGACAGCAACCGAAGGCTCATTCTGGCGTTGAAGGTATGGATCGCCGTGAGGCGCTTGTGTGCCTGAAACCATGTTCACATTTCGTCCGACGATTAATCCATAACTTTGAGTTGGGTCGCCATTTGAAGATGATGTTGTTGGCATACCGGTTGCTAATAAAAATGAGACAGCAACCAATAAAAAGAAAGATAAACGACGTATTGACATGATTCTCCCCTTATTAAGTATCCATTTTTGGCATATAGTTATTAATTCCCCTGGGACAGCGAAACACTTCCAGGGGCATTAAGATATTTTGGAGGAAAGAAGAAAAAGCCCTTGAGCTGCTTTGAAAACAGAGAACGTCTTTGAATTCTAGAGAAATAGGCTCTCTATTAATGATAATTTGCGATTTTTGCTGATTTGGGATCATATTCCTCCTTTTCCCCAAAAGGTGCTAAATTAATAACACAGAAGAAAATTATATGTCAAGTAAAAATATCGAAATTGTCAAGGCAAAGTAAAAACTTCCGGATCTTAGCAACGTGAAAATTTCCGGTTTACTCATTGCCTAAACTCTCTCTAGGTACGAGTTGTGGTGTAGCGATGGATTGTGTCTTCTCCATGGATGATTGTTATGAAGAAAATAAAGGGATTTTTTTCCTATCTGGGAAAAAAGAGAATTTATGACTTAAAGAGTTGAAGCCATCAGATCAAAAAGACCTTTATGGTCTTTCTTTTTATTCTTTTAGCTCTTTTTCTTTCTCTTCTTCTTTCCCTTGTTCCTCTTCTTTCTCTAGTTTCCAATTTTTGATGTCTTGGGGGAATTCTTCAAGAAAGACTGAATCCAACCGGAAAAGATAGTCGAATCGGGCGTTTTTCACTGCGACATTTTTTGATTCTTTGTCTTCAGTACCGATAAGCACTATGATGTCCTTAACCTTTTCTTCATCCTCTTCCACCCAGATTTTGATTTCAGCTTGAGGATTGTCAAGGCCATAATCTTTCAAGCTCAAAGGAGGATCAATAAATTCTATGGCTTCAAGGCTTTCTATTTTGCGGATAAATGTTTCAATTTTGCTTTTATTTGCTTCTTCTTTAATAGGAGATTCGAAGTGCCAGTTATCCTCCTCATCTTTTACAAGCTCCCAATCTATCTCTCCTATCTTCAGATGAAGGCGGTTTGCTTCCCAACTGTAGAAACTGGCAACTTTTTTTTCTCTTAATTCCTCTGCCTCCTTTTCTAAATCGGAGAGGAGGGAATCTTCTGCTTCGACAATTTTGGTGGAGAGGGAAGTGGTGGCATAAAGTTTATCCTCTTCTTTATGGAGGGAAAATGTCACTTCCTGGTTTTCAAGAGGCATACCCAGAGTGATTTCGTATTCTGGGCGGTTAAGATCGTACTTTTTTATATCGTCCTTTTTCTTTTCTTCTGAGACAAACTCTTTTGCTTCTAGGCTAGATAGAGAGGAAAGAATATCATCGATTTTGCTTGATTTGGCAAGAGCATTGACAGGATTTTTAAAAAACCATTCCTCTCCTTTTTTCGAGGCTTCCCATCGAGTTTTTTTTGCACGGAGTTTTACACTTTTTACATCATCTGTCTCAAACTTAAAGATGTTTTTCTCGCGAAAATCAAAGAGACTTTTCTCCATCAGACTTTTAAGACTGCTGGGGATGAGGACAACTTTTGTTTCGTCCTCCCTTTTGGCAAAAAAAGTGTTGCCCAGGGGGTTTTCCATGCCGATGAGGATTTTTATTGGCTTATCTTTGTCTTTAAACCAGAGACTTATCTCCTTTTGAGGAATTCCATATTTTTCAATCTCCTCTGGCACTTCCTCCACAACTCTCTCTATTCTGAGGTCTGAGAAGTCATCAGCAAGGCGGTCGACTTCGTACTTATCCGCTTTTGCTTCAAGGGGTTCTGTGATGAGCCATTCTCCTTCTTCGTCTTTCTGGAAGGAGATGGATTCATCTTCTCTTTTAAAAGTTATCTTCTCAACATCGTATGAAGAAAGGGCGAGGAGTTTCTCCTCTTCATCCTTTTCACCCATGCCTTTGTATTCGAAGAATAAGACAAAAGCCAGAAGAACGATGAAAACCGCAAAGAGAATGATCGTAGTTTTGAATTTCATAGGGACCTTCTCCTTACCCAAACTGAAATTCCTGTGACAAGAACGATAAGAGGAAGAATAATGAGGGAGACGAAGAAGAGTATTCTTCCCTGGGTAGCAGTCATGTGAATCGTCCGGGGAGAGGAAGTTTTGGGCTGTATGGAAATAAGATCTGCTTCTTCAGTCAGCCAATTTACTGTATTCAGGAAGAAATTTCCGTTGCCAGAGAAGTTAAAATAGCGGTTAGTGGCGAAATCTGAATCACCGAAAACTGCCAGGCGACCTTCTTGTTTTATCTTCTCGGTTTCTTCTGTCTCTTTTTCTTCCTTTGTTTCTTCCTTCGGCTCAACGGTCACAACTGCTGCAATAGAGATGGGTCCTTCTTTATCTTTGTCTTTATTGAAAGCCACCTGCGTCTCTTTGAGCTGTCTTTCCGACCATGAGTTGGGGCTTGTTTTGGCCAGGATGTCTACCGAGATTCCCTCTGGTTTTTCCTCAGCTACACTCACCGAGCGGGCAAAAGGGAAGAAGGTTGCATACCGGAATTTGCTCGTGATCTGGTGGTATTCATACTCACTCACCATGGGCATGAAATAATCTCCTCCCATGAGGCGAGATACAGTATCCACGATCAGGTCATCTTCGAGTTGAATCCCGTATTCTGTGAGGAAGGATTTAAGACCTGGGGCAGTCTCCGGATCGACCATTAAAAAGACCCTGCCTCCCTCGCTTATGTAGTTTCGGATTGTCTCCAGTTCGTTGGGAAAGAAGTCCTTTTCAGCGCCGGGAATAACGAGGAGAGAGCAATCCTGGGGAAAAGTATCAGAGAGAGCTAGAGTCAGCTTTTTTACTTCGTAAGCTAGTTTTTCTAACTCTTCTTTAGCTAAAGTATAGCCTTTCTCCTCACTTACTTCGATGCTTGCCTCGCCGTGGCCTTCGAGAAAATAGAGCACTTTTTTCTTTTCCCTTGAGATTTTGATGATGGCGTTGGTGATATCCTCTTCATCTGAAGAAGTTATGCGGCTTTCTTTATCTCCGCTCTCAAGGATGGTTGTTCCGTCTTGTGTTACGTCATATCTTTTGATCATGCCTGGATTTTTGTCAGGATCGATAAATTCATACTTTATTTTTTTGGAATGATAATTGTAGATTTTCAACAGGCTTTCCATTTTAGCCTGGCTGATGTTTCCTTCACGGAAGAAACATAAGGCACTAACCTCGTCTTTCAAATTTTCCAAGACTTTTATGGATTGGTCAGAGAGACTGTGAAGTTTTGCTTCGGTAAAGTCGAACCTGTGGTGGTGGTGGGAAAAGAAATAATTGATGAGAACCAGAATAGCGAGGACAAGGACAACAATAAAAATCAAGTTGCCGGAATAGATGAAGGATTTTCGCTTAAAGCTTTGTTTGAGAACAGAAAGATTTAGGATGATGTATGCTGCTAAGGCGGCTATTCCACAGAGCCCTAAGACGAGGGCGATTGTTTTTTTATAAGGCCAGATTCTAAGGGAGACCAGAGAAAGGAATATCAGGGCTAGGGCTATGTAATTCAGGTATTGTTTGATTTTTTCCATTTTTTACCTCCACCTTCTGGATTGAATGACAGAGTGAGTTAGAAAAAGACAGAGGAAGATGAAGCTGAGGTAATAGACGAGATCGGTTGTATCCAGAATTCCTCGTGTCATGTCGTCAAAGTGCTGAAAAAAGGAAAGATAATTGAGGACACTCTTCCATATCCCTCCTGCTGAGTAAGAAGCCCAGTTCAGAATCCAGAAGAGAAGAAGAGCGCCGAAAGTCAGAATTGCTGAGACAATCTGGTTTTCGGTAAGAGAAGAGAAGAAAATTCCTACAGCTATAAAAGCCGCTCCCATAAGGAACAGTCCGAGATAGCCGTTCAGGACGGGGGCAGGCTCTGGATTTCCGTAAGCAAAAACAAAAATGGAAAGGATTCCAGTCAAAAAGAGCATCACCAGCAGGACAAAAAGAGAGGCAAAATATTTTCCAAGGATTATCTGGTTAACGGAAATAGGAGAGGTGAAGAGCAACTCATCAGTCTGTCTTCTCTTTTCTTCTGAGAAAAGGTGCATGGTGAGGAGAGGTACCATGAGGAGGAGGATAATGCTCATATTGTGAAAGAGCGGAGAGTAAACCATCTGGTTTATGTTGAGTTGCTGATAATAAGATGGATTTTGTGCCATTTGAAGAGATTGGGAATTAAACCACCAGATGAGACTGTAAAAGAAAAATCCTATCAGAACCAGAAACACAGTTATAGCCACATAGGCAATAGGGGAGGTGAAGTAGGTTTTTATTTCTTTCTTGCAGATAGCCCATATGTTTTTCATTGTGCGACACCTCCTGAAATAACTTTGAGATAGAGGTCTTCGATATTCATGGCGAGAGGCCTCATTTCGATAAGGCCTAATTCTTTATCAACGATGAGCTTTGTTATTTCATCCCTCATGTCTTTTCCTTTGGTCCATTCTATCTTGAACTCGTCATCTGGATGGCTGACTTTGTCGACGCCATGCATTTTCTGCAGGAGTGAAAGGACATCTTTTCCTCCCTTTTTGAGTTTAATAACGATTCCTTCTTTTTCCTTGAAGGAAGCGGTGAGCTCCTCTAAGGAGCTTGAAGCCATGAGATTGCCCTCGTTAATAATGACAACTCCATCGCATGTTTGAGTCACTTCAGCAAGGATATGAGTCGAGAGGAGGATAGTCCGTTCTTCCTTGAGGGACTTTATGAGCTTTCTTATTTCTATGATTTGGGCTGGGTCAAGGCCGGCAGTTGGCTCGTCTAAAACGAGAACTTGAGGATCATGAATAAGGGCTTGAGCGATACCCACTCTCTGCTTGAATCCCCGAGAAATATTCTTGATAAGCCTCCTTCGTACCGTTTCTAAGCCGCTTATTTCTACGGCTTTCTCTACAGCTTCTTTTCTTTTGGATGCGGGGATTTGTTTGATTTCTGAGACAAAACTCAGGTAGGAATGAACCGTCATTTCAGGGTAAAGGGGGACATTCTCAGGGAGGTAGCCAGTAATTTTTTTGACATCATTGGGTTTCTCAAAGACATCATAGTTAGCAACATATGCTTTTCCGTCAGTAGCAGGCAAATAGCCTGTGAGAATTCTCATGGTTGTTGTTTTTCCAGCAGCATTTGGTCCGAGAAGCCCCCAGATTTTTCCTTTTTCAACTTTGAAATTTAAGTTTTTAACGGCTACCAGATCCCCGTATTTTTTGGTCAGATTTTCAACTTCAATCATTTTCTACTCCTGTTCGTGGATAATAAATTATAAATTATAAAATGTGGGCTTGATAAATCAAGCCCCTACAGAACCAAAATATGGGTTTGATGAGTCATGACCCAACAAAATAAAAACGGTGGGCTTGATAAATCAAGCTCCTACATTCAAGTCAGCCTCATTTATTACTAACTCATTTACATCAATTCTGGTTGCGGGATGCCCATGAGAGAAAGAGCGCGCTTGAGCACTTCTCTGATGTAATAGATGGTTAAGATACGAATGCGTTTTATCTCTTTATTCTCTTCAGCCAAGATAGAATAAAGGTGGTAATAAGCGTTAAACTTCTGACATAGATTAAAAGAGAACTTAGCTAAATGCGAGAATTCCAGAGAACGGATAGAATGGAGAACCTCTTCTTCAAACTGGGAAGCATAGCGAACTAGATTCCAGAAATCAGCCTGCTCTGATTCAGAAAGCTTTTCCAACGGAATCCTCTCTGAAGAGAGAAGGGTCTGGAGATCCTTCTCCTCAAAGCTTTCTATTTCCTTCAGCTTGCGGAAGATGCTGTTGATCCTGACCAACGTGTACTGAAGATAAGGGCCTGTTTCTCCCTCAAAACTAAGGGCTTCTTCGAAGTCAAAAACGATGAGAGAATTTAGGGCGAATTTGAGCATGAAGTAGCGGAGCGCCCCGCTGGCTATCTTGTGAGCTGTATCTTCTTTCAGGTTTTCCGAAAGCTCTGGATTTCTTTTCTCCACCTCAGCTAAAGCCTTTTCTTCCAGTCTGTCCAGCAGATCATCGGCTTTCACACCCAGCCCTTTTCTCCCGGAGACTTCAAGGAAGTCCTTTTCCTTTTCTCCTTTCGAAACACTCAGATTAAGCTCTTTCAGGCTTTTTGAAGAAAGGGCAACCATTTCGTAAGAGAAATGGATGGATTTTTTTGCTTGAGCGGGGAATTTCAGAGATTTGAGACCTTGAACGACAATTTTCTGGAGATAGGCCTGTCTTGTATCTATAACATTATAGACCTGACTTCCTTTTCCGAATGAAGGAGATTCCTTCTCTGGCGTTGTAGTACTTATCCAGACAATCTTGCTATCCTCTTTGATAAAGGGTTCATAATAAAAATCTTCTTCCAGAAGACCGAATTTCCAGAGCTGATAGGCAATATCCTTCCCGACATAGGTTACTGTCCCGTCAGAGCGGACTATGATCTTTTCCTTTTCTGATTCGTCTTCAAGGTACATCACCCAACAGCCTTTGTTTTCCCCGCTCTTTACGAAGGAAATAGCCTTTTTTTCCTTCAAGAGCGAGAAAGCTTTTTCCCAGAATTTAAGATGGAGTATGCTGCTTTCGCAGGGGAGAAGGTCATAGCCGATTCCGATTCTTCCCATGGTCTGGAGATGGGCTTTTATTATTCGGCGGGAGATATAATGGGCTGTCTCGTGTTCAGGATTTTTACCTTCCTCTATTTTTTTAAGGATTTCAGATTTTCTTGCCTCTGCTTGGGGATTATTATCTAGATAAGAAGAGACGCGTACATAAAGATTCCAGCAGTAATAATCAAATTTTTCCTTTATTTTTTTGATCTGGGACAAGCTCTTTTTCTCAAGCTCCATGAAGCCGAAGACAACATCTGCCACCTGGACTCCAGTGTCGTCTATGTAATTTTGAATTTCGACGTTTTCTCCTTTGTATTTAAGACAGTGCCCCAGGGTATCGCCGAGACAGGCATTCCTTAGATGGCCTATGTGGGCTGCTTTATTGGGGTTGATGTTGGTGTGCTCGATTATGATCTTTTCTTCCTCGGGTGAGAGAGATGTTTGCCCTATTGAGTGAAGTAGGCTGGAAAAGAATTTTTCTCGCTCCAGGAAAAGGTTGATATAGCCTGGCCCTGCTGCTTCGATTTTTTCCACTCCTTCAAGAGGAGAAAGAAGGGGAATTATTTCCAGGGCGAGCTTTCTTGGCTCTTTTTTCATTTTTTTAGCCAGTTGGAAAGGGAAGGTCAGGGCCAAGTCACCCATTTTTTGCTGTGGAGTATAGCTTATTTCAAGCTCTGAAAGATCAAGATGGTATTTTTCTTTCAGCAGTTTGTGAATTTTTTCTTTTAAATAATTTTTAAATTCAAGCATGATTGGTTTCTAATTATATCAGATTTGTGTCTTTGGACAAGACTTCTGACGATTTTTCTTGCATCGGGGGAAATTATAATTAAATGGCACTAAGTAAAAAACTATTTTCTATAAGTGTTTGGCTGAGAGTGGCGCCAAAAATTTTATAAATTTAGAATTGCATATGAATGATCTGGACGTGTAGAACATATTGAACCTAAAAATAGAGTTGTTTGAAACCCAAGAGAATTTATTTATCTTTTGGCGTCATTCTTGAAGAGATAATAGTGACGACTGAAAAGAAGAAAGTAAAGAGTTCTATAAAATTTTGGCCGAAATATGAACGGCCGAGAGAATTACTTTTAGAGAAGGGATCTGATTATGTTTCTGATGCCGGGTTGATTGCTATTTTATTGCGGTCCGGTACAAGAGGAAAAGATGCAGTGTCTTTAGCCAGAGGCCTGATTAAGCAATTTGGAGGGCTGAGAGGATTGCTGAGTGCTAATAAATCAGAGCTTGAGAAAATTAATGGCTTAGGCAGTGCAAAAATAGCTCAGCTTTTAGCTGCTATAGAAATTGCCAAACGTCAGCTTAAAGAAGAAATAATAGGGAAAGAATATATGGAAAATGATAAGGATATTCTGGATTATCTTTCTTTATCTATGAGAGATCTAAAAGAAGAGTTTTTCAAGGTCGTTTATTTAGACAAAGCCAATAAAGTCTTGGAAGTCGAAACTATCGCCAAAGGTACTGTGGACCAGGCTTCCATCTATCCTAGAGAAGTAATAAAAGGTGCAATAAATAAAGATGCGAGTGCCGTCATTTTTGTACATAATCATCCCTCTGGAAGCAGAAAACCAAGCCAGTTTGATATTGATATAACCAAGAGGCTTATTTCAGCATGCAAAGCCGTTGACATTACTCCACTAGATCACATTATAATTTATACTCATGGTCATATTAGCTTAAAAAGCGAAGGCTTATTTGGAATATAAGATTTCAATAATAAATGTAGTTTAACTTCACAATAATTGTAGATAAACTATAATATTAAATATAATTATTGACATTTATATCCGTTTTTTGTATATTTTCCTTCAGAAATTAATAAATAGGTTGAATATTTTACAAAAAGGCAGAAAATATGGAAAAAATTAATCTGGAAGTATTGAAAACTCACCTTTGGAAATCTGCTGATATTTTAAGAGGCCATATTGATGCAGCAGACTATAAAAATTATATTTTTGGCTTTCTTTTCTTGAAGAGAATATCCGATGTTTTTAAAGAGGAAGCGGAGAAAATAGTAAGAGAAACCGGCGATAAAAAGATTGCATACGAAGATCGGGATTATCACGAGTTTTTTGTCCCTGAAAAAGCTAGCTGGGATCGTCTCAAATCATTAACACATGATATCGGTCAGGCTATTAACAAGGCCAACGATTTATTGGAAGAAGAAAATCCGGAAAGTTTAGAAGGAGTCCTATCTGCAGTTGATTTTAATGATAAAGATCGCCTGCCTGATCATATTCTTTCTCAATTGGTCAATCACTTTTCTAAAATCAGGTTGGGTAATGCTGATTTGGAAAAACCGGATATCTTGGGTGATGCCTATGAATATCTAATAGCTCAATTCGCTTCAAGTGCCGGGAAAAAAGGGGGAGAGTTTTATACGCCAAAAGAAGTTGTTGAGTTGTTAGTCAAAATTTTAGATCCACAAGAGGGGATGAGAATCTGTGATCCAGCCTGCGGCTCAGGCGGAATGTTGATCCAATCTGTTCAGCATTTGAAAGAAAACAAACAGAATCCTAAAAATGTTTCGCTTTATGGACATGAAATAAATGTAGGAACATGGGCAATTTGTAAGATGAATCTGCTCCTTCATGGCTTAAAAAACGCCCAGATCAAAAGATGCGATACTTTACGGGATCCCCAATTGCTGTCTCATGGACAATTGATGCAATTTGATGTTGTCATCGCCAATCCGCCCTTCTCCTTAAAGAATTGGGGATATGAGAAGGCCCAGAATGACCCTTATAAAAGATTCCGATTCGGCATTCCCCCGAAAGGGTATGCCGATTATGCCTTTGTCCAGCACATGCTTGCAACCATCCATCCAAAGGGAAAAGTCGGGGTTGTTCTGCCGCATGGTGCATTATTCCGCGGAGGAGCAGAAGAGAAAATAAGAATAGGGATAATCGGAGAAGATTTGCTTGAAGCTGTTATAGGGTTGCCGCCTAAATTGTTTTATGGGACAGGTATTCCAGCCTGTTTGTTCATCTTGAATAAAAATAAGCCCAAAGAAAGAAAAGGAAGAGTGTTTTTTCTATATGGAGCGAATGAGTATCTGGAGGGAAAGAAGCAGAATAGATTACGGGATGAAGATATTGAAAATATTGTCTCAGCATTCAGGGAATACAAAACCACTGAGAAATATTGTCGTCCTGTTCCTGTAAGTGAAATTCAAGAAAATGACTTCAATCTTAATATAACCCGCTATATTGATACTGCAGAAGAAGAAGAGAAAATCGACATCCAGAAAACAATAAATGAATTGAGTGAGTTAAAGAAAGGATTCAAGAAAGCAGAGGATAAAGTTTTTAATTACTTGAGAGAGTTGAATTATAAGGTATAAACATGTTTAAAGGAAAAAAAGATATTGAAGCTGTCCTAATGGCACTTTCCGAACAGCTAGATGCAGAGAGAGCAGGACGAATTGAAATGGTTGTTTGTGGAGGTGCTGCTTTGAACATAATTGGCTATGTCCAACGCACAACTAAAGACGTAGATGTTGTCGCGTTTGTTGAGAGGAATAGAGATGGCACGGCATTTTTAGCAAAAGAAAGCCCTCTAAACCCCGCGATTACGGCCGCAGCCAAAAGAGTGCAGAGAGACTTTAATCTACCGGAGAATTGGCTTAACACAGGCCCTGCATCAGTTTTGGATTTTGGCCTGCCCGAAGGTCTTATGAAAAGAGTAGAGACTCGTACTTATGGAAGAAGCCTTATCATTCATTTTCTGAGTCGCTATGATCAGATTCATTTTAAGCTCTTTGCAGCCGTTGATCGAGGCCGGCCTGATGTCCATTTTGACGACTTGATGACCTTACGACCCACAGCACAAGAAACGGAAGATGCAGCACGCTGGACTATAACCCATGATCCTTCGGATACGTATAAAAAAGTCCTCAAGGATTTTCTGAAAAAAATAGGATACAAAGATGTCGCAGAAAGAATTTAAGCATTTTTTCCTGGAGAACATTTTAAATTTTCTTTGGCGACAGTGGTCTTCTCTGGGTGTTGCCGGAGGTGCAAGATCTGAGGACGAATGGGTTATAGATCCTGAAGCTCTTCTCCTATTCTCGATTGAAATGAGTAGATATGAGCCTCGGCTTTTTGATGAGGTTCTGGATTGGATGGTGGTTAATGGCAAATGGATAGATATTCAGAGACTTCGGGGGATAGTCAAAAGTAAAAATGAGAAAACACGACGTCTGATGAGTGCAGTGGCACATTTTTTATCACATGAGGCCAGGTCTTACAGGAGAAAATGGCAGGCATTAGCAAGATCGAAATCATCTGATTTAAGAGTTAAAGAGGAAATGCTGTTTAATACTAGGGAAGAAGAACCTTTCCCCAAACCTGGAGAAATATCAGAACCATTTCATGAGTATGGATTTTTGCGGGAAAGTTTTTCATTACGAAAAATGTCAAGACCCGTATCTGTTGCAGCAAGAAGCAATATGCGTTTTTCGCTAAGGGCTCTTTTTGGGATAGGCTCCCGTTCAGAATGCATCCTTTATCTCCTTACTCATGAAGCCGGCCATCCTTCAGAGGTGGCTGATGCAATCGGTATTTCTCTAAGGGCTGTGCAGGATGCTTTGATTGAGTTTGCAGAGTCTGGGTTGGTGCTGACAAGAATCAAAGGGAAGAGAAAAATCGAATACTGGCTATCTCAAAAAAGGTGGGGAGAGTTTCTTTTAGGAGCGAATTTAGATGATCAAAAATTGCCTGTATGGCTTGATTGGATTTCGCTATTTTCTGCATTGAATAATGTTTGGGATGTTCTGAATGAAGTTGAACAGGTCATATCAGATTATTTGCGAAGTTCTAAGTTGCGCGAAGCCATGGAAACCATAAGCATTGAATTTTCAAAAAGCGGTCTGGATTTGCCTGCTGTTCCAGGTGAAAAAACTAGCCCAGACAAGTATGAAGAGGAATTTCAGAATTTCATTACCAGATTGTTAAGAACCGGAGGAGGAGAATAAAGAGGGAAGAATGGGACGAGTAGAGAGTTTACGAACTGAAAATAAATTAAAAAAAACAGATATAGGTGAAATTCCTGTGGATTGGGAAGTTGTAAATCTTGGTGAAGTTACACAATTGATTATGGGACAATCACCTCCGTCTGAAAGTTGTTTTGAATTTATGAATGGCGTTCCCTTTTTTCAGGGAAATGCAGAATTTGGAACTAAGTTTCCTAAAATTCTAAAATGGTGTAATTCTCCTAGGAAACTAGCTGAAAAAGGAGATATTCTTGTAAGTGTGCGGGCTCCTGTGGGAGATATTAACATTGCTCCTGTAGAATGTTGTATAGGGAGAGGATTGGCAGCTCTGCGAGGAACGAAAATTTATAATGATTATTTGTATTTTGTAATGAATTACTTTAAAGACACATTAGTGAAAATCGGGCAAGGGAGCACTTTTGAAGCAATAAATAAAAAAGATTTATTTAAGCTAAAAATTCCTTTTCCAATCATTTCAGAACAGAAAAAGATTGCGGAAATTTTAACATCGATGGATGAAGCAATTGAGAAAAAGCAAGAGATCATTGATAAAACAAGGAAGTTGAAAAAAAGCCTGATGCAGGAATTGTTTACCCGCGGAATAGGACATAAAAAATTCAAGAAGACAGAAATTGGTGAGATTCCTGTGGATTGGGAGGTTGTTAAAGTCCAAGATGTTTGTGAAAAGCCTGAGTATGGTTATACCGAAAGTGCGACTGAAAAGCCAATTGGCCCGAAATTTTTACGAATATCAGATATTCAGGATGGAAAAGTAAATTGGGAAAATGTTCCATTTTGTCATTGTTCAAATTCAATAAAAGAAAAATACGTTCTTAAGCCAGGAGATATTTTATTTGTAAGAACAGGTGCAACTACAGGAAAAAGTTACATTATAAAAAAGTGCCCAGAAGCGGTCTTTGCGTCCTATCTTATTAGAGTAGTTACAAAAGGAAGAATTAATTCTAACTTTCTTTACCTAGTTTTTAATTCTTTTATTTACTGGAGACAAATAAAAGAACAGATTGGTGGTAGTGCCCAGGGGGGAGTTAATGCATCATCTCTTTCAAGTATAAAGGTTCCACTCCCTCCACTTCACGAACAAAAAAAGATTGCAGAGGCTTTAACATCGGTGGATGAAGAAATAGAGAATGAAATAGCTAATAAAGAAAGATTAGAAGGTATAAAGAAAGGATTGATGCAGGTTTTGTTAACTGGTAAAATTAGGGCAAAAATATAAAGGGGCCTGGTTGAATGTCAGGAAAAAAATTTAACGAAGATACTTTATCAGAAAAGCCTGCCATCGAGCAGCTAAAGCGGCTTGGATATAAATATATACATGGAGACCAGCTAGACCCTGATCTTAAAGAAGATTGCGAACGAAAATCCCGAAGAGATGTCATTTTAGAGGAACGCCTCAAAAAGTCGTTGGCCAAAATTAATCCTCATCTTACCGAGGATTCTATAACAAAAGCGGTCAGGAGAGTCACACATATTCAATCTGAAGGCACGCTTGAGACCAACCGCATTTTTCACAGTTACCTTATTTCCGGTATTTCCATTGATCAGGACATCGGTGCCAGACGGCAAAAACAAACTGTCAATTTTATAGATTTTGAAAACATCGAGAACAACGAGTTCTTAGCGGTTAATCAATTCTGGGTCAGAAAGCATAGAACCACAGATTGTCCGGATATTGTTATTTTTATTAACGGCCTTCCTGTTGTCGTCATCGAATGCAAAAGCCCGGTCGCAAAAAAAACCGGTGTTCTAAAAGCGCAGAGGCAGCTTATCCGCTATCAGGAAGAAATCACCCAGCTTTTTTGGACTAACGAGATTCTTATCGGCTGCAATCTCTTCGGAGCCAAATACGGTTGCATTGATGTGTCAGAAGAGCAATATCATGAATGGAAGGATCCGGGTGATGGCAAGTTTCCCAACATGGCTGAACATCCCTCAGTTAAAGAAATGCTAAAGCTGGGGTTGATTGATGAAAAAGATATCAGCGGCCATCCTCCGATGCAGGAGGTCTTGATTGCAGGGCTTTTGAGAAAGCCAAATTTATTGGATATTATTCAGAATTTTATAGTTTTTGACTACAGCAAAGAAGAGCATAGAATCGTCAAAAAAGTCTGCCGCTATCAGCAGTTTTCCGCAGTTAATAAAATAGTTAGAACTGTGAAAAGCGAACCTGATAAAAGAGGAATTATCTGGCACTGGCAGGGTTCGGGCAAGTCACTGATCATGCTTTTTGCCGTTGTGAAATTGAGGCGAGAGCAGGAAAAATTAAAGAATCCCATAATCCTTATTGTTACGGACAGGAAGAAATTGAACAGACAGATTACTGAAACCTTCAGGAATTGCAATTTCCCCAATCCGATTATGGCAGAGAAAATGCCCCATCTAGAACTCTACGACCTGTTGAGCAGCGAAATCGGAATTACAGTTATGACGACCGTTCAAAAATTCCGCAAGGCTCTTGCAAAACCTTTATCCGAGGCTAAAAACATAATCATTCTGACAGACGAGGCGCATAGAACACAGTATGGCTTTTATGCTCTAAACCTAAGAAAAGCGTTTCCCAGTGCAAGTCTCTTTGCTTTTACCGGAACTCCGCTTGATAAAAGAGACAGAAACACTTACCGGCATTTCAGTCCTCCAGGCAAAAAATATCTGGACAGATATGATATGCGACAGTCACTGGAGGATGAAGCTACTGTTCCGGTTAAATATGAAAGCCGGCTGACCAATCTTCAGGTTGTGGGAGCTTCGATTGACAGGCTGCTCAAAGAGCTCTTTCCCGAAAAAACTCCAAAGGAATTGGCTGAAATAAAAAGACGGTACGCAACAGTAGATGCTATCTTAAGTGCTCCGCGGAGAATAGAGCGCATTGCAATAGATATCGTGAATCATTATGTGGAAAAAATTGAGCCCAATGGACTCAAAGCCCAGCTTGTTGCTTCAGGACGGAAAACAGCGGTTATGTATAAGAAAGCGATGGATAAGTTTGTCGATCCTTCCTGGTCGACAGTTGTCATGACGGTTAATAACGATGACCCTAAAGAATGGAAGAATAAATACCGCCGCACAGCCCAGGAAGAAGACCGGATTACAGGAAAAGATGTTTTTCTCAGTCCATCGAATCCTCTTAAGTTTCTTATAGTATGTGATAAATTGCTGACAGGATTTGATGTCCCAATTGAGCAGGTTATGTATCTTGACCAGAGATTGAAAGAACATACGCTGCTTCAGGCCATTGCCAGGACCAACAGGCCTTATCCAAGGAAACATTTTGGGTTGGTCGTTGATTATGTGGGTGTTGGAAAGGAGCTGGTAAAAGCTTTGGCGATCTTTGACAGTGAAGACCTCGTCGGTTTATTCAGCGTGGATGACTGGCACAGGGAAATCTCATCCCTCCAGGATGCTCATCAAAAGGCCATGCAATTATTTAAAACTGTTGATCGGAAGGCCAATCCTGCAGAAATACTCCAGAAGTGTCTCGAAATCCTTAAACCTGAAGATGTAAGGTCTAGATTTGAAGTGTTATTCAGGGAATTTGCAAAGAGCATGGATATGCTCATTCCTGATCCCAGTGTTGAGCCGTTTATTGGTGATTTCAAATTTCTGGGGATGGTCCGGGAAGGGGCAAGAAATCTTTATCGTGATGAGAGATTGAGTCTTGAGAATTGCAGCCGGAAAGTTGAGAAACTCATACATGCTCATATCGTTGATACAGGGATTGAAAAAATCTTGGAGCCTATAAAAATCACTGCGCCTGATTTTGAAGAAAAACTGGATATTAAGGGAAGTACAAGAGCCAAGGCGAGCCATGTTGAACAGGCTATACGTGAAACGATACATTCCAAAGTTGGGGAAGATCCGCATTTCTACGAGTCCCTGGAGGAGAAACTTGAAGCAATTATTGAAGAAGACAGCCAAAGGCGTAAAGATGAGGCGGAATTGCTTAAAGATCTAGTAGAACTCGGAAAACAAGAAGTGAAAAAAGAAGCTATTGCTAAAGAAAAAGGATTCACACTGGATGAATTTGCTTTTTATGGATTATTGGAACCCTATAGTAATAAACTTTTTAGTGGGGACGATGAGAAAAGATGTCTTTTGACCCGAGACATTGTTGAAATCATAAAAAGAAAGAGAGTTATTGATTGGGTAGAAAAAGAAGATATTCAGAAAGAAATGCGAAGAGATATCAAAAATCGTTTGAGAAAAATTAACTTTCCTGATCGCAAACTGGAATTATTTACTAGGGAAGTCTTGGAATTAGCAAGAGCCAGATTTAAGGATTAGAATGGATTATATTAATTTCGGCACAAAACGCATTGACTACACTATTAAAAGGGGAAATCGCAAAAAAACTCTGGCTATCAATGTAACTCTTGCTTCCCAGGTTATTGTGTTGGCTCCAAATAATTTCAGCAGGGAAAAAATCAAGACAATTGTAAAAAAAAAGGCCCTGTGGATTCTGGAAAAACAAGAACATTTCAAAAGATTGGCTATGCTCTTTCCAGAAAAAGAGCTTGTAAGCGGAGAACAAATTTTGTTGTTGGGTAGAAAATATCGGTTAAAAATAAAGGAAGAAAATTATCTAAGTATCCCGAAGTTATCTGGAAGAAGATTATTCATATATGTTCATAGTAATTTAGCTCCCGAAGACAGAAAAGAAATAATCAAAGATACTTTGATAAAATGGTATTTTGAAAAATCAACAAAGATTATCAAACAAAGGGTTAACCGCTATAGTAAGTTGCTGAATTTGTTTCCTAAAAAGATAATAATAAAAGATCAGAAAAAGCGTTGGGCAAGCTGTTCGAAAGATAGCACATTAAGGTTTAACTGGCGGATCTCAATGGCTCCGGTTTCCATCGCCGATTATATAGTTGTACATGAGCTGTGCCATTTAAAAATCAAAAATCACTCCTCGGATTTTTGGAAGCTTGTTTCTATTGTAATACCAGATTACCAAAAACGAAAAGATTGGCTGAAAAATAATACAACGATTTTTAGGCTTTAGCTTTATTTTGCTTTTTATTCTTCTACAAAGGCGTCTTTGAGAAGTTTACTCTGGCGGCTGAAAGCAAGGCGGGGGCTTCGCGTCTCTTTCATCAAAGAGATCTCTTGTGTTAAAAGGCGTGCTAAGTACATGGTATAGGTAGCAGCTTTCTTTGACTCTCTCTTGAAGAGAGGATGGTCCCGGTTGATGTAAATAACATTCCCTTCAGAAAAGCACTCCGGCCCTGATTCCCCAAAAAAATCAAGGCAGACAGAGACGCTACTATCTCCCATCCTCATCCTGCGCACAATGGCATTAGGGGTGATTTTTTTCACCAGAGGATGATGTCGTCTTTTGGTTTTTGGTTTCTGTTTGGCCTCTTTTTTTTGCGGTCTAATTTCAGATTCATCTTCAGCTTTTTTCTTTTCCCCTTCAGCCACAGCACCTCCTCCTATCCCTCCTTCTTCACCGTAAGGAATAGGACCGAACGGTGATAATTCCGGGTTTCGGGCTAATGATTTATGAATTCTTTGCAGAGCTTCTTTTACTACACGGCTGGCTTTTCGGTCTTCCCTCCTATCAGCTTCCTTTCCCAAAGTTTTTTTGATAATATCTACAAGCTTTTTCATAATTTTGAGGAATTCTTGATATTCATCTGAATCAATCACGAAATTTGAACGGTCGCTGGTTATAGGAAGAAAATCTGCGTTAATTTCCCCTTTTACTCTGGCTACAACTTTTCCCCAGGTTTCCATTCCGAAGAGTTCCCTTTTTATAGTAACTGCCTTTACTTTTACATCGATACCCAAATCTTTTAACAAAGCCATCGAGCTGGGAGTGATGACAATCTCTCCTGAGACAAGCCCGTATTTGCAGCCTTCCATGATGGGAATCCTTTGGCCAACAAGGCTTCTTGGTAAAAGCCGGCGATTATTTAAATACACTGTAAAATCAGGGGCTTTAAGTGGAACCCCTTCTATTAATTTTTTTTCCACTTCTTCAAAGGCAAATGATTTAGAAAGTTCAGAAAGAATGACAGTTGTGCCGTTTGCTCTTTGATGATCAGGCTCAAGAATTTCTAGCGGAAGACGCCACCTGTCTTTTGCCTTCTTCCAGGCTTTTTTGTCAAAAATGACTCGCGCTGCAAAATTTTTATGTTGAGTTATAACCTCAAAACAGGAAGCAGCAGATAATGACGCAAATTTTCCGATACCAAACTGTCCTATTCTAGTTCTTCCGAATTTTGGAGAGCGAGAATGAATGACTTTCTCTTCAGAACCGATGATAAAATATTGTTTTAGACCTTCTTCGTCCATGCCTGAGCCATTATCTCTGACTACAATTCTTTCAGGAGTGATCTCTACGTGGACTTTGGTTGCGTCAGCATCATAGGCATTGTTGACAAGTTCTCTGAGAAGCTCTACGCTTTCTGTATAGAGGCGTTCGCCGATAGAGACAATGTGTCTTTTATCGACAGCGACTTCTAATTCTTTCCTTTCTTTAACTTCCATATTCTCTTCGTGTTCCAAAGAATATCATTTAAACTCTCACAAATTTAGGTAATTTTTAAATTCAAGCATGATTGGTTTCTAATTATATCAGATTTGTGTTTTTGGACAAGACTTCTGACGATTTTTCTTGCATCGGGAAAAGTTATATGTTAGTAAATTAATTTCGCAGAGGAAAGATTTTGAAAAAAACCCGCCTTAATTCTTCCCATAAAAAGCTTGGCGCCAAGATGATTGAATTTTTCGGCTGGGAGATGGCGGTGGAGTATAGTGGAGTTATTGATGAGCATCTGGCTGTCCGCCGGAAGGCAGGACTTTTTGATGTGAGTCATATGGGAGAAATTGTAATTTCAGGAAGACAGGCTCTTGATTTTGTTCAGTATTTGACACCCAACGATGCTGCTCGTCTAACCCCTGAGAAAGCACAGTACTCCTGCTTGACCACTCCGCAGGGGACTTTTGTTGATGACCTTTTGGTCTATTGCCTGGAGCAGGAGAAATACCTGCTGGTCGTGAACTGTTCTAATTCTAATAAGGATTATGAATGGATTCTCAGTCATAAAGAAGGTTTTGATGTAGAGGTTGAGAACAAAAGTGATGACTATACTCAGCTTGCTCTTCAGGGACCCAGGGCTTTGGAAATTCTTAAGCCTTTGATTGATGTTAATATAGAGGAGATGAATTTGTTCGGATCGAGTTGGGGAGAAATAGAGGAAGAGGAAGTTCTTGTCTCTCGCACTGGCTATACAGGAGAGGATGGTTTTGAGGTATACACTCTTTCTTCCCGGCCGGAAAAGATCTGGGACGTTATTTTAGAAAGAGGAAAAAACTTGGGTGTTGTTCCTATAGGGTTGGGCGCTCGAGATACTCTTCGCCTGGAAGCAAGACTCATGCTTTATGGAAATGATATAGATGAGACTACAACAGTGCTTGAAGCTGGTTTGGGCTGGCTTGTGAAATATAAAAAAGGAGAGTTTTTAGGGAGGGAAGCTCTCCTAAAGCAGAAGGAAGAGGGAATCATTAGAAGATTAGTTGGTTTTGAGGTCATAGAGAGGGGAATAGCCCGGCCGCATTACCCAGTTTTCATAGAAGGCAATAAAGTCTCTGAGGTAAATTCAGGCACTTTTTCTCCTTACTTGAAAAAGAGCATAGGTTTAACCTATCTTCCCGTTGAATATAAAGAGATAGGAACAGAATTTGAGATTGGAATAAGGGACAGAAAGATCAAAGCCCGAGTGGTTCCCACTCCTTTTTACAAAAAAGGTGAGGAGAGTTGAGCCATTCGATAAAGGTATGCTTGGTGAATCAAGTTATCTACATAGAAAAACATAAGGTGGGCTTGATAAATCAAGCCCTTACAAGAAGAAATGAAATGTGGTTTGAGAAACAAAGCCCATAAAGGTAGGTTTGATAAATCAAGTACCTACATAGAAAAACATAAGGTGGGCTTGATAAATCAAGCCCCTACAAGAAGAAATAAGGTGGGTTTGATGAATCAAACCCCTACAAAAAGAAGTAAAAGGTGTGCTTTGTGAATCAAGCACGTACAAGATTGAATAGAAAGCAGGTTTGAGAAACCATACCCATAAAAGGTGGGCTTGGCTGAATCAAGCCATTACAGGAGGCGCAAGATGTATCCTGACGACTTTTACTACACTAAGGACCATGAATGGATTCAGGTGAAAGGCGATAAGGCGACTGTGGGGATTACAGATTTTGCTCAAAAGCAGCTGGGAGATGTTGTCTATGTCGAGTTGCCTGAAGTCGGAAAGAAACTGGAATTTCATCAATCAATGGGAGTCATTGAATCCGTTAAGGCGGTTTCCGATGTTTACTCTCCTGTTTCCGGAGAAGTCATAGAGGTAAACAAGGGATTGGATAATTCCCCCGAACTTGTTAATCAAGACCCTCAGGGCAAAGGTTGGTTTATTCGTCTTAAAATAAAGGATGAGACAGAACTCGAAAAGTTGATTACAGCCTCTGAATACGAAGAATTCATTGAGGGGATCGAAGAGTAAAAAGGGAATATTTAGCTTATGAGTTACATCTCACTGAGCGATAAAGACAGGAAAGAGATGATGGCCAAAATCGGCATCTCTTCCCTTAATGAGCTTTTTAGCACAATCCCCAAAGACATAATGTTGAAAAGGGAGCTTAATGTTCCTTCTCCTATGACAGAACTCGAGCTAATTCAGCTTTTCGAGAAAATAACACAGAAAAACAACTATCAGCATTATCTTTCATTCTTGGGAGCAGGAGCTTACTCCCATGTGATTCCCTGCATCGTGGATTATTTAAGCTCCAGAGGAGAGTTTATAAGCCCCTATACTCCTTACCAGCCTGAAGTCAGTCAGGGAACACTCCAGGTCATTTTTGAGTTTCAGACTCTCATCTGCCAGTTGACGGGAATGGATATCGCCAATGCTTCCCTTTATGACGGGGCTTCTGCTGCGGCTGAGGCAGTTCTTATGGCCCATCGCTTGAAAGGAAAATCAAAGGTTATAATAGCCAAAACCCTCCACCCCCATTACAGAAGAGTAATCCAAACGTATGTGAAAAACTTGGGAGTTGAGATTGAGGAGATCAAATATTCAGAGACGGGAGAGTTCGACCTTAAGGATTTAAGAAAAAAGCTGGATGATAAGACAGCAGCTGTTGTCTTTCAGTCGCCCAATTTTATGGGGATAATAGAAAACCTTAAAAAGATATCTGACCTTGCTCACAGCGTCCAGGCTTTATCCATAGTTGTGGTCACAGAACCAGTATCACTTGGCATTCTGGAGGCCCCGGGAAAGCTGGGAGCTGATATCGTAGTAGGGGAAGGGCAGTCCTTTGGGCTTCCTTTGAGTTTTGGCGGTCCCTATCTGGGATTCATGGCCTGTTGCAAGGAATATATTCGCCAGTTCCCGGGGCGTATTGCAGGTCAGACAAAGGATGTAGATGGGAAAAGAGGATTTGTTCTGACTTTATCCACGAGAGAACAGCATATAAGACGAGAAAGAGCCACTTCAAACATCTGCACCAACCAGGCCTGGTGTGCATTGAGGACTACGATCTTCTTGGAAACATTGGGCCGGGAGGGATTAAAAGAGCTTGCCTGGCAGAATATCCAGAAAGCCAATTATGCCCTGGAAAAACTTAGCCAGATAAAAGGGATAAAAAGAAAATTCAAGGGAAATATTTTCAACGAATTTGTACTTGAATTCTCAGGAGGTTTCGAAAAAATCAGTGGCTTTCTCAGAAAAAAAAGAATTGTCGGAGGCTTGAACCTTGGTGAATACTATCCAGAGCTTAAGAAATGTGCCCTGGTGTGTGTGACCGAGATGCATAAGAGAGAAGAGATTGATAAACTGGCCGCGGTTTTAAAAGAAGGCATAAAAGAAAAATAAAAATGATTCGTGAACCTTTGATATTTGAAATTAGCGAGAAGGGAAAAAAAGCCTTTTCTCTGCCCGAGCTTGATGTTCCTTCTAAAAAGGACCTACTTCGGAATCTTCCCTCCAGGGATGAAATAGAAGGTTTTCCTCAGGTTTCAGAAGTGGAAATTGTCAGGCATTTTACCCGGCTTTCCCAGACAAATCATTGTATAGATGTTGGTTTTTATCCTCTGGGTTCGTGTACTATGAAGTACAATCCTAAAATAAACGAAAAAATAGCCTCTCTCTTGGAATTTAACTCCTCCCATCCTGCTGCTCCGCTTGATTTAATCCAGGGAAATCTCGAGGTTCTCAAAACAACAGAGGAGCTTCTGGCTGAGTTGACAGGAATGGATGCCTTTAGTCTTCAGCCTTCTGCCGGGGCTCAAGGTGAGCTAGTGGGCATGATGCTCATCCGTGCCTATTTTGAAGAGAGGGGAAACCCGAGAAAAATCGTCCTCATTCCGGATTCAGCTCATGGAACCAATCCTTCAAGCGCTCACCTCTGCGGTTATCGTGTTCAAGAAATCCGATCCAATAAAAAGGGAACGATTGATCTGAAGAGTCTTGCCCAGAACATGACAGAAGAAGTGGCTGCCTTGATGATAACTAACCCGAATACATTGGGAGTTTTCGAAGCTGATATAAAAAAAATGGCCGAAATTGTTCATTCCAAAGGTGGCTTTGTCTACATGGATGGAGCCAACATGAACGCTCTTATAGGAGTCTGCAGACCTGGAGATATGGATGTTGATGTGATCCATCTGAACCTGCACAAGACATTTTCCACACCGCATGGCGGTGGCGGCCCCGGTTCTGGACCAGTAGGGGTAAAGCAGATGTTGAAGCCTTATCTTCCTCTTCCCATCATAGAAAGGAAAGAAGAAAAATACTTCCTTAACTTTGACCGGCCGAAGAGTATCGGAAAAGTCCACAGCTTCTACGGGAATTTTTTAGTTATTGTCAAAGCACTGGCATATATTTTATCCTTAGGACACGAAGGATTAAAGGAGGTATCAGAGGTTGCAGTTTTGAATTCTAATTATGTTCGCAAGAGCCTGGAAAGAGAGTATTATCTGAAGTACAAGACACCTACTCTTCATGAGTGTGTTTTTTCAGATAAGTTTCAGAGAGAACACGGTGTCGGGAACATTGACATAGCCAAAAGGCTCATCGATTTTGGCCTGCACCCTCCGACCATGTCTTTTCCGTTGATCATTCATGGGGCTTTAATGACCGAACCCACAGAGACTGAAAGCAAGAGAGATCTTGATCTTTTTATTGACGCCATGAAGCAGATCTCGAAAGAAGCAAAAAAGAATCCAGAGGTTGTGAGGTCTGCTCCACATACATCCTACGTGCGGCGCCTGGACGAGACCAGTGCTGCGCGGAATCCTGTTTTAATGTGGATGGAGAAAAAAAAGTCGTCCAGAAAAGGATAAAATGAGTATTCAAAGCCTTATTATGAATCTTCAGAAGTTCTGGGCTAACCGAGGATGCTATCTTGCTCAATCTTATGACCTTGAGGTTGGTGCGGGAACCATGACTCCTGATACGTTTTTCAGAGTTCTTGATAAAAGACCGTGGAAAGTTGCCTATGTTCAGCCGTCGCGGAGACCTGCGGATGGCCGCTACGGAGAAAACCCTCACCGAGTCCAGAAGCACTTCCAATACCAGGTTATCATGAAGCCATCTCCTTCGGACATTCAGCAAATCTACATTAAGAGCTTGGGTGCTCTGGGCATCAATCTCCAGGATCATGATATTCGATTCGACGAAGATGACTGGGAAGCTCCCTCCATTGGCGCCTGGGGTGTTGGGTGGCAGGTTTTACTGGATGGGCTGGAGATTACTCAGTTTACTTACTTCCAGCAGGCAGGCGGGATTGAGCTTTTTCCGGTACCCGTTGAAATCACTTACGGCCTGGAAAGGTTAGAAATGTTTCTGGAGGGAAAAGATAATATTTATGACCTGAACTGGTCTGACGATGTCAGCTACCAGGATTTACGGTTCATTGAGGAAAGGGAGTTTTCAGAATACAATTTCAGCCTGGCCAACGTAAGGAGACTTAAGGACTCTTTCCTTTTGAACGAGAAAGAGGCCAGGCAGCTCATCGATAAAGATCTGCTCCTTCCCGCATACGACATGTGTCTAAAATGCTCCCATTTTTTTAACCTTCTGGACTCCAGAGGGGCAATAAGTGTTACAGAGAGAGTCAAAATGATTGCTCAGATAAGAGGCCTGGTCAGTCAGATTGCTGAAAAATACACAGCTAGGGAGAGTTCACCCTGATGGAATTTATCTTAGAGATAAACACCGAAGAAATGCCTCCTGCGCACGTAAAAGCTGCTCTTGTACAACTGAAGGAAAAATTAAAGGAAGAGCTCTCTTCGCAGAATATTGATGGAGGACAAATCGAAACATATGGAACCTGCCGTCGTATGGTTGTTGTCGGTGATTTTGCTCCATCCCAAAAAGATAGAGAAGAGGAAATTACCGGTCCTCCTAAAGATGTTGCCGTAAAAAAGGACGGATCTTTTTCGCCTGCGGCCAAGGGATTTGCTAAGTCTCAAGGAGTTAGAGTCAGTGAACTTAAAGTTATAAAGACCGCAAAGGGAGAGTATCTGGGTTTAAAAAAGATCGAAAGGGGAAAGCCCACTCAAGATATTCTTTCCGAGGTTCTGCCTCAAATTGTCTCTTCCCTTTCGTTCCCTAAAATGATGAGATGGGGGGAAAGTTCTTTTAGATTTTCCCGCCCGATAAAAAATATCCTCTGTCTTTTCGGCGGGAAGAGGCTTCCCTTTTCGATTGAAGGAATACACGCTGGGAATTCAACAACCGGTCATAAGATATATTTTCCCAAGAAAATTAAAGTGAGATCCTTCAGAGAGTACCAAGACGCTCTAAAAAAGATGAAGGTTGTGATTGATCAGGAAGAAAGAAGAACGATGATTTTAAATCAGATAGTGCGGAAGTTGGCCTCTCTCAAAGCCAGCCTTCATCCGGATGAAGATCTTCTTGAATGCATTGTCTATGATATCGAATATCCTCATGTTTTCCTGGGCTCGTTTCCGGAAGAATATTTAAATTTACCTCTGGAAGTATTAAGCACTGCTATGAGAGAAGGGCAGAAATTGTTCTCTATTGTCAAAGAGAAGAAACAACGGCCTTTCTTTTTAGGTGTGGCTGATGCCTACCAGGATTCAAAGTCTCTTATTCGAAAGGGAAATGAGAGAGTGCTTAAAGCTCGATTGGAGGATGCCAAATTTTTCTGGGAACAAGACAAAAAGATAACCTTAAAAGACAGAACAAAAGACTTAAATAAGATTGTCTTTCAGGAAAAACTGGGGAGCTATGGGGATAAAACTCAGAGATTAAAGAAAGCAGTTTCTTACCTGGCTGATAAGATCGAGGCTAAAAAGGAAAAGAAACAGGTTATTCAGGCGGCTGAGCTTTCCAAGGCAGACCTTCTCACAGAGATGGTAAGAGAATTTCCCTCACTTCAGGGAAATGTAGGCGGGCTCTATGCCAGGGAAGAGAAATATCCTGCCCTGGTTTGGAAAGCAGTTTATGAACACTATCAGCCCGTAAACTTGGATGATGAATCTCCCTCTTCCTTGACTGGAGCCGTACTATCCATAGCTGATAAATTGGACTCTGTCGTGGGAGTGGTTGGAACCGGGATAAAAGTGACAGGGTCCAAGGATCCCTTTGGTTTGCGACGAAATGCCCAAGGTATCTGTAAGGTGATAATTGAGAGAAAGCTTTGCTTTTCTTTCTCGCGGCTTCTGGACAAAGTGATGGCCATTTACGGAGAGAAACTCCGAGAGCCTAAAGATAAAATAAAAAGTTACTGCCTGGACTTCTTTTCAAACAGGTTGCGCTACATTTTTGAGAGGCAAGGATACCGGTATGACTTGATCAGTGCTTCCGTTTCCGTGGGGATTGATAACATCTATCATTCCTATCTCAGGCTTAAAGCGCTGGATAGTCTTAAGGAAAGTCCGAATTTTGCACCTTTGATCATCATCGCCAAAAGAGTAAACAATATTCTGAAAGATCAACCTCTGTTTAAAATCAATCAAGCACTGCTGGCTGAAAAGGAAGAGAGGGAGCTTTATACTACTTTTTCCATAGTAAAGAATAATGTCCTTCCATTAATTTCTAAAGGAGATTTTCCTCAGGTGCAGAGAATTATTTTCAGGATTAGATCTTCAATAAATAAGTTTTTTGATAATGTTCTGGTAATGACTGATGATAAAAGAATGAGGCGAAACCGTCTGGCTCTCCTCCAAGCCATAAGCAAACTATTGATCCAAGTCGCAGATTACTCTCAAATAGTCATCGAAGGACAAGAAAAATAAAAAGAAAAAAGGGAACGTCCCCAGGCTACATCTCTTCTAGCTAGTTAATTTCAAATTTCCCGGTTTTAGCTTTATCTTTAATTGCGTATTTTTGCTCAAGGGCGATGATTTTTACCATGTTTCCGGGGTAATTTTCCCCTTGTTTTTCTCCGTAGGGATTAAACTGGACCCCGATAAAGTATTGATCTTTGGCCTCAACATAAGATATCCACTGCACTTTTCCCTGCATAGTAAAAGGAATTCTTTCACCGGGAATGGAAATATTCAGGGTTACTTCAGTGTTCATCTCCGGAGGTTTCTTTCCTATAAACTTGAGTCCCCCGCGGCTTATATCAACAAGAGGGGAAAATTCCTCTACATGTTCCTTGAACTGATAGCTGACAGTAGCTCCAGGAATTTGGAACCGGATGCATGTCCTTTTTTCTATTCCCTCTTCTTCCATCTAAAGTCTCCTTTGTTTGTCCTAGAGCATTTCATTTGATCTTTTGACAGTGTCGTTCGAGATCGTCATCCTATTCTAAGAAAGCAACAAGAGTTTTAATATTTAAATCCTATTAGTAAATTTCTTTTTTAGATATTATGCTGATTTATTGGATATTTATCAACTGTCAATTTCATATTTCCCGACTTTGGCTTTATCTGTAGGGGCAAATTTTTGCTCGAGTGAAATGATTTTCACCAGATTTCCAGGGTAATTTTGTCTTTCCTTTTCTCCATATGGATTAAATTGAACTCCGACCTGGTATTGATCTTTTCCCTCAATGATAGATATCCACCGGACCTTCCCGTGGAGGATTAAGGGAATCCTTTCACCTGGAACGGATATTTTCAGGGTTATATCTGCATTTATCTCGAGAGGATATTTACCCAGAAATTTAGCTCCCCCGCGGCTGATATCGACAAGAGGGGAAAATTCCTCTGCGTAATTCTTGAGCTCATAACTGATTGTAGTCCCGGGAATTGCAAACCGGATGCATGTTCTTTTTGCGGCTTCCTTATCTTCCATGAATGATATCCTTCCCTTGTCGTGCTTTAGCCAAGGATTTTCGTCCGAAGCAGCGATTTAGGAAAAAGTTTGGCCTTAATTTTTTTATCTTTTCCAAACATGCTTCTAAAAATTTATTTTATCTGCGTCAAAGTTAAAATAAACGCCCCCTTTCCTTGAAAAACGCATTTAATATATCAAATTCCTTCTAAAAGTCAAAAGAAAATGTGAATGTTGCATTCAATTTCCAAGTGCTCTTATCGACTAAAAAAGTGAGGAGAGGAAAGGAAGCTTGCATGAAAAAAACGATAAGAGGGTTTACACTCATTGAGCTACTTATCTCAGTTGCGATTATTGGACTTCTGGCTGCTCTGTTTGTTCCTAATGCCCTAACAGCTATCCATAAAAGCAAACAGAAAAGCACGATGAGAGATATAAGAACCATAGCCGTAGCTATTACAGACTATGTTACTGATAATGGAAGCACTCCTGCCCAAGAAGGTATTTATGATGGCAGTTCGGCTTTCTATAATGCGATGTCTCCTTTTTATGTCAAAACCCTCCCCCTTAATGACAAGTGGGGGTCTGGCTACCGAGTGTGGTGTGGCTCTGCTGCCGCGGAATACGGAATTTCTGACTCCTTAGGCGATGATTTTTTGGTTGCTTCTTTTGGACGTGATAAAACGCAAGAAAGTTTTGTCTTCGATGTGGGTTCGTTTGGAGCTGGAACCTTTCAGGTCTTCTCTATTTCTGATTTCGATAAAGATTTGATTATGTGGAATGGCAACTGGATACGGTATCCAAGAATTGGTTCTAGAAGCGGTAGTTAATTTTTTTTAGAATGAACATCCATCTCTTTTAATCTTCTAATCTATTCCCCCTTTAGCAAGTTTGACACACAACAACTATGCTTTCTATACTTCAGCTCCCTTTGGTGGGGATATCCGTTTTAGAATAAGGCTGAACATAATATGGCAAATTCTATTGACTAAAATTAACAGTTTTGCCTCACAGAATTGGGTATATTTTGTTTTTTAAAAAAAATGTGCTTAAAATATATCAATCATCCTTGCCAATACTGCTTTACCTCTATATTCCGGCAAAAGTATTGGAGCTCTTCTCTCGGGTTTTATTCCTGCTTTTTTAAGCATATTTACATATTTTTTCATGTGCTCCAATGAAAGCTTCCCTCTTCCTTTGACAGTTTTAGCATATTTTGCAGCATAGATTCCAGATCTCCTTCCGTAGACTATGCAGTCAAGGGTAGAATTTCCCATAAGTCTATTTTTACCGTGGACTCCACCCGATACTTCGCCTGCGACAAACAGTCCTTGCACGTTTGTTTTTCCTTCGGGATCTGTTTCTACTCCTCCATTTTGGTAATGGAGCGTAGGAAAGACTAGAACCGGATCCTTTCGCATGTCAATATCAAATCTATTGAACATCCTTCTCATTCCTGGGAAGGCATTATCTATGGTACCTTCACCATTTTTAATTTCAATGAGAGGAGTATCAAGCCAGATACCTCTCATGCCTGTCGGAGTTGTAACTCCTTTTTCTCTCACATAACATTCTCTTATAAATGCAGAGGCTTCAACATCTCTCGGTTCAAGAGGAAAGACAAAGGCTTCTCCGTCCTTATTTACCGGTTGAGCACCCAT
The DNA here is from genome assembly GCA_964435925.1 of uncultured Eubacteriales bacterium. Lineage (GTDB taxonomy): Bacteria > Acidobacteriota > Aminicenantia > Aminicenantales > Aminicenantaceae > SOIV01. The sequence goes on along the minus strand of CAYTBG010000001.1, from coordinate 32,154 downwards.
GCTCCTGAGTTTTTCTGTAAGGAGGAGACCGATTATCTGTTGGGGATAGGCAGCTCCTGTTGGGTGATACTGGACTGTGTCGACATCCCTCAGTTTAGCTCCAGTACGGTAGGCAAGGACCACTCCATCACATGTAGCGCCGTAATGATTTGTGGTAGGGAAACCTCTAATATGTAACCTTCCAAAGCCGCCTGTCGCAAGAATAGTGGTTTTAGCTCTTACAATTTTATAGTCGCCTGTTTCACAATTCCAGAGAACGGCTCCTGTAGCCCTTCCTTCGCCATCTGTGAGAAGCTCAATTGCGGGATAATATTCTAAGCACAAAATTTTCCTGTTTCTGAACTCATCTCTTATGACTCTCAATTCTTCAAGGCCTGTATAATCTCTGCAGGCATGCATTCTTTTTCTGCAAGTGCCGCCACCCCATTTCTCTGTAAAATCTCCATTCTCCTCTCTATCAATCATTGCTCCTAATTCTAAAAGCCAATGCATGATTAGGGGAGCATCTTCAACCAGTCCTTTAACAACATCTGGCTTATTAGCAAAATGTCCTCCCCCCATGGCATCCAAGAAATGTATAAGCGGCGAATCATTTTGACGATCAGCAGCCTGAGTTCCTCCTTCAGCCATCATCGAATTGGAATCACCATGCCTAAGTTTATTTGTAAGAAGAATTTTTTCAGGTGGAACGCCTTGATTATTTGCCCAGATTGCTGCTGTTGTTCCTGCTAGGCCACCGCCTATTATTAGAATATCTACGTCGTAGTCTATTTGAGAAAGATCAATTTCTCCTTCTTCTATGAGAGGATATGCCTCAAGGAGATCCACGACTTCATTAGGTCCTATATCACCTTTATTCTGCGCTATGGATATCTTTCTTTTACCACCGTGAGCATAATCTGGATGCAGGTTGAGCACTTCTTTCCTTTCTTCTTTGCTCATGGCAGGAGGATCATAATCTTTTCTCTTCATCCTTGTCTTATTCACTATCTTTATAAGCTCACACATATATTCTGGATAACCTCTGATATATTTTATTTCAGACATTTTTCTCCTCCTTTATTAATCTGGCTCCCTTTCTCTATCAGCATAAAATTTTTCAAGATCTTTGATCGTAGCCTTAATAAGTTTGTTCCAATCTTCTTTATATTTACCTTTTTCTATCTCTTTCAACCTGTTTTTTAGATGTTCTGGCTCTGGGCGTCCGTATCGGCCATACATTCTTCTGGCTAGCTGAGCAATATGATACTGGACAAGTTCTGCAGGACATCTGATGGCACAAAGCCCGCACTGAATACAATCAAATGATTCCTCAGCAACAGCTTTAAAATCTCCTTTGATTGCATCTTGGATATAATCCATGACCTCGAGTTCCTGAGGACATGATTTTGTACATGTATTGCAGGCTACACACCTTGCAAGCTCTGGGTAGTGTTTGAATAATACACCGATATCGTATTTTTCTTTGTTAATGTCGTAAGTGGCTTTTTCTGCGGGTGCAAAAGGTATCTGAACCAAGTACATTCCTTCTTCAACTCTTGTTTGGCAGGCCATGGCAGTCTGTAGTTTATAGTCGCCAGCTTTTCTGTAAACTGTAGCACAGGCGCCACAGAATCCTGCCCTGCATCCTGCAGACCTGACAAACCTATACCCAGCAAACTCCATGGACTGCATAATTGTTAGCGCAGCTGGAACCTTATAAGCCTTTCCCATTATATAAATTGTAACCCAATCCTTAATATCCTTCTCATCAATTCCTGTAGTTACAGATTTGTTTGACTCTGCAATTCTATCCATAATGCTTATTTTCTCTTTCAAAGTTTCCTCCTCAGGGAAAGAATCAAAAACCCATGTCCAAAATTACGATGTAAAGGGAAAAACTGTGATTCAAAAAGACAACTATTCGAGCTTTCGTGCCAATTTTTTGGATTAATTAGCCTTAAATTTCCGAATTTTTGAACCTTTTTTTTCATCTTTGGGTTCTTGTTAATATTCTTGTGGTAATTTTTTAAGTTCGGCCCATGAATAAACAGGACCATCTTTACAAACATAGTGAAAGCCAATGTTGCATCTTCCGCATTTCCCGATACCACATTTCATTTTGTTCTCGACAGTCGTGTAAATCTGTTCGTCCTTAAAGCCGAGTTCCTCGAGGGCTTTGATGACGAATTTAATCATGATCGGGGGACCGCAGGTAACTGTTATTGCATTTTTTGGGGAAGGTTTTTTATCTGTAACATTCTGAGGAACGAATCCGACAAACTCCTTCCAATCCGGCTCCTCGACATCTATTGAAAGATGGACGGGCATTTTCTTCCTGAGCTCTTTGAGTTCTTCTTTGAAAACAAGGTCTTTGGATGTCCTCGCTCCGTAAATCAGCATGAGATCTCCGTAATATTCTTTTCTGCTTAGGGCCGTGTTGAGGATAGACCAGATAGGAGCCAAGCCGATGCCACCGCCGATAAAGATAAGGTTTTTTCCTTTCCAATCTTCGAGGGGAAAACCATTGCCATAAGGCCCTCTTATTCCGATGATATCTCCGACTTGCATATCGTGAAGGGATGAGGTGACCCTTCCCATCTTCAATATGTTGAATTGAAGGTAATCCTTCATAAGAGGGGAAGAGGAGATAGCAAATATTGATTCTCCCCTGCCAAACACGGAAAGCATAGCGCACTGTCCAGAACGGAAGGAGAAATCATTCATGTTTAGAAACTGAGTCCTGAAAGTCTTGATAGGCCTTTCTCCACCCACTTCTTCTTTGATTTCGATTATTTTTGCCAGTTGTGGAATATAGGTATTATGATCCATAATCTCTCGCCTTTTCGAGAACTTCTATGATATCTATCCCAACAGGGCATTTCGAGATGCACCTTCCACAGCCTATGCATTGGTAATTTTGATATCGTTCGACAAAATACTGAAACTTATGAAGGATTCTCTGTCTCAATCGTGAGGCCTTATCGGGCCTTGGGTTGTGCCCTGAAGAATGCATAGTAAAATCAGGAAACTGACAGTTATCCCAAGTCCTCACCCTCTTTCCTTTGACCGGGGAAGAAGAAGTAACTTCATCGCTTATATCAAAGCAGTGACAGGTTGGGCAGAGATAAGTGCAGATGCCGCAGCGTATGCAGCTTAAAGACTCTTCGTCCCAAAAGGATGAGTCAAACATTTCTTTGAGCTTGGGAGGAATTTTTTCCAGCTCTTTGATTTGCCTTTTAATTTTCTTCTCAGATTCCGCCTTAATTTGGGCTAAATCCTTCTTATCTTTGGCTGTTGGGTTCTTAAAGAGGGCCCTGGCTAAATTCAGGAGTTCGTCTCCTTTTTTTGTGAAGGATTGTACATAATATTTATCTCCTAAATCCGTCATCAAGATATCCAGGCCTTCTTTGGAATGGGGCGAGCCACCGACAGAGAGACAGAAGCAATTCGCAGAAGGAGGTGTGTTACAGGTAAGTCCGACAAGGGTTGTTGAGTTTCTTCTTTTCCAATAGTATGGGTCTTCAATGTCACCGCCAAAAACCTTATCTGTTAAGGTTAGAGCCTTCGCATCGCATGGTCTCACGCCAAAAATAACAGTTAGCTTCTCATCTGGGAGAACCTCTTTCACCTCAAGGCGATTTTCATCTGAAGTGCTGAACTCGAGGAAGACTTCTCTTTGGGGAAAGATGATTTTTTTAGGAGAGAGGACAGTAGTGAGATAATCCAGGTCTATGATTTCAGAATTCTTGATAACCTCGAAGTTCCAGAGATCGCCATCTTTTTGCGGAGCATATATTGTGTAAGATTCAAGCTTCTTCACCCATTGGGGGAAGGCTTTTTTTGACAGCACTTTTTCCATTTACTTACCTTATAAAGTCTTCCGGGTCTTCATCCTTAAAACTGGAGACAAGAGAAGGTTTGTCAGGATCAAAGCCGGCATCATAGTCAAAAAGCTCTTTGGCTTCTTTTTCCAATTTCTTATTCAAGAGACGAAGGGGAATATCCAGAGGACAAACTCTCTCGCACTCTCCGCAGTCAATGCAGCGTCCTGCGAGATGGATAGCTCTGACGAAGTGATAGACAAAATTTTCTGAAGTAACAGGCGATTTTTCCAGCCACTTTATTTTTTGGGCCTTCTCTTCGGCTGTGGTTTCTGGTGTTATAACAAAATTTATGGTGTCGGCCACACATTCATCACAATAGCACATGGGGCATACAGACCGGCAGGCATAACATCTAATGCATTTGTCAATTTGTTCCTTCCAGAATTTCCACCTTTCCTCTGAAGGCAAAGATTCAATTTTCTCCAGAGATTTAAAAGGATTTTCTAAATTGCGCTTGGTTTTTTCTCCTATTAAGACATCATATATCACCGGGAAATTGGCTTTGCATTCAAGACATCTCTCAGAAAGCACTTCTTGAGCCGCAATTTTAATCTTTCCATCTTCTGTCGTGATAACAAAATCGTCCTTGGCGCCAAACCCAACTTTTTTAGCTTTTTTTCCTTTCAATTTTTTGGCAAGTTTCTTCTTATCCAAAACCCCGGTATTTTCGCAGGAGACTCCTAATATATAAACATCATCTCTTTTGATGAATTCTTCTTGAAGCAAGACATTGATAGCTCGGCTGTCACATCCTTTTACGACGATTCCTACTGGCCTTTCATCAGGTTCCTTCTCCTTAGCTTTTCTTCTTTTTTCATCGTGCAGGAAGCGGGTGAGGTTATGGACGCAGGTTGGATCCCAAATTAATTTATCAACATCTTCAGGATTTTTTATGAAAGCCGGGACAGGAAGGAGGCCGTTTGAGCCTCTTTGGAAGCCAATGATGTATTTAACTTTTCTTTCTTTTAAGATTTGGCTGGCTTCTTTCTTGAGCTCTTCCACGTTTACCATTATTGAGTTCTCCTCAGTTTTTTTTGAGGACCGAGTGGCTTTAGTTCTTGGACAAAATCTTTTATAACTTGAGTATATTTTACTCCTTCTGCTGCCGAAATCCAGGACATCTGGAAGCGCTGGGGCTCAAGGCCGACATACTCCAAAAGCTTCTTAACCAGGGCAATTCTGCGCCGGGCATAGAAGTTACCTTTGATGTAGTGGCAGTCGCCTGGATGACAACCTGAAACGAGCACTCCGTCTGCTCCTTTGTTAAAGGCAGAGAATATGTAGAGAGGAGACACGCTCCCCGAACACATGACAGTGATGGGAATAACATTGGGTGGATACTCCATGCGGGAGACTCCAGCCAGGTCGCTTCCGGCTGAGGAACACCACTTACAGAGAAAAGCAACTATTTTTGGTTCAAATTCTTCTGCCACTTTTTAGCCTCCGAGTGATGCTTTTATCATTTCGTTTACCTGCAAAGGAGTCATATTTTTGACGTGGATGGCTGCTCTCAAGCACGTAGCCGAGCAAGTACCACACCCTTCGCAGAGGACTTCATTCACCTCGGCTTTGCCATCTTTGAGAGAGAGAGCATCATAAGGACAGACATCAACACACATTCCGCAGCCTGTGCAGAGATTGACGTTAACCTTGGCCACTGTGGGAGCATGGTAAAGTCTGTCCTGGGATAAGATGGAGATAGCCTTAGCCGCCGCCCCGCTAGCTTGAGCCACAGCTTCAGGAATGTCTTTAGGTGCCTGGGCTGCTCCTGCCAGGAACATTCCAGATGTAACACTCTCTACAGGTCTGAGTTTTGGATGGGCTTCGGCGAGAAAGCCGTCCTTGTCCAGGGCGATTTTGAGTTTCTTGGCCAGTTCATCTGCTCCCTTAGAGGGCCGCGTGGCCGTAGCCAGGACGACCATATCGGCATCGATCTCGATGTCTTTTCCGGCCAGGGTATCCACGCCCCAGACCTTGATTTTGCCGTTATCTTCAAATATTTTCGAAACCTTTCCTCTGAGGTAAAGGACTCCATCCTCTTCTATGGCTCTCTGGACGAATTCCTCGTAGTCTTTTCCCCCTGACCTGATATCGATATAAAAAATATAGGCCTGGCCATCATGGACGTGATGTTTGTAGAGCATGGCATGTTTGGCCGTGTACATGCAGCATATTTTTGAGCAGTAAGCGCAGTGAAGTTCAGGATCGCGGGAACCAGCGCATTGGATAAAGACAACTTCCTTGGGTTCTTTGTGATCTGACGGTCTGAGAATTTTTCCCATTGTCGGTCCAGAGGCAGAGAGCAATCTTTCAAATTGGAGCCCATCCAGGACATCCGGGTATTTTCCATACCCGTATTCACCCAACAATTTCTTATCATAGAGATCGTATCCAGTGGAAACGATGATGGCTCCTACTTCTTCCTCGACGATTTCAGGTTTCATATCATAATCAATTGCATCTGGTTCGCAAACATCTGCGCACTTGCCGCAGGCAATCGGCAGAAGGCCGGGGCAATTTTTTATGTCCAGAGTAAAGGTAGCTGGAATTGCTTGAGGGAAAGGAATATAGATGGCTCGCCGTTCGGTTAAACCGAGATCAAATTCGTTGGGCACGACCACGGGACATACTTTGGTGCATTCATCACAGAGAGTACATTTGTCTGGGTCAACATAGGTGGGCTTTTTGAGAATTTTAACCTTGAAATTTCCCACATACCCGGAGATATCCTGAATTTCGCTGTAGGTCATGAGTTTAATCTTGGGGTGTTTGGAGACTTCCACCATTTTCGGAGTCAGGATACACTGGGAACAATCGAGGGTAGGGAAGGTTTCAGAGAGCTGAATCATATGGCCCCCGATGGAAGGTTCCCTTTCTACCAGAATGACTTCAAAGCCAGTGTTGGCTAAGTCTAACGCAGATTGGATGCCTGCTATTCCGCCGCCAATAACCAGAGCTTTCCTGGTGACAGGGACGCTTATCGGCTCCAGAGATTCATTCCTTCGAACTCTTTGTATAGCACTTTTAGTAATTTTCATCGCTTTTTCTGTCGCCTTTTCCATATCTTTATGAACCCAGCTGCATTGCTCTCGGATATTGGCAATTTCACATTGAAAAGGGTTAAGATTAGCAGATTTGGAAGCATTGCGGAAGGTTGTTTCATGGAGAGTTGGAGAACAACAGGCTACAACCACGCTGTCCAGCTTTTTTTCCTTTATGGCTTCAATAATCAGGTTCTGACCCGGATCAGAACACATGTAAATATAATCTTCAGAGTGGACGACTCCCCTGTGCTTGGAAAGCTCTTTGGCAACCTTTTTGACATCTACTGTTCCGGCTATATTTATGCCGCAGTGGCAAACAAAGACGCCTGTTCGTTTCATTTTTTTACCTTTAAATTGGGGCCAGGCCCCATTTTTATTTGTATTTTTTTCCTCTTATTGTTGTCATTGCGAGCGACCGAAGGGAGTGCGGCAATCTCAACATGTTTATAATATGAGATTGCTTCGTCACTTCGTTCCTCGCAATGACCTCTTATCATATAGCTTTTAGACATAGTCTAATGTTTATTTCTTTTTTGGTTTTTTCTCTTCAGTCATGATTTTCTTGCCGTATTCATAACCTTTGTCAAAAGCTTTCTTGTTAAGCTCAAGAAATCTTTCCGGGACTAGGCCGGGGAGTGCTTTTTTCATGGCTTCGGGAGAAACGATACGAGTTATTGCCGTGAAAAATCCCAGCATAACCAGGTTGGCAATAATACGATTCCCTAATTCTTCGGCAAACCTTGTCGAAGGAACAGAATAGCTTTTAATTTTTCCTCGAGGGGGCGTTACCTTGACTAAATCCTTGTCTATGAGAAGAAGTCCATCTTCCTGCAATTCTGGCTCGTACTTGTCATAGGCTTCCTGGGACATGGAGACAAGAATTTCCGGAGAGGAGATATAAGGATACAGGACTCGGTCGTCAGAGACAACGAGTTGAGAACTGCAGGCACTTCCCCTGGCTTCAGGACCGAAACTCTGGGTCATTGTCGCCTGCTTATTGTCAAAAAGAGAAAGGGCCTTTCCAGCAATAAGGCCGCAGCGAATGATTCCCTGACCGCCAAAACCAGAAAACCTGATCTCAGTCATGGTTTCCTCCGTAAGGCTCGTATTTATCGCCCAAAACTTTGCCGAGATGCTCATTCATGCAATCGAGAAAAGTTGGCTTATCTTTATCAACAAACTTCCCGACTATGAGTTTCCCTTGGTAACTGATATCAAGAGTTCTGGTATCCGCTCCATGCTGAATTTCAGATTTTTCGTAATAATATTTCAGCAGGTTCAATCCATCGCCGAGACGGTTTCTGCGAGCATAAAGAGTTACACAGGGAGTAATGACTTCGATGAAAGAAAAGCCTCTCTTGCCGAAAGCTTCCTGGATCGATTTGGTCACCCTCCTCAGATGAAGAGCAGTCCAGCGAGCAACATAAGTTGCACCACTGGCCTCAGCAAGATAAGGAAGGCTGAAAGGATATTCATAATTGCCGTAAGGAGCGGTGGAGGCATTAGCCATGATAGGGGTTGTGGCTGCTACCTGACCTCCTGTCATGGCGTAATTAAAGTTATTGACACAGATAACGACGAGATCCATATTTCTCCTGGCGGCATGGATGAAGTGGTTGCCCCCGATTCCTGCGAGGTCTCCGTCTCCGCTGAAGACAATGACTTTTAACTCGGGATTTGCCAGTTTTAATCCAGTGGCAAAGGGGATAGCTCGGCCGTGGGTAGTATGGAAAGAATCAAGCTTCACGTAGCCAGCTACTCTTCCAGTACATCCTATTCCGGATACAATGGTGGTCTTATCCAGGTCGATTTCACTTTTCCTTAGAGCCTCGGCGAAAGAAGTGACAACAGTTCCTATTCCACAGCCAGGGCACCAGATGTGGGGGATTCTGTCCATCCTCAATAAACCTTCCATAGGGTTTTTTTCTTCGAGATGACCTTCTTCTTTCATTTTGAAGCCTCCTTGATAGCTTTAAAAATATCATCTGGATCGTGGACCCATCCACCGCAGTGAGGAACACGGATGGCCGGAGCTTGGCCTTCAGCGCACCGTTCCACTTCTAGGACAACTTGACCATAATTTATCTCAGGAACGACGAATGCCTTTATTTTCTTCGCCAGCTCTTTTATTCGCTTCTCAGGGAAAGGCCAGACAGTAATAAGCCTTATCGATCCCACTTTTATACCTGCTTTTTTTGCCTGCTGGACAGCTCTTGTCGTAACTCTTGAGGTGATTCCGTAGGAGATGACTATGATTTCTGCAGTATCGGTTTCATCTTCTTCAAGTTTAATGATTTTGTCGGCATTCATATTGATTTTATCCACCAGATGGCGAACACAGACATCCTGCCATTCGGCGTTGATAGCAGGGTAGCCGCGTTCGTCCCGGGTTAATCCGGTTGAGTGGAAACGATAGCCGTCGCCTGCCTTGACCATGAAAGGGATCATGTCTTTGTCAGGCTTGTAAGGAAGATATTTATCCTTTGGACCTGTGTACCATTTTCTTTCGACCAGTTCAATTTCTTCAGGTGGCGGGATGACAACTTTCTCAGTCATATGGCCCACGCATTCGTCGGTCATGACAAAGGTGGGAACCCTGTATAGTTCAGATAGATTGAAAGCTTCTATAGTGAGGTCGAAACACTCCTGAGGAGAATCAGGGACGAGGGCAATTATCTCATAATCCCCGTGGGATCCCCACCTTACCTGCATCATGTCCTGCTGACCAGTTAAGGTGGGAAGTCCTGTTGAAGGGCCTCCTCTTTGGACATTGGCAATCACAAGGGGAGTTTCCATCATACAGGCTAATCCTATATTCTCCATCATCAACGAAAAACCGGGTCCAGAAGTAACGGTCATGGCTTTCTTCCCTCCCCAGGAGGCTCCTATCAGAGCTGCCATGGATGCGAGCTCGTCTTCCATCTGGATAAAAACTCCTCCCACAGTGGGAATTCTTTCAGAAAATCTTTCCGCTGTTTCAGTTGATGGTGTAATAGGGTAACCTGCAAAAAAACGGCATCCAGCCGCCAGAGCTCCCTCAGCAAGAGAAAAATCCCCGTCTATATAATGAGCTCCGGTTAAAACTCCTTTAGGGTCTGCTTTCACCTTTTTCACCTTCTTCCTCCTCTTTTTTAAGAGTGACAAATATGGCAAACTCAGGACAAATTGTCTCGCACAGCTGACAATAACAGCATTCATCCTCATTCTTGATATAGGGAGGATGATAGCCCTTTAAATTGAATTCTTCAGACATCTCGAGCACATCTTTTGGGCAGTACTCCACACAGAATCCACATCCCTTGCATCTGTCCTTGTCGATGTGGATTTTGCCCTTTTTTTCTTTTAAATCGCCGAAATAAACCATTTGCTCCTCAGAGTAATCCTTTTTCTTTCAAAATGGGCTTCGGGTCAATATAATGGAGATCTAACCTTAAATCTTTCTCAGGACAACCTAAGGCAAGAGCCATGAGCTGGGTAAAATAAAGGATTGGCATATTTTTGAACTCAGGATATTTCTGGACAGTTACTTTCTGACGGTGGTCAAGATTAAAAGCACAGAGCGGACAGCTCAAAGATACAAGCTCAGCGCCCTGTGATTGAGCCGAGGTGAGGATTTGGTATGTTCTATCAGCTACGTTTTCAGGTTTATCGACAGTTTGGTAAGAAGCACAGCATTCAGTCTTATAAGGAAAATCTATGGCGTCTGCCCCCAGAGCAGTCATGAGATTTTCTAAAACAGTCGGATTTTCAACATCGTCAAGACCAATTTCTTTGGGACGGACTAAAAGACAGCCATAGTAATTAGCTATTTTCAGGTTTTTCAAAGGCTTGACGACTTTTTTGGCGATGTTTTCGAATTTTATCTCATCTCTCAGCAGCTCCAAGAGGTGGAGGACGTTAACGTCTCCTTGGTATTTGACTTCCTCGCGATACATAAATTTATTTATCTTATCAAGGCTCTCCGGGTCGGATCTTACTCTTTCATTTGCTCTTTTCAAGGTGTTGAAACACATGGCGCAGAGAGTCATTACTTTGTTTGTGTTGGCTTCCTTGACTCGGATGAGGTTTCGGATAGGAGCTACGTGATGAATCAAGTCATCAGTTGCCAAAGAGAAGACAGTTCCACAGCAGTTCCATCGTTCAAGTTCCTCAACTTCTACTTCGAGGTGTTTTAAGGAACATAAGGCTGAGTCTTCAAAATTTTTCGCATTGTTTTTCAGAGTGCAACCAGGATAATAACTTATTTTCATTATGATTCCTTATGCTATTTTGATAAAAAAAATTATATATCATAATTCAAAATTTATGAGGTAAATTTCCTCATGCTGCTTATGATGGCAATGGGAGGGACACCTGCCTTTTCTGCATCTGAAAGCTTTTCAACCTTGAGGTGATCTTCTCTTTTGCGCAGCAATATTTGCCTTAAGGCTTCGATAACTTCTGCAATGTTTATTCCTTTAGGACAGCGAGCGTTGCAGGTAAAGCAGGAAGCGCAAATCCAGATGGACTTTGACTTCAAAAGCTCATCCTTCATGCCAAGCTGGGCATAACGGATTATTTGATTGGGAAGGATGTCCATTTCAGAGATAGCAGGACAGCCCGCAGAGCACTTGCCGCATTGATAACAGGCAAGAAGATTCTGGCCGCTTAGTTCTTCCACCTTGGTCACAAAGGGATCTTTGATTTTTTTTCTGGAGATGTTGATTCTCATCAGAGTTTACTCATTTATATTATAGAACGCAATTTCCTATAGGTAATATAGGATAAGTATAGAAATGAATTAATTCTTAGTACAACATAATTCGTGAATTCTGTCAAGAAAATTATGTTATTTCGGCACAAATCCTGCCACTTTTCCCATCTTTTTAGGCAATTTTTAGTTATAGAGGCAAAAATTTTATAAAAACTCAGAATCTTTTCAAAAAAGGGGACAGGCCTTTTTTTTTATAAGGGGACAATAAAAAGAGCAAAAAAGGGGAGAGGTCCATTTTGTGAAGCGTTCTTTTTTTATTACAAATCCTGCCACTTTTCTCTTTTCGAAAACGGAGACAGTCCCCATTTTTATTTTTTCTATTAACAGCATAAATATTTGGCCTAAATTTAATTTCTTTTCAGTCCTCCGAAGAGAAAGAGAATGCAGAATGAATTAAGGAGGAAGAGATATTTAAGAAGAAGAGGAAGCCCGATTAAAGGGATAAGGAAAGAAGAGGCGACAAGTGCTCCAAAGAAAGAACCCAGCAAGTCTAAGCCATAGCCCAGGCCGTAGTTCTTTTTCTCTCTTAAAAAGAGATTGTTGGAAACGACAAACATATCTCCTCCCAAAAAGCCAAGGAGAAGAAGATAAATAAAGAAAAAAAGCTCGGGGGGATGTATCTTCAAAGAAAGATGGAGAAGGAGGACAAGGAGAAGAATGCCAAATTGGATGAAAAGTAACTGAGCGAAATAAATTCTTTTTCTCTTCTTGCCCCTGAAAGAGCCAAAAAAAAGGCCCATCATAAAGCAGGTGAGAAGCAGCGCAATCCGGCGATAAACGTATCCATACATAGTTTGGAAGGAGATGATAACGATGATCTCAACGACTAGGGTGGTGAAACCCATAACAGCCAGAGGAACGAGGGGAAAAGTTGATTTTTTCCGTCTCAACCAGAGGATAATCAGCAGAGAGATAAAAAGAATTAGAGGAAAATCCAAGAGCCAGAAGAAATGAACCTCGGAGAAAAAAGAAAATATTTTCCTCTCCAATCCTTTAAACTGAGTACTCCAGAGCACAGAGTTATAGAAATAGCTTATTGGGGAGAAGTCCTGGTTTATTGTTTGCTTACCCGAAGATACTTTCTCTTTTATAAATTCTATCCTGAGTGGGCTGAGACGAGAAAACAGGAGCTCGGGGCTTACATAGGAATTCTGGAGGTTTAGGTCCTCTATTTTCTGGCTGAGTTCCTCGAATTCTATGGATAGAGGCTGAGACGAAGCCAGGAATATGTTTGTATCTCCAGGTACAACTTCTACGAAAGAGAATGCTTCCTTGAGGGTGAAATACAGGGAGGAGAGGAAGCTTTGAAGCTCAAGGCTTATATAATTTTCTGCCGAGTGGACTCGAAAAGAAAACACACCTTTCTCAGTCAACTTTTCTCTCGCTTCATAGAAGAATTCTTTGGTATAAAAACGATTGATTTGGGCTGTAGCCGGTTCAGGCAGGTTGAGGATTATCATATCGTATTTTTTCTGAGTTTCGGTGAGGAAGGCTCTTCCATCCTGATAGAATATATGGATCCTTTTATGCCTTAAGACACTCTTCTCTTTTTCGGGTAGAAATTGGAGGGAGAGTCGAATAATTTCAGGGTCGAGCTCGACATAGTCCACCTCGACCTGAGAATATTTAAGAATCTGGCTCAAGCCTCCACCAGCTCCTCCGCCCACCATCAGAACATTTTTCGCCCTGGGATTCTGGAGAAGAGCAAAATGGACAGATTCCTCAGAAGCAGCTAGATTAGGGTAGGAATAATCATGAAGGTTGTTGTTATACAGGGAAATCTGCTCCTCGGTTTTCAGAATCTGGAGTTTGCCGTAGGGTGTATCTTTGCTTTTTATAAGAGAAAAGGGCTTCCAGTAAATTTTCTGGCTGGGGATGTCAAAGATGATGAAAGCCGCCAGGAAAATGAGAATGGAAAGAGGGAGAATAACTTGTTTTTTTTTGCCAAAGGAAAAGAAAATCAAGAGAGAAACAGATGCTCCAACAATCGCAGCTCCCTGCCAGTTGGAGAAAGCCGGAATTAGAAAAAGATAGACAATTAATCCTGCTACAGAAGAACCCAGAGACTCCAACAAATAAACGCGATAAAGATCCCCCTTCTGGAAATGAGCATTGAAGACAAAAAGAATTCCCAGAGGGAAACTTATAAAAAAAGTAAGTACAAGAGAATAGAACAACATCGGGATTATTCCCGTGATCTCCCCGGGAAGCACTCTCAGGACGAACCGGGAAAACCTGAGGACTACGAGACAGAGAGGGAGAAAAAGTATAACAGCATAATAAGCTTGGGGAAACCTGTGGGGATGAAATTTCAGTTTCGAGGCAGAAATACTTCCCAGCCCACCCCACAAAAGCCAGGAAGCAAGAATGAAACCAAAAGTGATCTCGTTTCCGTAGAAATGAACAGAGAATTCTCTCAACAAAAAAATTTGGAAGGAGAGAGCAAGGAAACCCAGAAGAAAAGGCGGGAGAAAAGTAATCAAATCCAGATCCCTGGAATGGGATTATCACAATATTTGCATCTGCCTCCTTTGAGCGCAATTTTACTTATACTATAGCCTTTCCGCTCAATAACAATTTCTTTACATTGGGGACAATACGTGCTTTCTGCTGAATGACCGGGGACATTTCCTATGTAAACGTAATGAATCCCCTCTTCGAGAGCGATTTTTCGAACTTTTTCCAGGGTGGATACAGGAGTTGGAGGAAGGTTTTTCACAAGATACATAGGAACAAAGCGGGAAAAATGGAGAGGTACATCAGGACCGATTTCTTTCATAATCCACTGGCACATCTTGCGGATTTCATCCGAACTATCGTTTAGGGTAGGGATGACAAGATAAACGAGTTCCAACCAGGTAGAGCTTTTATGCACGATCTTTATGGCTTCAAGGACTGGCTGGAGCTCTCCTCTCACATAATTTGTGTAAAAGTCCTGGGAGAAAGCTTTAAGATCGATCTTTATTGCATCCACAACTTTTGTCAGATCCTCCATAGGTTCAGGGTTTATATGTCCTCCAGTGATGACAACGTTCCTGACTCCTTTTTTCCGGGCTTCTAAAGACGTGTCGTACATGTATTCATAGAAGATAACAGGTTCTGTGTACGTATAGGCGATTACAGCACAGTGGTACTTCTGGGCAGCTTCCACGACTGCCCGGGGAGGGAAGTCATAGTTTTGGACCTGTTCCGGTCTGACCTGGGATATCTCCCAGTTCTGGCAGAATTTGCAGTTCACATTGCAGCCCGCAGTAGCGATAGACAGAGCAGAGCTTTTGGGTAGATAGTGAAAGAGAGGTTTTTTTTCTATGGGATCAACTGCGATAGAGCAGGCCTTGCCGTAAACTAACGTGTAGTAAGTGCCTCCTATATTTTCTCTAACTCCGCAGTAGCCTCTTTCTTTATCCCCCAATTTACAGAAGCGAGGGCAAAGAGTACATTCTACTTCCCTGTCAGGGTGTTTTTTATAGTAGCGCGCTTCAACCTTTGAAAGGTTTGCTTCCCCACCAAGAGCATAGAGATCCATGAGGAGTGCCGGAAATGTAGAGGTTCTATTCATCAAACCCGTACTTGCTAGAAGGGTGGTTCCCCCTGCTGTTTTGAAGAATTGTCTTCTTTTCATACTTCCTCTTCTATAATTTGTATCTCTTCCGGACTTGCTTTTCCCAATCCCATTTTTTCAGCAGTTTTAAGATAAACAGGGGCTCTTTTTTCTTCTTTTAAAGAGGGAAGTCCCTTCTTGGCTCTGAGCTTTTCAATGACTTGCCAGCCGACATAGTCTGCTGCCAAAGGATCCAGGCTGAAAATAAGAGCCTCGTATTTTTCTGCCCATGGGGCATGGTAGGAAGGTCCACGATGATATTGAACAATCAGGCTGTCCAGGATGGTGAGTTTGTGCTTTCTTTTTATATGTTTTGTCTCAAAAAGCTCAGCTACAAAGGGATTGCAGTTAAAATCATGGTATTTATTGGGATTATGGATGGCTCCGAAATAGTTTTTCATTCCCGCCGTGACTCCTGCCATGCCGTGGTCCTTTAAAATGGCAAGGCTTATGGAGGCTGTGATCTTATTCGATTGAATCGAAGAGAAAAGACTGCCGATATTGAGATGAGAAGTGAGTTGAGAATCATAGCCGATTCCTTGGGTATCTGTTCCAAAAACCTTGATGCCGCTGCCGTTGAGGTTCAGACTGTATCCTGCTTCCCTCAGTTCCCTGTTAGTTCGGTCCCAGATGATTATGTTTTTAGGCTGGATTCCGCTTTCTTGAAGCAATTTGGCTAATAAGAAGGAAACTTCAGGGCGGGAAGAAAGCTTTCTTCCGCCGATGGTGTTTATTTTTATCCCGACTCTGTCGGAGCTTTGGAAGATTAGACGAAGGCCATCTTTTGGATTTTGCTTATCCATCAAGATTTTAATTCCCCGATTATACATGTTAAGTAGCTTTTTTCGATCTATATTTCCCCCTTCTTTCAGGACTCCCTTTCCTCTGATTAGAACGACTTTTGATGCCATGGCAATTAAAAAGTACTCCTCTTTCAATTTGATGTCAATGGGGTTGAGGAAGCATCTCCAAATCTGTGATTGGAGAAGGTTTTGGGAAATATCTTATTCCCAAAACCTTTGTCCTGAACATTGCAACCAGTTATCACATAAATGGAGATGCTTACTGGAGTTAATTTTGACTTGTCAAAAAAGGGATTTGAGCTTATAGTGAAAAAAGCCTCGTTTAATGTATGGAGTAATAATGATGAGAATTTCGAAGCCCAAAGAATTATTAAAACTCTTCCTTCCTTTTGTTCTGTTTTTTTCTTTTTTAAATGCGAAAGGAGCTCTATTAGAAGAGGGGAATGTTTCTTCGCTCCATTTCCTCTTACCTGACGTTGTTGCTTGGAAGATTCCTGAAGCTCCCCAGGATTATTTTCCGGAAATACTTTTCGAGTATATCAATGGTGCTGCTGAGATCTACCTTTCCTATGATTTTAAAGAATTGACCATAGGGCAGTATGAAAAAGGAGATAGTAACGCCTCTCTTATTATAGAAATTTATGATATGGGAAACGAAATAAATTCATTCGGGATTTACAGTGCGGAGCGATTTCCTGATAGCCAATTTATCTCCTTAGGTAACCAAGGATATCTAGAAGAAGAAACTCTGAATTTTATCGTCGGGAAATATTATGTAAAGCTTCTCTGTTTTGACAGCGGGGAAGATTCTGCTGACTTCCTGAAGCTCTTTTCTCAGGAAGTTGTGAAGAGAGTCAAAGATAAAGGAACTCTCCCGCCTGCCCTAGCCTTTTTCCCTCAGCAAGGGCTCGTTCGAAACAGTGAAAAGTTTATCTTGCGCAATTTTATGGGCTACAGTTTTCTCCACAGTGGTTATCTGGCTAATTATAAACTTGAGGACCTTGAGTTTGATTGTTTTTTAATAGAGGGAGAAAATGCAGACGATGCCCGGAATATGCTAAAGAAATATCTGGGAAAAAAAGGCAAGCAGAGCGTCGAGGAAATCTCCGCAGGGTTTTGCATCAAAGACCGTTACTACCACAACATTTACCTGGCCAGAGTTGAGAATTACCTCTGCGGGGTAATGAAAATAAAGGACGAATCTCTAGAAGTAGGGGATAAGTATTTTGGGATGTTGATCGAGTCTTTAAAAAAATAACTTTTTTATTAGTCTGATTACATCCTGAATTTGCGTGTTTGTAATTTAAAAAGGGAGCAAATTGATAAGAAAGGGGACAGGCTACTTTTTCTGGAAGAAGGGGGACTAATTATGCTCAGGGACAGCTCATACAGAAAAGTAGCCTGTCCCCTTTTCTGCTTTTTTTAATTTTGATTTTAATTCTAAATAGATTATAATGAGCAAAGAATTTAAGAAGGGCCAATGCAAGGGAATAAAGTTGTCGCTGCCGCTCTTATAATTCTTGTTGTTTTTGCCGCGGGGGTTGTTTTACAACAGGCAAAGCCTGTTCTTTTTCCCTTTTTTTTAGCTATGTTTCTTTCCTTTATCCTCTCTCCGATCCTGGATTTCTTGACTCGCAAGAAAATTCCTAGAGCTGTTTCTATTTTATTTATCATAATATTCAGTTTTTTTATTATCTACCTCTTGGGGCTTCTTTTTTATTCGAGCGGCAAAAGTTTTGCTTCTGAGTTTCCAAAATACGGTCAGAAAATAAGCTCGATTTTAGCTTCGATCCAAGAGCAACTAAAGCTCACCTTTCCTAAATGGGAAAACGTGGGTTGGGTTGAACAACTTGATATGAACAGAATAGGAGGTTTTCTTCTTTCATCTCTCGGTCCCTTTTTCTCTTTTATTGCCCTTCTTTTTCTAGTTTTTATTTTTCTAATTTTTATTTTAGCAGGCCGGGGAAATATAAAAGTAAAAATTGAAAAATCATTTAATAAAGAGAAATCCTCGCAGATTATCAATGTTATTCAGAAGATCGATAATCAAATCCAGAAGTACTTGGCAATAAAAACAATAGTTAGCTTTGTCACAGGTGTTCTGGCGACAGTTGTCCTGATGATTTTTGGTGTCGATTTTGCCATAGTTTTTGGTTTTTTTACATTTATCCTGAATTACGTTCCTAATATTGGATCCATAATAGCCACTGCTCTGCCTTTAACCGTCGCAGCTTTTCAATTCGAAACGCTCTGGCCGGCTTTTTGGATTTTGATCATTCTGGGTTCAATCCAGATGATCATAGGAAACTTTATTGAGCCAAGGGTGATGGGACAAGGATTGGGGTTGAGTACTCTTGTTGTTCTTTTTTTCCTTTTTTTCTGGGGTTGGATGTGGGGAATTGCGGGCATGATCCTAGCTGTTCCCACTGCTGCAACTATAAAAATCGTCTGCGACAACATCCCTCCGCTTAGCTTTGTCGGGGAGCTTATGAGCAAGGGATAAAAATTTTATCTTCTTATTCCTATTTTATCTTCATGCCGATTCGGGTTATATCCCTGGCCCAATAGATATAGAGAGGTTTTCCTTTTATATTCCTGAGAGGCAAAGAACCCCAGTGTCGGCTGTCCATAGTGTTATCACGGTTATCCCCCAGAACAAAACAGTGATCAGAAGGCACAATAACAGGGCCAAAATTATCTATTCCTGGGTAAACCTTATTATCAAGATGGACTTTGTAGCCTTCCGGGAGGGGAACATCGTTTATGTAAGCCTGTTTGCTCTTGATCTCGATTTTTTCCCCTTCCAGGGCGATAATCCTTTTGATGAAAATTTTAGCGGGATCTTCGGGATACTTGAATATTATTAAGTTCCCCCTTTGCAGTTCGTTTTTCTTGAAATATTTAAGATCTGCGACTAAATAATCACCGATGCGTAGAGTTGGCTCCATGCTTCCTGTCGGCATTTTGTATGCACTGAACCCTAAAACTTTATTCGTCAAAAAATTTGTAGGGATCAGGACAATGCTGTTGATCAGAAGAATAATGAGGAGATAGATATACCACTTATTGTATGACTTGAGGATGAACTCTTTTTTTTTGATGGCCGTAAAGAATGCTTCACCTATAATAAATAACAGGAAAAACATAAAAATTAGGAGAATGATAGCCAATCCGTAATAGCTATAATGGAGTCCTATTCTGAACATTATAATTGGTAGCAAAATAAGAGATAAAAGGAAGATAATTCCTTTTATAACTTGACCGTTATAGAGCTGACCCAGGCCGGGAGCCAGCGAGGATAAAATTGCAGCCACTATTGGCCTTCTTTTTTTCTTTTCCATTATTATCCTCCCTAAAATTAGGTGGTGATGATTTTTTTCTGGCGGGATAGATCTTTTATTCTGGCGAAACGCTTTATAACCTGATCGATGTAATTTCTGCCTTCGAAGTTTTCCTTTGCCCAGAATTTGACTCCAAATATAATCCGCTCAAGGCACTGGATTTTTTCTTCTTTCTTGTAGATTGCTACTTCTCCCGGAAGGATGATCTTTCGCTCATACCGGCATCTCTCTATATTCTGAAAGATCGCTTCTCCGATTTCATTTTTTGGCTTACTCTTTTCTTCCGGAATAAAGAGAAGTCTTTTATCTTTTTCAATTTTCTCTCTGGCATATTCCAGAGACAAAAGGGCTTCTCTGTCAGTAAAAGACTCTTTTTTTTCTGAGTATTCTTTCAAAGGCGCTTCTATATGAACAGCAAGCCAGGCCATCCTCTCATCATTCAAAATATCTTCTTCTGGGGATAAAGCTCTTGGGGAGGATACTGGCTTCTTTTCAATAATTCGCTGCTCCTGGTAAGGTTTGTGTTTTTTGAGAAAAGTACAGCTTTGAGGGCAGTGTATTTCTTTTTCCCTGAGGAGACCACAGCAAAGGCTGCACAGATAATCTCCTAAAGCAACACAATACCTTTTTCCCTTTCTTTTTTTACATTTAGAGCATTTAGCCATTTGAGATAGGTTAAAGAGTGCGCTTTTAAAATTATAAAGAAAAAATCAGGTATTTAACAGGTCAAGTGGAAGGCACCGATCGTCTTTTTTTTAGAAGCGAATTTGTTGAAACTTTGAGCAGCCTTTTTTGTCTTTTCGATGATAAGCTCTATCCCCTGAGATTGAGCTTGGCTTTTCACTTCTTCTTCCACGTTCACTATACCGTAGAAGCCGGTGCCGACTACCAGGACTTCAGGCTTCTCCTTGAGGACATCTTCTATGTCTTCGAGACAAAGGTTATGGCCAGATTTTCGCCACCAGGAGTCATTTACCCTATCAGGAAAAATGATAAGGTCAGAGGTGTATGTGTGACTATCCACATCCATGCGTCCAAAAGCGTAAGATTCAATCATCTCTTTTTCTTCATGATGAATGTATCAGATGTGAATGCCTTCATTTTTTTCCCCAGAAAATTCTTTAGAGCTTTTTGAGCGGCATTTTGTTCAGCTTGCTTTTTGGAATTACCTTTTGCCTTTGCCAGAGATTCCTTTTCGAAGAAAACTTCAACCACAAAATTTTTTCTATGGTCAGGTCCTATGGTTGTGATGGTTTTATAAAGAGGAGCAGGGAGATCTTCCTTCTGGAGATATTCTTGCAGAGCCGATTTGTAGTTGTTGATCATGTGACTATCGGCCTTGATTTTTTTGAACAAAGATTCAAGGAGGGAGAGGAGAAAATTTCTGGCAGCATCAAATCCACCGTCTATATATATAGCTGCTACCACTGCTTCAAAGGCTCCGGCTAAGATAGTCTTCTTTTTCCTCCCTCCGCTTTTTTCCTCACCCTTGCCCAGGAGTATATTTTTATCAAGTTTTATTTTTTTGCTGAAGTAAGAAAGCGAAGATGTTTTTGCTGCAGAGGATTTGAGCTTGGAGAGCTCACCTTCGGATATGTCAGGATAGGTGGTACAGAGGTAGTCAGCAATGATGAGGCCAAGAACAGAATCTCCTAAGAATTCTAAAGTTTCATTGTCCGATTCTACAGTTTGTAGATTTTCGTAAGCGTAAGAACTGTGGGTTAATGCCTGGACCAGCAGAGACTTGTTTTTGAAACTATAACCTAACTTTTTTTCAAATAGGGGGATATTTGTTTTCATGACGAAATTTGTTTTTCCTCCTGGTTCGACTCCTATCTTTTATAAGCTTTTCGAAGAAAGGAAAGGATAGACGATTTTTCCTCCTACGATTGTCATCGCTGGAGTTCCTTTCAATTTCCAGCCTTGAAAAGGATTATTCCTGCTTTTTGATTTAAAGGTGCTGACGTCAACAACAATTTCTTTGTTGAGGTTCAAGATGGTCAGATCAGCGTCAGCTCCCACACATATTTTTCCCTTGTTTTCGAGTCCAAGAATAAGGGAGGGAGTGGTGGATATCATCTCAATGAATCTTTTGAGTGAAATGATATTTTTGCTCACAAGCCTATCCAGAAGGAGAGAAACTGCAGTTTCTATGCCGTTTATGCCAAAGGGGGCTTTATCGAATTCAACATCCTTTTCATCCGGCGTATGAGGAGCATGATCAGTTGCAAAGACATCCACAATTCCTTCCTTCACTGCTTGAATTAAAGCTTGGACATCTTCTTTGCTTCTGAGAGGAGGATTTACTTTCAGGCTTGTGTCATAATTTTCAAGATAAGAATCGGTTAAAAAAAGATGATGGGGAGTCACTTCTGCAGTGACCTTTATCTTTTTTTTCTTTGCATTTCTGACAATGTCTACAGCTCCTTTAGTACTCAAATGCGCAATATGAATATTTGCCTCAGCCTCTTGGGCAAGTATAGTGTCTCGAGCAACCATTATCTCCTCTGAGGAAGCAGGAATGCCCGCCAGACCAAAAAGATAGGAATAATACCCCTCGTGCATTACACCTTCACTGCTTAAATTTTTATCCTCGCAGTGCTCGATGATAAGAGTGTTTAAAGGTTTTGAATATTCCAGAGCACGACGCATGATCTGGCTGCTTTCTACAGACTGACCGTCGTCAGAAAAGGCAACAGCTCCTGCATCCACCAAGTCAGCCATATCTGTTAGCTCTTCGCCTTTTTGCCCCTTGGTTATGGAGGCTATGGGAAAGATATTGACCACAGCTCTTTTCTTTGCCTCAGAGAGAATATACTCGGTCAATCCCCGATTATCATTAACAGGGTCAGTGTTGGGCATGCAGGCGATGGAAGTGAAACCTCCTTTGGCTGCGGCAGCGGCGCCGGTCGCTATGGTTTCTTTATCCTCTTGGCCTGGCTCTCGGAGATGGACATGCATGTCGATAAAGCCCGGAGCAACTACTAACCTTGAGGCATCGATGACTTTTGCTCCCTTGGCTTCAATCCTTGCTTTTATATCAACAATTTTCCCCTTTTCTATTAAAATATCTAACTTGCCATCTGTTCCCGAAGAGGGATCAATGACTCTTCCGTTCTTAAGCAAAAGTTTCACGTTCTTTTCCTCCCAGCAAAAGGTAGAGAACCGCCATCCTGACTGCAATCCCGTTTTCAACCTGCTTGAGTATGACGGATTTCGCCGAATAAGCCATATCTGCTGAGATTTCGATACCCCTATTTATGGGACCAGGATGCATAATGATGGCCTTTTTTTTCGCGCGTCGGAACCTTTTTTCTGTCAGACTGTAAAGATTTCTGTATTCTCGAATAGACGGGAAGAAATTTTTTTGCTGCCTTTCCATCTGGATTCTGAGCATCATGATCACATCTGCTCCTTCTAGAGCTCTATCGAGGTTGAAGTCTATGCCGACTCCAAATTTCTTCATTTCCAGGGGAAGAAGAGGGGGTGGTCCAACAAGAACGACTCTTGCTCCGAGCTTTTGGAGGAGAAAGATGTTGGATCGTGCGACTCGACTGTGAAGGATATCTCCAACAATTGTAACCTTCAGGCCTTTAAAATTCTTTTTTTCCTGTCTAATAGTAAAGGCATCAAGAAGTGCCTGAGTTGGATGTTCATGGGATCCATCACCCGCGTTTATAATGTGGGATTGACAGAAGATAGTTGTGAAGTGGGGAACTCCTGAGCAAGAATGCCTGATTATTATGGCATCGGGATTCATGGCCTCGAGGTTTAAGATAGTGTCCTTCAGGCTTTCTCCCTTAACTGCGCTGCTTGTCTGCTGATTAAAGTTAACAATATCTGCGCTCAATCTTTTTGCTGCCAGCTCGAAAGAACTCCTGGTCCGGGTGCTGGGTTCAAAGAAGAGGTTGATTATAGTTTTTCCTATTAAAGTCGGGACTTTCTTTACTTCCCGAGTAGAAATCTCATAAAAGGATTCTGCTGTATCCAGCACTGTAATAATCTCTGAAGGAGTTAAGGCCTGGATACCAAGTAGATGTTTGTGTTTGAAGGCCAATTACCTTATCCTATTTTATTCCAGGTGGCTCTGTGATAAGGACCTCATCGATTTTGTCGATTTCTTTGAGCTGGACTTGGACAACCTCTCGTTTAGAGGTTGGAAGAAACTTCCCTACGTAATCAGCTCTGATAGGCAGCTCACGATGACCGCGGTCGATGAGGACTAGAAGCTGAATTGTCTTGGGTCGCCCCAGGTCGATCAGGCTGTCCATGGCAGCTCGGATTGTTCTCCCGGTAAAGAGAACGTCATCCACAAGGAGAACATCTTTTTTAGCTACAGAAAAATTTATTTCTGTCTTTTTGACCATATGCTGGGCTTCCGATTCTGAGAAATCATCTCGATAAAGAGTTATGTCCAAAACCCCTACGGGAATATTTTTCTTTTCTAGTTCGTTAATCAATTTTGATATTCTCTTTCCCAGATAGATCCCTCTTGTCCTTATTCCGACTATAACCAGATTTTTTAGGTTGCGGTTGCGTTCAATTATCTCTGTAGTCATTCGCTGGATGGCTCTGTTAATCTTGTGGGAATCCATTACCCTAGCTTTAATTTTTTCTACCATAAAATGACTCCTGATTTAAGGGGAAGGTTTTGTTCCTTTTTTGAGAAAAAATTCATTCTTTCCCTAAGAAAATGCAATATATTAGGGAAAAAGTCAAGGATATATGCGGGGAATAGGGGGAACATGATCTAGCTCTTTAAGCTGAAATAATCTTTCGCCTTTTCAAGATCTTTCTTAATCTGCTGGGAGAGGTCATCTGGAGTTTTGAATTTCATTTCATTCCTTATCTTTTTTATAAAATTGACTCTTATTTTCTCTCCATAAAGATTCTTGTTCAAGTTTATGATAAAGGATTCGATAATTGTTTCTTGTTGGTTAAATGTAGGGCGATTTCCTACGTTGGTCAGAGACGGAAATGATTTAGAATCTATCCAGGCAGTTGTAATAAAGACCCCGGGAGGGACGATTTCATTTTCTGCCTCAATGTTGGCAGTCGGAAAACCAAGAGTTTTTCCTCGGGATTTGCCCTTTATCACTTTGCCCTCTATTTCATAAAGTTTTCCCAGCAAGTCATTAGCAAGTTCTATCTTTCCATCCAGGAGAGAGCTTCGGATAAGACTGCTGCTTACAGTCATCCTATCCTTGACTACTGGAGGGATTGAATAAACCTGAAAGTTGAATCTTGAAGCCGATTGTTGGAGAAGTGAAATATCTCCTTCACGATTTTTTCCAAAGCGAAAATTTTCTCCGACAATAACTACCTTTGCTTTAAGGGTATTTACAACGATCTTTTGTATAAAATCCTGACCGGAAAGGCTTGAAAATTTCTCATCGAAAGGCACGATTAAAACAGCCTTAATACCAATTTTTTTTATCTCTCTCACTCTCTGATCGAGTGTTTGAATCATTTTTATTATTTTCCCTCCCAGAATTTTTTCTGGATGGGGAGAAAATGTCAGGACCAGGGAGGGGAGAGCATGATTTTTGGCTTTTTCTTCAAGTAGTTGCAGAATTTTTTGATGTCCTAAATGAATGCCATCAAAATTTCCTATGGCCAAAATTGATTCGCTGGAAAAGGGTAAGTATTTTTCAAAGCCTTTTATAACTTGCATGAGATTACAACTTGATTATATCTAATTTCTCCATGTAGGCCGTCCTGAGCTGGTAAAGACAAGCGTCTAAGAATTTTTCCTCTTCAGGCTTGAGATTTCCTTTTGTCGTCTTTTTCAGAAGCTCGAGTAAATCAATCGATCTCTTGGCCAATTCCAGGTTTTTTTCTTCTTTGTTGGTTAAGGGATCTTTGGCCAGGCCCAGCTTTATTACAGCCTGAGTGTAAAAAGGAAGAACGAGCGAGCTGAAATCAAGAGGAGGAATGATTCCTTGTGTCTCCTCAGGTTTTTTCTTTTTTGTTTGTTTCTTTTTGCTTTTTTCTTTTTCTGGCATTTTTTCCTCTATCTTTAAAAAAATTATTCAGAAACTTGTGGGATTGAAATTTTTTCTGGTTTAAAATATTTTTAATGAATTGGTATATAATTCTATGATATTCCATGGAATAATTCAATGGGGAAGAGAAATGAGAGATACTAAGAATGCAGGAAAAAAATTTGAGCAATTGGTCGAGATCCTGGACAATCTCAGGAGTGAAAAAGGATGTCCCTGGGATAGGGAACAGGATGAAAAATCTATTGCCAATTATTTTTTAGAAGAAGTCTACGAGGCTGTAGATGCAATCAGTACTGGTGACCCCAGGTCATTGGCCGAGGAATTGGGGGATGTTCTCATGGAGGTTGTTTTTTTAGCCCGCATTTTCAAAGAAAAAGAAAAATTTTCAATTTCTGATGTTTTGGAAGGAATCAACCAGAAAATGATCCGTCGACACCCCCATATATTTGCTCAAAAGCGCATCAGGACTTCAAAGAAAGTTATCGATGAGTGGTATCGACAGAAAAAAGAAGAGAAAGCAAGACAATCAATTTTGGATGGATTGGCTAAATGTTCTCCTTCCCTTATTGAAGCATTCCAAATCGGAAACCGCGCTTCGTCTTATGGATTTGACTGGAGTCAGCCTTTAGATGCCCTTAAAAAGGCAAAGGAAGAGATATCTGAGTTAGAAAAGGCCTTAGAAGAGAAAAAAGAGGATGAAATATTCCGTGAAATAGGAGATGTTTTCTTTTCGATGGCCAATGTCTCCCGCCTTCTAGGGATAAATCCGGAGATTGCTCTAAGACAGGCCAATAAAAAATTTATAAAAAGATTTAAATTCATAGAGAAGAAATTGGACGAGGAAGGAAAAGAGCTTGGCGAAGTTACCTTGGGAGAGATGGACAGGATATGGGAAGAATCCAAGGGTAAGATCAAATAATCCGTTCGTCCCTTTTCTCTCAGGTTTGATGAACCGAACTCCCGCAATTTATTTATAAGATCAGGTTATTTATAAAATTTTAAAGGTGGGCTTGATGAATCAAGCCCCTACAATATAAGTCGAATCCATATATCAATATATTAATAAAAGGTGGGTTTGATGAGTCAAGCTCCTACAAGATAATTCCTTATGATTTAGATTCTGATTTTCGCAGGAGGAGGCTTGATTTGATGAATTCATCGATATCGCCGTCCAGAACCCTGTCCACATCCCCTATTTCGACTTTTGTCCGGAGGTCCTTTATCATCCGGTAGGGGTGGAGCACGTAGGACCTAATTTGGTTTCCCCAGGCAATATCTGATTTTGCATCCTCCAATTTTTCTATCTTTTCGAGCTTTGCTTTCTTCTCCAGCTCGTAAAGCCTGGCCCTTAGAACTTTCATCGCACTGGCTTTGTTCTTGTGCTGAGACCTTTCGTTCTGACATTGAACGACAATGCGCGTGGGAAGGTGAGTTATTCTTACTGCAGAGTCGGTGACATTGACGTGCTGTCCCCCTCGTCCCGAAGAGCGATATGTATCAATGCGTAGTTCTTCAGGATCTATTTCAATCTCGATGTCTTCATCGACCTCAGGATAAACGAAGACAGCAGCAAAGGAGGTGTGTCGTCTTTTGTTGGCATCAAAAGGTGATATTCTGACGAGGCGATGGACTCCTGAATCCTGGCTTAAATTGCCGTAGGCATAATCTCCCTCTATTCGAACCGTAACACTTTTCAGGCCAGCTTCTTCTCCAGGAAGAGAGTCAATGATTTCAACTTTAAAGCCTTTTCTTTCGGCGTATCTAAGGTACATCCTGAGAAGCATCTGAGTCCAGTCCTGGGATTCAGTGCCTCCTGCTCCAGGGTGGATGGTGAGTATGGCGTTTCGAGCATCATCTTCATCGATAAAAAGCATTTGGAGCTCCGCCTCTGCCAGATCTTTTTCAAAAAAAGCCAGACTCTCCCTAATCTCTTCGTCAACATTTTCCCCTTCCTCAGACAGCTCCACCAAAACTTCAAGCTCTTCTTTTTTCCCGTAGAGCCTGGAGAAAAGTTCGGCCTCTTTCTCTAATTTTTTTTTGTCTTTCTGGAGTGATTGGGATTTTTTTTTGTTTTCCCAGGTAGAGGGGGCGGAGAGCTCTTTGTTTATGGCCTCGATCTTGGCCTTTTTTTGGTTGAGGTCAAAGAAAACCTCTTAGTTCTTCAAATTTAGAAAATTGTTCTTTGATCTTTGCCAGGAGCTCAGTGTGACTTGCTTTTGAAACGGAACTTTTTTCTTTCATCTTTTCTCTTCGCCAAAGTCAGAATAAGAAACATCGCCGTTAAAGTCAAGCTTGCCCTGGGGAGAATATCACCGAATTTTGTATAAAAGGTGAGTTTTTGGGAAGGAGTGATGTTTCCGGTGAGATGCGTCTGGGTCATCAGTTCAGACTTGGATAGGGTGCGGCCAAAGGGATCGATGATCCCGCTTATGCCTGTGGTGGCTGCTCGAAGAAGATATCTCCTGTTTTCCACGGCTCTTAAAACAGCCATAGAGAAATGCTGGTAAGGAGCTGCACTTTTTCCGTACCAGCCATCATTGGTGATGGTGACCAGAAAGCTTGCCCCTTTTTTCACAAATTTTCTCACAAGATTAGGAAAGATGATTTCATAGCATATTGGGGAGCCAAATTCTGTATTTTTGAATTGATGCAGGGAATACTGAGTCCCGGGAGTGACATCTCCGATGGCATGGGTCATTTTTTCGATAAAGAAAAAGATTTTTTTATAAGGGGTGTATTCCCCGAACGGGACAAGATGCATTTTATAGTAACGACTCATGGAGAGATCCGGACTAAGGCATAAGGCTGCGTTGTGGTACTGGATATTTTCTTGGGTGCCAGTTTTTTCATTTGTGCCGAGGAGAAGAGTGCATCTTGTTCCTTGAACAAATTGATAGAGCTTTCCCTTAAAAGCCAGATAAATATCTTCGGAACAGCTGAAACAGAGAGGAACAGAGAATTCGGGCCAGACGATAAAGCGAGATCCCTTCTCATAAGCCTGTCGGCTCAGTTGAAGGTGTTGGCTAAAGAGATCCCAGATCTCTTGGCTGGATACCCTATCCCAGTAGATATCAGAAGATACATTTCCTTGGATGACAGAAGCGGTAAAGGAGTTTTCTGTGTGAGGGATCTTTTTCAAGCTTAGAAAGCCGCCTAAATGGATAAGAAGCACTAAAGCTAGGCCTATGAAAAAAGGGGCTTTTTCTTTGTATTTCATGGAGTAGAGAAACAGGCACTGGAAGAGAACGAGCACAAAAGAAAGTCCATAAACTCCGGTGATCGAAGCAAGCTGGATGAAGTAGATGTTTGAATACTGGCTTGAGCCGAGGAGTCCCCAGGGAAAGCCTGTTAAGAAATGAGTAAGAGTGTATTCAAAAGATATCCAGATAAAAGGTGTGAGGAGAAAAGCTAATTTTGGAAAAGACTGATAGATTTTCGTCCAAAGGAGACAGAATAAAGCCCAGAAAAGGGCCAGAACAAGAACAAGGATGATATAGATTAAAAGGCTAACTCCGATGGATAGATTACCGTAGTGAGCCGGGACAAAAGGGATCCAGTAGATCAGGACGGCATAGTATGAAAATCCGGCCGCAAGTCCTAGAAGGAAGGACTGCTTGGGAGTTTTTTTTGAGATAATGTATAGAAGAGGGATGAGGGAAATCCAACCCAGAAATGTAAGGTAAAACTTAGGAAAAGAAAGAGCGGTCAGGCCTCCGCTCGCCACAGCTAGGAGAACATCCCTTAATTTGACTTTCAAGATATGGATACCTACAGGACTTTTTTTTATTTTCCTGGTTCTTGATAGAAGAAGAGATAAAAGGGCTATCGGAGTTTAGCTTCGAATTATGAAGTAATCGGTCGTTCTACTGGTCTCTGTCTTCAACTTAGTTCTGACTTCTTCGGCTTCTTCTCTGGTTGCGTATCCACCGATTCTCACGCGAAATATCTCTCTTCTGTCTGATGGAAAAGGATCAAGGACAATAGCGGGATAGCCTCTCTGATTGAATACATCGGCAAAGGAAAGTGCTATCTCTCTTCTGTTAAAAGCTCCGACCTGGACATAGAATAGCGTCCTATCATCGCTCATTGTGGGCTGCTTTTGAGTTTCTTCCTTTGTTTTTTGGAGAGAGGCTAATTCTTTGCTTATGGATTCCTTCGACTCTTCGGCTGGCGGCGAAGTTTGATCTCCAGCCGGCTCAACCTTTTCTTTTGTAGTCATCTGCGCACTTTTCATGATTTGAACCTGCTTTTTACCCACTGAGACTCCTAAGAGAAAAATGACTACACCCAGGATCAGAATTGCCAAGAAAATAAAGAAAAGTTGCGAACTCGAAAGTTGAAGTTCTCTATAATCCCTATTCTTCATTGTCTGCTTTTTTTGTCCTTGACTTTATATACGTGAAAGCCTTCAGCATTTCAATCGGAAGGGGGAAAAGAATGGTTGAATTTTTTTCTACTGCAATCTCTGACAGAGTGCCCAGAAACCTGAGCTGGAGAGCCTGGGGATTAGTTGAGATGATATCTGCTGCTTTAAGCAGTTTATCTGCAGCGTTGAACTCCCCCTCAGCATGAATAATTTTGGCTCTTTTCTCTCTTTCTGCTTCAGCTTGCTTGGCGATGGCCCGGACCATATTGTCTGGAAGATCAACATGTTTCATTTCTACGAGCTGAACCTTGATTCCCCATGGATCTGTATGTTTATCTATGATTTCCTGAAGTTGGGCATTGAGTTTTTCCCTTTCTGAGAGAAGATCATCCAGTTCGACTACCCCTAACACACTTCGGAGTGTTGTTTGAGCAAGTTGAGAAGTGGCGTATTGGTAATCTTGGACCTCGATCACAGCTTTTTGGGGTTCCATAACGCGGAAGTAGACAACAGCATTGACTTTTACCGAAACATTGTCCTTGGTGATAACATCTTGAGGAGGGATGTCCATGACGATTATTCGAAGGCTTACCCTGACCATGCGGTCGATCGGAGGAAAAACAAAAATAAGTCCTGGGCCTTTAGGGTTTTTGAGTACCCGGCCAAGTCGAAATATCACTCCTCTTTCGTATTCCCTCAAAATTTTAATTGAGTTCATTAAGTAAAGGACGATGAACCCAATCACGATAACCGGAAATGTTAACATTTCATACCTCCTAATCTAAAAGTTGGCTTTCATTGCCTGCTGAATTTTAACAAAATCGAGGCTAATTTTCTTTAATTAAATTTTTTGTGTTTTGCCTCTTTATAAATCTTTGACTCTGATTTATCTGAATAGCTTAAATCCTTTCCTTGCAGCTAAATAAAATTCCAAGATTGTTCTCGTCCTTTTTAGGATTTGGTGACCTTTAACACCAAGTTATTCATGACTTCAAGGACTTTAACCTTGGTGCCCTTGGGAATTTCCTCAGAAGCTTCTGCGTTCCATAATTCGCCATGGACAAAAACTTTGCCTTCTGGTTTGAGATCACTCTGAACCACTCCGATTTCTCCCACAAGGCCTTCTTTGCCGGTGTGAACTCTTCTCATATGAGCTCGAACGGTGATAACGATCAGAAAGATAAAAATTGAAGAAAGGCCTATAGCCACAGGAATGATAAATTTCAGACTTGGTCGTAATTCTGGAATAGGAGCAGGTACGAGCATAATCGAGCCTATAATCATAGCTATGATTCCTCCTATAGATAAAATTCCATAACTCTGGACCTTAATCTCAAGGATGAATAATCCTATTGCTAATAAAATCAATATCAGACCAACATAATTAATCGGTAAAATCTGGAAAGAAAAGATGGCTAATAGAAGGAAGATCCCACCCAATACACCGGGTAAGATAGAACCCGGGTTTGAGAATTCAAAATAAAGGCCGAGTAAACCTAACATGAGGAGAAGATAAGCCAGGTTGGGGTTGGAAATAGTGATAAGAAATTTCTGTCTGGCCGACATAGGGATATCAATTATTTCTTCACCTTTGAGCTCAAGTAATAATTCTTCTCCGTCGAATCTCTTGATGCGTTTCCCATCGAAATGTTCGATTATTTCCCGTTCACTTGCGGCTATTAAATCGATCAATTTCCCCTCAAAGGCTTCTTTTTCGGTATAAGACAAGCTTTTTCTGACAGCGTCCTCAGCCAGCTTAGTGTTTCTCCCCCTTTTTTCAGCAAGCGTCTTTATATAAGAGGCGGCGTCATGGGTGACCTTTTCTTCCATAGTTTTATCCATGGACTGTCCGGTTATGGCTACACCGACAGGATGAGCCGCACCGGTGTTTGTTCCAGGAGCCATGACAAAGATGTCACAGGCAATGCCGATAAAAAATCCGGCTGAAGCTGCTCGGGCTCCGCTGGGACTAACATAAATCAGGATAGGTGTTCTCGAGCTTAGGATTTTCTCGATGATCTCTCTCATCGAGGAATCCAAACCGCCAGGGGTATTTATGGCTAATATGACCAGGCTGGCATTTTCTTTTTCTGCCCTGTCTATAGTGTCTCTAATATATTCTGAAGTGATAGGATGAATAGGGGCCGCGACAGTAATTCTTAAGATAGAAGCATAATTCATCATGGGAAAGATAAGTATGAAGGCAAAAATGAGGATCCTCTTTTTCATTCTGATTTCATTATATGAATGAGCTAAAAACAAGTCAATAGGAATCGTGGACAGAAGTTCCCCCAAAAATTTTGGATCAAAAAGACTTGGCTGTAAATTAACAGCCTTTAGCATGGAATTTAAGCTCTGGATATGAAAGAAGGGGA